>NZ_JBLLLQ010000027.1:0-48087 GCF_047737915.1 Lysinibacillus sp. NPDC056185
GAGGCTAGTAGGATACTTGAAAAAAGATTTTCGACTGAAGATTTTATAACTTACGAAAAAAAATGTGAGACCGACTGGAGACAATTAAACTTCTAAGAATTTGAATTAATAACTGACTCATGAAGTCAGGCCATCAAGAGATGTTATTTTAGAAGTTGTATGTGATAGTTGTGATCAAGTAGTCCAACAATTTAATAAAAAATATCCGAATATTAAAATTGAGGTAATTCATAATAGTGATAATTCTATTTCACCAAAATATTCAAGGAGGTTTTTAAATGGTTTATAGTTATGAAGAATACGAAGAATATATTCATGAAGATTATAATGGGTTAATAGAAGAAAAAATGAGTAGAGGTGAAGCAATAGCAAGAACATTTAATGAGTATGACATGTTGTCTAAAAAAAGTGAAACAGATAAAGCGCTGTTTTGCACAGTAATTTCAGAAATATCACTTTCTCATGAGAAAATTCCATATACTTTTAAGAATTATATGGAACAGTCACTAGTTGAATTGGATTTTAAAGTAATTAAGCAAGAAAATAGTTTAACTTCAGTACAATATATCGATTTAATTAATCGAAAAGACTACGTTTTACAAGAGCTGAAAAAAAAGCCGTTAGATTATTATCCAAGAGTTTGTTGGTATTACGACGAGTTAATAAAAGAAGTTCAAAAATTTATTAATAATTTTTTGATAGAAAATGAAAATATTTATTCAATAGTTACTACTGTGTTGCAACGATTTGGTCGAGATTGTGAAAATACAAAAAGTGAAAAATTCATTATCTATACAACGCTTACTGAAAATTTGTACACCCAAGGATTAACTGGAGTGGATGGTATTGAAGATGTTAAACATGTGTTGCAATCGTTCAGTATCAAAGATGTATCTGATGAGCAATTGACTGAAGATGAACAAGAAAAGTTAGCTGATCGAATTGTAAGTGTTTTATCTAATTTAAAATGAAATTATAGTTGTTTATCTCCAAAGGACAATAAGAAAACTATTTTCTAATTAGACAAATAATTTCTTATTATCTTGAGCTCATAAACCATACATAACAGTGGTTAAATGGGCATTTCTTATTTTTAGAATCATGATTCCTGTGGAAGTACATAGCGTTCTTGATGAGGCAACGAAAAGCAACATTACTATTAGGGATATTAGGTGAGGTTAGTCTTTTCACAGAGTTAAATACTTGTCAAAGTTGCACAAATGTTATATTAGAATTCAGAAAAAACATCTTAATATAAAGTTAAATATCTTTACAAATAATACAGTAACTCAATAAGGGTTAAGATTTAAGGTGGAATGTGCTATGAATAATAATGTTCATTATGAAAGTATCAAGGATTCTGTTGTATATAGTTTTGAAGAATATATAGAAGATGATGGATTTACAGCATCACAATCTGCAGCAAAAGTATTTGAAGAAGATTGGAGAGAGCTAAATTATAATGCTTTTACAAAAACTGCATATTATATTTGTGTTGCAATTGAGTGTTTTAAACTTAAAGAAATACCAGATTTTGTATATGGAAATTTAGGTTTATATATCAATAGTAATGAATTTAAAGGTGATGCTAATAAAGAAGATATAGAAAAGTTATTGCAAGATATAAATAAATGTATACAATTAATGGGAACTGAAGATTATAAGGTTATTGAATCGAGCTTTGGTGCTAAATCAAGAATTGAATATATTCTTAGTTTAAAGCCGTAATTAAACAATAGTAATTGCCGAAATATTACAATTGAAGTTGTTTTATGAAAAATTTATTTATCTCACTAACAAGTACTTGATAGCCTTTTTGAATTGCATCCTAAAAATTAAGGAAATCATAGCTTTTAACGTAATAGTTGAAACTGTGATTTCTTTTTTTTCTTGAGCAACGTGTGCTTTTACAATCTGTGCAGAACGGTAGGACAGTATGGCGAGCGACTGAATCTGAACAGACTTCAAGGCAAGTGGCGACTAAGAGAAATATCCAAGAACCTGAACCTTACTATATTTCTGACGGATGGACATTTAATAGGAGCACAGTTTAGAGGGCTAGACGACGAAGATTTCAACGGAGGCATTAAATTTATTAGAACCGTAGCCCATCGACATTTTTCTGAAAAGTTCACTAAATATATTAGTACACTTACGATAAACTCGTAAAAATTGAAGAATCCAATTGGGTTAGTGAGTTACAGGAGATAAGTTCAGAGTGGGCAAAAAATGATTTAAATCATTTTGCACTATATTTGGATAGCTATGGGTTAAATGAATTTGTCGCACACAAGTTATGCATTTTAGACATCAAGGAAGGCGTCTTAAGTGACGGGGTATAATATGGATTTCTCAAAACTTAGCAAAGAGTTTTCTTACGCGTTACGTTATGCACCTTGGGTATATGAATTTGAGTTGGATAGTCAAGGATGGGTAGACCTTGAACAGTTACTTTCAGCACTACGCATTGCCTGATGGTCGTGGAGTAAGACTTAATCGAGACGGAACATTTAAGGGCTTGATTGACAAATAAAAAAGGAGTAGATAGTTTGGAAAATCTTGAAATTATTCTAGAAGACTTCCGAAAAGAAGAGTTAAATAAACTAGTGTTTGAAGAACTTAAGATTAGTTCACCAGAAGTAAAGTCATCTCATTTCTTTGATAAGAATAGTGGAGATGATATTGAATTTCATCAAATTAAAAGTCTCCAGGAAATACTCACACCTATAGGGACGGGAAATGTATTTCTGAACCAAATAGAAATAGGGTGTAGCTTAAATAATGTTATGATAATATTTTTCCTTTGATAAAGATACAGGGAGAGGAGAAATAAATGGAGTTCGAATTGTTTTTAAGCTCTAATTTAAGATGTAAACCCCTAGCGGAAATTATTCAAAGTATAATAGTCCGGTCTGTGAACGAAGAGGTAACTGTTCATAATAGTGAAGAAGAAATAGTTATGGGTATTAAGTATTTTTCATTATCTCTAGAAATTGAAGATATATCTGACATAGCTTTTATTAGAAGGCATTACGATTTAGATGTAAATGTATGCATTAGAGTTCAATTATTTGGTAACACTTTTTATCAAGGTATAGAAGTTTTTTTTGAAGTTATTGGGAATCTTATGAGACAAGTTGGCGGAAATCTATTGTTTTTAGAAAACGGTTCGGATCAATTACTTAGAAAAGAGAATGGTCAGTTAATTGTCAATAGTGATTTAGATCAATACCAGGTAAAATATTTAACCAAGAGTTTGCTGAGTTTTCTTGAACATTCTTACATTAAAGAAAAATTGCCAAACTAGGCATTTGATTATTATTAACGAATAAAACCATGTTATATAAGATGTTAACATCTACCTGATGATAATTTAAGAATCGTAGATGTATAGGTGGAAATTCCCCCCCTAATTCCCCAGTAACGTCTTGGGAGAAGCTCTAGAATTACTCGTTCAAAAACAAAAGCTAGTTTTAGGAATAATAATCCAATGGGATGATATGAGTTAGAGTAAATGAAATGGAAAGAAGTGAATATAAATTGGCAACTTACTTTATAACTTCAGATATTTTTGAATATCCAAAATCTTATGATAAGATTTTGGAATTAAATTTGGTTGATTTTGATGTATGGTATTTAATGGAGTCTGGGCAAGCGACAAGAAGGTATTTTGATTTGAAAGAGAGATATCCTGATAGGAAATTAATACCTTTTGCTAGACAGGATGTTACTGATGATATTGCTTGTTTTGAAATAGGAAAGGGAACTAAAATTCATTAATTCATGATTTTGCTACTGAAGGCTTTGAACAAAAACATGAATTTGAAGATCTCTGGGCTTGGTTAGAATTTGCTATAAAGGAAATGGTTTTTTATAATAGGTGCGAAGAGGTGGAATGAAAGAAAATATTAAACTGAATTAAGTAAAGTAATTGAGTTTTCAGAGGTTATGATGAGAAAATATGCTAAGTTAAATGTTCCCGAAACAAATATTCATCCTCTAAGGATAACCGATGGATGGAAAGTGAATTATAATAATTTTTTTGAGATAGATCCTCGAAATTTGAAACAAGATGATGATTGTTGGTTTATGTTTACTGAAAATTTGCTACAACTTCATCATGAAAAAGCGTCTATAACTTTGGATTTAGGTTGGACTCCTGATATTTCATCTGATGGTCAATTCCTAGTTTTAATTATGAAAAATATGGATTGGGAAAATCCTATTCAAGAATTCACGTCTAATGATTATAAAAAAGTAATTGAATATATTGAATTTCATTTAAAACAAATTACACGTAAATGGTGGAAATAAATAAATTTGTTGGATTTATTGAAAATCAAAATCCCTAAAAAAATTTAAATATTTTATATAGTTAAGCAACTTGTAAGGATTGAGTTCGGTATTGCGCCACACTTAATCCTTTTAATTTTACTTTAATTCATTTGTAAGTATAGTATTCAGCATACTATTAAGCTCTCCCTTGAAATAACAGAAGTGGCATAACAAAAAAGCTGGCTACATAAAGATTCCAATGGGAACAGTCAACTTTGAAGGCGGGGATACTCTGGCAAAAAAACTGCCATAAGGGAGCACTGTGGGTAAACAGAAGCCAAAACAAGCTTAACCGAGCTGTAAAGGTAGTAAAAACCACAGTAAAAGAAGCTGCCAAAGACTATAAGTCGTTAGACAAAATGGAACCCCTAAAAATAAATAAAGATATGTCTACTAAAGAAAAAATGGTTATGGGAGGGATTCAATAAATCTTTAATAAAAGCTCAAACATCCAAAGGAGCACTTGATGCAACTGTAGATGTAGTGAAAGATGTATACGGTGATCCTGATATTCATCTAAGTTCAGATGGTACAATCTACAGATGGAAAGACTTCGTTTGATACTAATTGGAATATAAAAGATTTTCTACGGTAAAAAAGGTGATAGCTATGTCATTTGAAGTAAATATATTAGTGGTTAATCAAAATAAACCATTACCAATTCCATTTCTCTCTTTTATAGAAGTAATAAATGAAGTGGATGATAAAATGGCTTTGAGGTTGGATTGTACATGGAAATTTATGAGTCAAACAAAAGGGATTTGGTACTCATTAGTTAAAGAAGATGATGGGATAAAAAATGCATTTTTACTTTGTACCTCTGATTTTGAAATAGAGTCAGAAAAATTACCTATACCTTTTTGGATTGACGATGAGGATATTATTTATAACTTAACTCCATTAATTATTCATAAGGAATATATAGAAGAGTTTGAAGCAATATTAGAATTTTTAATTGAACAATCTCCAACTAATAACTTAATGTTTTTAGCTAGATATCAGGGTAGTGATTATGAAATTATTCAAGGCACTATATCACTAAGTAATTTTATTCAAGATTTAAAAAATAAAAAAATATTGTTTAATGTATGCTATATAATCACTAATGATTGAAGTTATCCTTTAATAACCTTGATTGGCAAAATACCTTTCAAGCATATTAGTTGGTTGGTGAAGAAAAATCTAGAGTGAAAGTGAAATAGGATTGTGGAATTAGGTCTACTTTTACATAAAGCAATGCTTATCCTTCAGGAATGGGAAAATAATACAAAGGAGAAATAACCATGGAGAATGTATACCCGAAGTATGTTACTAAGAGTGCTATTGATGGTCTTGTAAAGAAAGTGAAATTACCTGCTCCTGATGAATTTTCACAAGATTGGGAGTATGAGGTGTCGGATTCTTCAAGGATAACCGAATTCTTATACGCCTATGAAAATATCGAATTAAACAAAGACGAAAAATTCGCTTTAATGATTATTATTATTTCATCATTCAATGATGCTATGGTAGAAGGAAAGGCTGAGGAGAATTCGGTTATCTTGATCAGATATCATCTTCTTCAAGATAATAGTATTCATAAGAATACTATTTATTATTGGTCGATGTTGGATGAGGATGATCTGGAAAATTGGCATGCTGTACCATCTTTCATGAGAGAGATTGCAAAAAAGTCCTTTATCTGATGAACAAAAGTGGGATTTAGTAAATAAATTAGAAAAAGGAGAACTGAAAGATGTTTCAGAAATTTCAAGAATATCTAAAGGAAACTAACAGTAAAATTTTTTTGAAATATGATGGTGAAAGAATTAAAGAGAAACATACTGCTGTTCTTTATGATTTGAAAGACACTAATTTATCAACTTCAAAGGAAACAGATTATTTGACAGTTGATTTCTTTGAACTGCTAAAGAATAGAGATATATTAGTGTCTCAAGAAGACTATGAATTTTTTTATATAACTTTTATGATATAAGAGATAAATTATAGAGAAATACGGTAATAAAGTGGTTTTAGCTTTTACAATGGTAAATAAGGAACAGATAGAATATTGTATTTTTTTCAATGCGGAGAAATTATGAAAAGATGTAGTGATTTCGATTTTAATGAAATACTTAAGTTTGTAAATTACTTGTGAAATTTCTGTAAGAGAAGATTGGATGGTTAGATATATGGAGCATGGAAAAAGATTTGTTGAAGAATATCCAGAGATTGGAAATCTGTTGGAGCGTATTTTTTTAAAACGAGAACTTGATGAATGGTACAAGGGAAAATGTACAGAAGAGATACAAATACCTATGGAATTTAGTGGGATTCATGCTATAAAGAAAATACATATAAGGAATTTGATTGGTCCTTCTTCAGAAACAATAATTGAGATGAAAGATTTACAAGGGAAGGAGGGTTTTTTACTAGAGCAAAAAATAAACATTCTGGTTTCAAAATTAACTCCAGTTTATATATTAGATTTTAGCTATAAACTTAGGCATAACTTAATAGACGGGAGTTATGAGATAGTAGGGATGGCTGAATCATTAGAAGTAATACAAGGAGCGAATCAAATCAGAAGAATTATGGAGAATAGAGGTTATATCGAATTGAGTTATCTTTATGATTTCTATGACACTGTTTATGAGTGGCGTGAATTACCAGATATTAAGCCGTTTAATAGGAGATTTACTTTAGGGGAGGCTTTATTTACAGATGTATTAGAAATATGTTAGTTATTATTTGAATAAGTGATTCATCAAAAATAGATGCTTGAATAAATTATAATTTTAAATGCTTATTTCAACTTATACGATGAGGTGGAATAAGCATTTTGTATTTAGAAAAATGATGAGAAAAAATCAATCCAAATATATTTATGGATGAATGACTGTTGGCGCATGAAGTGAAAAAAATTTTTAGGTAGAAAGGATACTATTCAAACACCTGCTTGTATTCGATTATGATGGAGATGGAAAGCTAATGATTTAAGTAGGCAACGAGTTAAGTATTTAAAATCCTGCAGGAAAAGAGTTTTTTTAGGAATATAAGTTGGATGGGGCTGCGACCGATTTTATTAAAAAAGAGTTTGGAGGGTGACTAAATGGCAAGTTATAAATTAAATAAAGGTATTGTTGATAATCAAATATTTGAGGAATTCGAGGAGCAAAAGGGAGTAAGTCTATTTAATCATTCAGCAAATTGCTGTGGTATTGATGATTTTTTAGCAATAGCGTATACACTCTGTCCTGATATAATTGAAATAAATGGGTATATTTTCATTTCAGATTTGTTAGATGCAGAAGGAGAAAATGCATTTGAGAGAATTAGAAGACTCGAAGAACAGTTTAATGGCGATAAAATTAAAATCGAACAATGGGTAAATAGTAGAAGTTTGGGTGATTTCTTTATCGGTAGTTATAATCAGTCTATGGAGAATGATAAAATAATTGATGAATTTTCTAAGGTATTAATATATTTTTGGGGTAAAAGGGTTAAAGAATTGTTTCCAAATAAAAATATTATTATTGAAATAGGGAATGAAATTATGGGTGAATTAGGGCTTTCTATTACTATGTATGAGCAATTGTAATTGTATTTGTATTTAAAGTAACGGCGAAAAAAATCGGCTATAATTGTATGAAGTTAAATAATGGTTCATTTATATTAATTATTACCGTTTAAAATAGAGGTGAGGTTTCATGGGATTATTACAGAGTACTGAGGAAATTATTAACTTATTAAATTATGATTGGACAAATTTAAATAAAAGAGAGACTAGAGAGACAGAGTTAAAATTTAATTCTGCGATTGAAAATTTTAACAGTGAATTAATTAACACTACAGATAGTAAACTTTTAGAACAAATTATAAAAAAAGATAAACAAGATTTCATTTTGCCTATTGAAATTATGTTTAAGACATATCAAAGGCTAATTGAAATAAGACTATATAATGAAAAGATATTATTGGACTTCGCGGAATATTTAAAAATATCTGGACCTGATTGGGATGAAGAAGCAAATGAAATAGTTGAGAACGTAAAGATAAAACAATTAGAAGTAGCTGTCAAAATAGCTAAAACTGTTGATTATAATAAATATCAACACAGGTAAATAATTTTTGAATTAGCTAATGTAATATGTGATATAAGATATCTAACTCCAGAACATGGAATAATTTAAGAAAGTAAAAAGATACAGGAGCTTCAGACAATGTAGTCAAAGGCGGTGCTAACAGTTGAAGATATTTAACCACGTAGAGATAATAGAACGTTTAAAATTACATAGAGTTTGGATTGAAACAATAGGTGAACAAGGTAAAAAGCTAGGTGTCGATGAAATAGACTTTCAAGACTTTGATTTAACAGGATATCCTTTAAATCAAGCATATTTGACTGCGTGCAAATTTGACGGCATGAATCTAAGTAGTAGTGATATGTCCTCATCATTGTTATGTTCATCAACATTTAAAAATACAAATATAGTAAATGCTGATTTTTATAAAGCAGATGTATCTTACGCAGATTTTACAAATGCAAATGCCCAAAATGCAAGATTTGCTAAAACAGATTGTTCTGAAGCAATTTTTTTAAACACCAATCTAGAGAATTCAAAGCTAATTTCTTGTTCCTTAGATCTTACAGATTTTCAAAATGCAAATTTAAAAAATGTAGACATTAGTTCATCTTCATTTGAAGAGACTTTGCTAAAAGGGACAACATTAGTAGGTATTAAAGGTTTAGAGGAAGCTTTTATTAAAAGCATCAATATCGGTACTCAAGAAAATCCAATAATTTTACTGGGGGAAAAAGCTAGAGAGTGGATACAAAATAAAAGTTTAAATAGATAGTCTTAGCAGTGAAGGGTATATAACTTTGTTTGACTAAGTGAAGATGAGCGCTTGACTCTGAATTTCTTACAGGTTTGTACAAAAAAGAACTTTCATATTTAAGTGTGATTAGAGTGAAAAATGGATATATATGAACAAGAAATACACAAAAGATGATCAATTTGGTAGGTGTATATAGAAGATACAAATTTACAATTGAGGATATTAGAAAAATGACTAAATAAGGTGGAAAATGATGTTCAACATGAGTTTCAAAATATTTAAAAATGATAGCGTAGAGGAAATGGAGCTCAATGGGGCAGATGGATATTTTCAATTTGAAATTGATAATGAAACCTATGGTATTTTTATCCCCGAAGATATTGATGAATTTTCAGTTTCTATTTATTGGTGGTTGTATTATTTTTTAAAATCGTTATTAATTTTGAAAACTAAAAGCTATGTTTTAATAAGTGATATTGAAAAGCCTAAGATTTGGATTGAACTAATAAAAGAAAAAAATATAGTGAAAATAAGTAAAGTTTTTGCTGATAAACCTGAAGGAAGTGGGGCAATAGAGACGAAAGAAATGCCTAATTTAATTCATCAGTTTTGGAAAGATAAACAAGTTAGTTATGAGAACCTCAAAACAGTAGTAGTGAATAAATCTAAGTTATATATCGAGGAAATAAGAGTATTAAATAATGAATTTCATAAAGATATTTTAAATTTGGAAAGTTTGATACTAGAAATAGAAAAATGAATTGTTAAATGCTCTTATTTTGATCTTGCAGGGTGAGAAATAGTTTTTTACAAAAGGAATCATAATAACTAGTGAAAATCTTTGGCTCGTGGCGATAACAATGAATAATAATTTGAAACACTATTTTAATGGAACTGAGGATACACAGAATTGTCTTCGGATATCCGATGAATTTTTAAAGGATATTGGAATTGATGTTATATATGGGGGCAATGCTATGACAGTTGTGACCAAACAGAATGGTGAATTTGTTACTCTATGAGAAACGAGTAAGGGTATGGATATTGGTATTCAATTTGTCCTTAATAAAAGGAGAGTTATTATGTTGGAAAAACTTACAGATATCTTTAAGAATAGTTCGATTCAAGATATTTACTTAGTTGGTTTTGTCGATATTGAAGATGGTATTGCAAACTTCTATCCAGATATGCGTTTTTATTATTTTGAAATTGGGGAACAATTTTTAGAACTTGAATCCATGGATCAATATTCAAAACTTAGTGTTAATATAGTTGATTCAATACGATACAAATTTGAAATTGATGAGGACATGCAACCTTGTAAAACCTCAGTAAATCAAATAGTATTGACAGATTCTATGTCTACTAAAAATACTGTTAAAAGTATTATCATTTATGGTTTGGAAGTAAGCAATAGGGAACAAATTATTTGTGATAGTATTCAATTAAACTTAAATAATGGCCAAGAATTATTTATAGACCCATCCTTTTATTTTGGTATAAATATCGGTGGGGCAGAACAACGAATGTTTTGGGTGGAAAATCTTGCATATGGAACAAAGGTTTCCGAAACAATAATAGAAATATAATATAGCGAAATAAAAAGGTTTTATTTGTTTGTAGAAAACCTGATTAGTTAATTTGGTCTCAATTGTTTGTTAAAAAATCAAACAATTGGGTTTTTGTTTATGAGAAAAATCATCAAATAGAGACAATAGAAAAAGCTGGAGTATCAATAGGACCATTTAGTATCCATAAGGGAGGTTAAGTATGATAACTGATTTCAGAGAAATTATCGTTCAATTAGAGTCGCATCGTCTTTGGATTGAAACTATTGGGGAACAAGGAGAAAAACTGGGTATAGATGAGATTGATTTGCGAAATGTGGATTTGTCCCAGTATCCACTAGACCAAGCGTATATAACAGGTTGTACCTTTGATGGCATGGATTTAAATAACAAGGATATCTCGTTATCTTTACTATATTCATCAACTTTTATATCTACAAATTTAGAAGGAGCGGATTTTGGTAATCTAACGTCTCGTATGTAGACTTCACAAATGCCAATATTAAAGCTGCTAGACTTGCTGATAGTGAATGTATTGAAACAGTGTTTGTTAAAGCAGATTTATCAGACGCTAATTTAGTAGCTGCTTTTTTTGACGAGGTGGATTTTCGTAATGCAGTTTTATTAAATGCTGATATACGATTAGCGACATTTGAAAGTGTATTGCTAAACGGAGCTATATTAACTGGAATTCGTGGAATAGAAGAGGCTTTTATAAAAAGTATCAATATTGGAACCCAAGAAAAACCAATAATTCTTACAGGTGAAGAAGCAAAGAAATGGTTACAAAATAACAGTTTAAACAATGAATAAAATTTTGGTAATACACTCAAAACACTTAAAAAACTGACAGATAAACTTTCAAAGGCTATTCAAACTTGAATTATGAGTTAGGAATAAGCCTTTTTGCATACAAAGAAATCAAAGTAGAGAAAAAGAAACATGACGAGTACAAGCAGAGGAAACGCTGAGATAATAAGCCGATACTAAAACACATTGTTTAGCACGTCAAAAGATAAGGGGACTAGGCGGATTCGTCACATTTATGGTAAAGAAAGGAGCTGTTTTCTTCTAATTTTATCTGTAAAGTTGAGTAGAAGTACATATATCTTATTGATAGTCGAGGTAAATTAGTGACAGACACCTAGGGTGATAAAATGTTAATAAAAGGAGTGGAAACGTGAAACTAATTGGTAGTAAGACTGAACACGATATAAGAAAGATACTTGTAAAATCTAATAAATCACTTTTCGAGGGTGAAGAGAATAAAAGATTACTTGAAGTGATAATAAGTTTATATCCAGAAATGAAAGTAGTTTATATTATTGATTGGATACCTGAGCAAGGTGAGGATATTTATAAGTTATTAATTAATAATAACATTATCTTGGAGATTGAATTAGATCGATATAACGCAGAAATTGAACCAATTATTGAATCTAAATCTATTACTCAATATTTACAAGGTCTAAGTAAGCAGAATCAAATTAAATTAGGAGTTGCCCTTGATTTAGCGAATAAATATTTAAATAATATGAATAGTTAGTTAATAATACCGAATCATGCGAGTAGAGGCTCCGTGTCAAGTTGTAATTATTCGCGTACTTGTATAGATATACGACTTACGGTACTGATGGTCAAAGACAAGGGTGAAGTTTCAAAATGGTTACGAGGTTCGACCAGCTGATCTATCTGAAGTACCTAAAATTATTCCATAAAAAGATTAGGGTGTGATATTCATTGTTCAATGATGAAATAAATGGAGAATTTATGGAGTTTAAAGATGCTAATGAAGGAAAATTTACATGGTGGAGCTATGTAAATATGAAATCAGATATAAAAACAGCACTTGGATTTGCGAAATTTTTTTATCCGGATGTTATTGAAGTCGAAGGATGTTTTTTATTAAAAGATAAGTTTTCGGAAAAAAATTTCGATATGTGGAAGAAGGAATGTCAAAATAATAAAGTTAATATAGAAAAAATGATGAACTTATATCAAGTTAGAGATTTTTTTCATATTTATGTTGATGAGGATAAGAACTTAGAGGAGCAAATACAAGCTTTAGGAGAGGTTCTTAAAATATTTTGGTCACTTAGCTTTAAGAACAGATTCCCAAATCGGGAGATAGTAGTAAGTCTATTTGAGGAAGAGGACGGAGAATTATTCATTACTGTATATGAAAGATGAGTAAAATAAAAAAGTATTGATTTGGGGGTTGAATCCGAATGTAGATTGTATCGCCATGAAGTATAGCGTCGTCCAATACTAAGAAAACGAGATTAAGACCAGATGACATTTTAGTTAGGATTACTTAAATTGAAAAAAACAAATGATTATATACCTTATATAAAGTGAGGTGATTAATTTGAAAGCGCAGCATATACAAAGCGAAATTGAAACTATACATTATTGGGATGCAAGAGTATTGCAAATGGACACTAACTTTTTTGGTGACGAGATTACTATTATGTTTGAGGACACAGATTATAATGTAAAATTACTATTCACTGGTTGTTCAAAATTTCTATTTATTACAAGTGTAGAGGATAGATTAAAACCTTTAAAAGAATTAGCTAAACCTCAGATTCCTTATTTTATTCAGAATATTGAAATCAGTGAGGTGGAGTTTGAGGATGAAAAAAACATATTAAAGTGTAATATTTTAATGCCACCATTAAATGTGGAAGTTGTATGTACTGATATATTTATTGACAAAGTATAATTAATAACCTTAATTGAGATAAGGTACCGTGATAGACGCCCTATTCTACAGCCAGTTAACGGTATTGAATCGGCGACTGGTTTTAAGTATGTTAGAAATTTACTATTAGAAGAGGTGAAATTATGGAAAAAGAACATTGGCAAAAATGGCAACCTTTAAATGAGTTTCCTAATAAAATTTGGCTAGAATGCCTTTTGCAAGATAGGAACGGATTAAAAATACAATTTGAAAGTAAAAATGACGAAAAAATTGATATTATTTTTGGAAAAGCAGCTTTGACTTGTAGAATGACGGATGAAGGGGATATGTTACAATCTAGCAATTATTGGTCAGAAGAATACGGAGATGACTTTTTTACATGGCCTATATATAAATCAAACAATTCTTCATTTGTAAAATGGTTCAATGAAGAGAGTTGTGAAAAATTTGCTGATAAGAATATAGAGCATTATGTATTTATTACCGAAGATGATATTATTGAAGTAATTTCAGCAATTGCACCACAAATAATTATTTACTAGAATTTTGCTAGTTGTGCTACCATCCTTTTCAAATAAATAAGGTGGGGTGCCGAATAAAACGCTTGTTATTTATATAATAGGGATAACCCATATAAAGCCTATATAAATTTTTATCAAATTATTTAGTGCGAATAACAACCATTAAACATATACCTTATTTAATGCTCTTTCATACTAGTAAAGGAACCATTTTTCATCAATTACCACTACTTCGATGTTTAAAAAGACAATTTTTGTTTTCTCCCTACCTTATATATTTTTTCGCGACTTTACATACGATAGAACGATTACTATGGCAAGATGACTACTGCACTCCGATTAAATCTTGCCTGTCAATACCTAGCACTTTGCATACAGTTTCTAATGTTGAGAGACACACCCTACTGTATGAATAGACATGGCATTTCCCTGTAAGTCGATGTTTTAAGCGCACCCAACACACAAAATTAAACAATCTAATGTGTTTTAAAATCATATTGCTAGGTGATAAAAAGGACCATAAAGATAAGGTGATTTAAATAAATATTTCTGTAGATATTCTTAAGCAAAACAAAATAAAGTACGATTGGCTTACGCTATATGTAGGACTAGAACTTGATCTAATAAAATATAGTGACATAACGAATTATGCAGTTGAATTTCTGACTAACCATCCAGAAACAAGTAATCAAAATGTTATTCAGCTAGCTTGGGGTGAGGATGATTTTGATTACAAAAGTTTACTAGTAAATATATTTAACGAGTTACATTTCAATGACTTGAACCTAGGTGCTGATGTTTGGCAATTTGAAAAACGAAAATGGAGATTTGGGATGTTGGCTTATTTAAAAATGAAACATCTAGCTGATTTCGAGGAGTTATTAAACAAAGTTACTGAAGTATATGCTGATTTTAATTATCCGGAAGATATGGATAGTTTTATTAATTATCTCCCTCCGAAAGACGGGTATAATCCTTCACAATACTCAAAAGATGAGAATTTAGCTAGATTAATAAACTTATTTAATGACTTTCTAAACAAGGAACACCAATATTTACAAAACGATATTATCTTTTAGGTTATAAGCTTGATTAGAAGCGGGTTGCAAAATATTTGTAACTGCTAGCAGAAGAGGTGTACAGTAAGCATTCTCTTATACTGTTGGCTAATACCAATATCACCTTCGTGGTAAAAATATCTCTATATATTAGTAAAAAAGCCATGAGTGAAAAAAATAAATATGCAAGAAACTATAATGGAAGACTTGGAAAAGAAAATAATTGGAAAAAGTATTCAATCTTGATTCAGTTTATGTTGCAGGTAATAATTTATAGACCCTAATTTATATGAAGGGAGGAAATGTAGTAATAGTTGATAGCAAAGGCAGTTCAAAAGGAAATACAATTACTAACTATGGAACAAAGGGAGAGCAAGTGGTGCTGAAATCTTTGGTGATAAACCCACAGACGGATAACCAATCACACAAGACGCAATTGTAAATGGAGCTTTTCCAACCCCAAGTGGGTGGACCATGCAGCCTGCTACGCAAATATTACCATGAAAATATGAAAATAAATATTACTAATAAACAAATTATAAGTAATACTGATGTAAGATGGTACTTATCGAGTCAAATTATATGGATTGGTAAAGAGAAAAATTACAACGAAATTGAAGTATTAAAAAGTAAAAGTTATGGAAGTTTTGATTGGCTGTGGACTGATTCAGATACTATATTATTTAATATGGAAGATTTGAATTTTATAGGAGCGGTAATAAAATTAAATGAACCAATAATGGTGAAAAAGGAAAAAATGGATAAAAGCTTATTGGAAGAGAGAGATGGGAACATTAAAATAAGTGAGGAAAGGAATTTCAAATGTAGTTTATCAGATTTTGCCGAGTACTATATTGAAGAGGATATTTTACTATCCTATTCTGAAAAATGGGATAGAGCAAACCTCTCCATTGAAATAAAGATAACCTCAGACTTTTCTGTTGTTTTACAGAATAATGAGATGATGGGAATTTTGATTTACAAGGCCATTGACCATTTATTACCAGATGCGGTTTACCAAGTCAATGCAAATGAAAATATCGAATCGAACTTATGTATGAAGCTAGGTAGATTTTTTGAATTAATTGAAAAAATCGATAACGATGATGATTTAACTCAACATGGAGAATTAGAATTAAAAAAAGCCTTTTTAGAAATTTACGAAGAAGTATTGCCCTATAATGAACTAAGTTATGTTGCATTAAAAGACACTATATTAAATGTAGTTGACTATTTGTGAGATCGGAAAAATTACCAATGCACTCTATGATATTGGGTGGGCTATAAGTCCTTGTATTTGAATTAATAACTCATGAAGGCTAACCCATCATGAGGTGCTATTCATGAGGTGCTATTTTAATACTAATGTAATAAAAGCGAGAATAGGAGAGATGACATTTTACTTACAAGGGCCACTTATGAATGTCATATGCAACAAACACACGAGATTTAAGCATAAGGATTTATTCATTACACGTGCCAAGCGTTAAAAAAGTCATACTGTTATATGAAAATAATAACTTATAAAACTTACGAATATTAATATGCTTAAAAAATATATAAACTTAAAGCACTTGATTGCCGATAAAAGGCGACAAGTGCTTTTTCGTATTTTCATATAAGATGATGACTATTTAAATAGTGTACTAAGTTCTTATACCCCAATGATTAAAGTTCCGCTTTATATTTTCCTCACACGGTAAATCTAACTACTAAATTTCAAATTTTCCCGATCTTCAGGATTATTTTTTTGTTTATTCCAAATAATAGAACTTATGGATGTTGACTTTTTATCTACGGTTTATTAGCATATTTAATGATGAAAATAACCAATTAATGGTTATATTGCCATAAATGTATTTATTACTGGAATATTACTGAAAAAAATTAAATTAATAACAAAATGGCCTGAATAATCGTTGTTATTTAATAGGAAAGCGAAAATACAAGGTCAACGAATAAAGAATCGACATAAAGGAGCGAAAACAATGAAATTTATGGATGAAGAAGTTATTGAGATGACGAAACATGCAAGGCAGAAGAAACGAATGGAGAACATCGAAAGCCAATTATTACATACTGATATTGTGAAAGCGATTAAAGATGGTCAGCTCATGATTGAAGATGAAACGATTGAGTTTAAAGAAATAAGTTTTTATGAGGATCAAATCCGGATGTGCATGCCTGCAACATTTGACGTGATGGAGCCTGAATTAATGGATATTAAATATCCTTCCAGTCGTAGACCCGATTATATTTATACAAGCGAAAGTACGTCCATCAATGTCACGCTGAAAATCATGGAACAACAGGTAAAAGAAGAGGAATTAGAAGACTTCACAGAGGCCATGAGGAACATCCTTCAAAAAACGCAGCCAACTACGAAAATGTTGGATAGCGGCATGAATGAAGTTAACGGTTTACAAATTGGTTACTTTGATTTTATTTCGCCAGCACTAGATAACAAGATTTATAATTTAATGTTTTTATTTATTGTAGGCGAAAATGTGACGATGGGCTCGGTTAATTGTTTGAAAAAAGAGATGAATATTTGGAAACCTATTGCTTACGGCATGATGGAATCTATCTTGGTTGAAAACAAATTATTAGATGGAGAAGGTGTTGGCGAATGAATAAGGAAACAGCCTTAACGTATAAAGATATCATCGTGATGCCCTATAATATTCGTGTCAATCAAATCGAAATTA
Organism: Lysinibacillus sp. NPDC056185; assembly: GCF_047737915.1. NCBI lineage: Bacteria > Bacillati > Bacillota > Bacilli > Caryophanales > Bacillaceae > Lysinibacillus > Lysinibacillus sp. NPDC056185. Next base: position 17,716 of record NZ_JBLLLQ010000027.1, read on the forward strand.
CGCAACAAATGAATGAGCATGCTACTTTGCATTTAACGGGCGTGATTCCAGATGAACTCGAAGATTCCTATGTATATATGACCGATGCCGAAACGGCTATTGAAGTATTGCAAATCGGTAGTGGTGGACAAACTATTCCTATTTTTAATGGGCTGGCGTTAGATGTACAAGTGAAATCGGTTTTGGGTACCTATTATTTGGAGGTTAAAGCCGTTTCACATACGTATGTGTTAGATGTGAAGAAGATAAACCAAACCTATCAAAATGCGAGTATGCCCTATAGTGAATTAATAAATGCATGTATTGCCGATCAAAAAGGTGCAGATTTCATGGATTATGCCTCAAAGGGCGCTACTATTGGTCGTTTTACGATGCAATATATAGAGACAGATTGGGAGTTTCTTAAACGTATGGCATCAAGATTCCATACTGGCCTGGTGCCAGATACGGTTCACCCAGCCGCAAAGTTTTACTTTGGTGTTCCGTTTCAAGCTGGAGGCACGCAAAAAATGGAGGCCATTAATTATCGAGTTAAAAAGGCGATCGGCAATTTCCTTGTGTCCAGTAAAAATCATCTCGACGGTATTACCGATAGTGACTATATGTACTATGAAGTAGAATCGTTTCAACCATTCAAAATAGGCAATGAAGTGACGTTCCAATCAAAAAAATTATTTGTCTATAAAATCTTCTCAACTTTAAAAGATGGCTTGTTCAAGCATATCTACACGTTAACACCTCAGAACGGCTTCAGTGTTCATACTACTTATAATCAAGCTATTATTGGTGCCTCCATTCAAGGCAAAGTAATTGATGTTGCGGGGGACAAAATTCGTATTCATGTTGATTTCGACGAGGGTCAAGATAAAGATACAGCTTATTGGTTTCCGTATTCAACGATCTATGCATCAGAAGATAATACAGGTTGGTACTTCATGCCGGAGCTCTCTGATAATGTGAGAATCTATTTCCCAGGCAATCGTGAGGATGAAGGGATTGCGATTAGTTCCGTATCAAAAGCACCACCACAATCTAGTTCGATGTTAGCAGCGACGAACCCGCCTAGTCCAGGTGGCGGTGGAAGTGCCAGTGGCGGAGGCGGAGGTGGCGGCGGATCAAGACCTGCACCACCAGAGGATAGTCGCCAAGATCCAGCGCGGATGGCTGATCCAGATGTCAAAACGCTCAGAACGAAGCACGGTAAACAAATTCTACTTGCACCTGATCGGATTGTCATATCTGGTGGAGGATTAATGATTTCGCTTATGGATGATAATGGAATATCAATCATAAGTGATAAAAATATTACCTTACAAGCAACAGATAAAGTAGCCATCAATGCGAAGCAAATTATGATTAATGCGACCGAGAAAATTGAGATGACTTGTAAAGACAGTTCAATCAAGATGGAAGACAAAATGGAGATCAAAGGAACAGAAGTACGAGCAAATTAGTGAGGATGTGGACGCATGAAACGAGAAGAAGCATTACAGCATTTTATGGATGAATGCGTGTCAGTTCATATTAGCCGATTACAAGAGAAGGTTGATCGGCAGTTTCGCCAAGAGAAGGAAATCTTATTAAAACCAATCATTAACGCACTTGAACAGCTGTTTGCCAATATTAGAAATCAGCAAGAGCAGGGAAGGTTAGCGCCAGTTGCCTTTATTCATCTATCATTGCTGCGAACATCATTACTAGATAATAAGTGTACGTATTTGCTAGAAGCGTATGGAGAAAAATGGTACTACGATTGGGGAGAATGTACGGCCCAGTATGAAGCGGAATGGCTTAGTGAGGCGATTATAGATTTACACAAAACGCTTGAAAAAGAAAGAAAACCATATCTCGCTATACAAGCAGCTGACGTTCGAGGAATTATTCAACAGACTGTGATTCTGTTTCACCAGTATATCATTCAATTGGTGCGCTATCTCTTCCGCTATCAACAAGAAAGCGTACCCGAAATAGATTTCCAACGAGCAGCGTGTTTACGATTTCGTGTCGGGGAATATAAAGGATTTAGTGAAGATGTTGCGATGCTGGACGAACGGGAACGGGCGGAACAAAATCTTGTCTCATGGTTAGGGAAAAATGAGACGGATAAATCGTATACGTTTGAAAATTTCTCAAGTCTACAGTTACAGCAAAAACTTTTCGACCAAATGGACTTTTCTTATGCGGATTTCAATGGCAGTGACTTAGAAGGGGCTTCATTGAAACAAAGTGTTTGCGTCGGTACTAGTTTTGTAGATTGTAGCTTAGCGAATGTTGATTTTTCATATGCAGCCATTCAAGATGCTGATTTTCGAAATGCCAATTTAGCAGGCGCTAATTTTACGCATGCACAGGGAAAAACACTGATGCTTCCGGATGATGAAGTTGCGTGTTACTTAGGCACTGATTTCAGTCATGCGAATTTGGAAAATGCAAAATTTGAGTTTGCACAGATTGCAGGCGCCAATTTTACAGGTGCCAATTTAAAAGGAGCTACCTTCTTTAAACGCGATCAAGAGAAGTGTCTATTTAGCCCAGACCAGATAAAAGACATTCATTGGATTCATTAACTTTGAAATCAACAGAAATGATAGTTACAGGAGGAAAAAATGGAGTATTTTATTGTTCGGCAAGATCAAAGCATTACAAATCCAATTATTCCTTTCAAAACAGACCTCGATGATACCTTCGTCTGTTCATCTGTATTCGGGGAAGTAATAGAAAAAGAGAATGCGGTATATCTGGATTATTTAGAGAAGCCTCGAAGAATCGTATCGGATGATTTGAAAGGGTTGTTAGTGAAATACGAGGACAACTTAGAATTTACAGCCATTGTCTTTACGGATGTGAAGAAAGGAACACAACGCGTGCATTGGCTTATGGACATTGTAAAGAAGAACTGTATTTCCGATGAGACGATTTATTATCCAGACGGACAAATAAAGGAGCTCGTAATTGACCCGAAGAAAGTGGAACTGGATTGTATTTTTCAAGTCGACGGCAAAAAGGAATCATTCACCATCGTCAATTTAGATGTGGCAGAAAGTATGCTACGACGACCATATCTCGGGATTCAGCTGCAACGAGTAAAACTACAAGGACGATAGATCATTCTAATAAATCATGGCTCATTATCAAAAGTTGTGGATGACATTTGTTAATGTTCATTTATATAAGTTGATTGGAGTGGAGACTGGGCGACTCCTTGGGGATTAGCAATAGGGGAACGAAGACTAAAACCATCACATCCTGTGATAACGCCTTCGTGACCAACATCGTGTTGGCCCGAGACCCTGGAGCAAAGCGAAGCGGCTCATCGGACGCCCCCAGGAAGCTTTGCTCTGTGCGAAAGCGAAGCGACAGCAACAAAGCGCCCAGTCGGAACGGAAATCAACTACACGCTATGATGATAAGCCTAAATCATTCCAAAACACTGTCGTAGTTTGAAACAGTGTTCAATCGATATGAAAGGAAGGATAGTTAATGGCTCAAGTTGTAGAAAGTTTGGAAACAGAAGGTTCGGAACAAGAGCAATTTAGTTATGTCGTTCATGGAGCAATCATTTCATGTGAACATGGTAGCCACCTCAATTATTTAAATTTGCCGCAAGACCACGGCGTTTATATTAAAGAGAAAGCCGTCATGAATGTAGGGGATCGAAACCCTGATAACATCCCAACCTTTGGTGTTTGCCTAAAGTTAGAAAAACCGTGTACACCAACATGCTCTATTGATTGGATGGAAGGAATGGAAAATGTCAATATCGAGGGGAAGCAAGCGTTATTAAGCCGCTGCCATACCCAATGCTCAGCAGGTGGAGGCAAAATCGAAATTATTCATGACGGTCAAGAGGAAGTAGAGATACCGAAACAAGGTTTTTAAAAGACAAGGTTGATTGAAAGGAGGTAAGTAATGAAATCGCTAGAAGAAAAGGAAGTACACATGGTTAGTACGTATGAGGATCTTGTGCTCGAGTGGCCTTATCCACTTATTCATTTAGATAAACTAACGATCAAACATAAGGGCAATGACCATGCGAGGTTGTACTTTACGGGAATGATCGCTGAAGAGCAAGCGCAAAAGTATATTCAGCGGGTCAATCAAACAGATGAAGTGGTTGTGAAATTTGGGCGAGACAGTGCCATTTTGTTCTCAGGAAGAATTGATAATGCGGAGTTGCAGGCATCACAAGGGGTGCACTATGTATCCGTTGAGGCTGTATCATTTACAGCAAATATGGATATTGCAAAGCGCTCACGTTCTTTTCAAGATGCGAACATGACATACGTGCAGTTAATAAAAAACATCGTAAGCGCCTATCCTAGTGGGGATTACATCGACCAAGCTTCTAACGGTCAAGCCATTGGTAGTATTGCGATTCAATATTTAGAAACAGATTGGGAATTTATTAAAAGAATGGCCTCCCGTTTGCACGCCGTTGTTTTTCCTGATTTAAAAGGAAAGGGTGCTCGATTTTGGCTTGGTACACCTCAAAGCAGAAAAAGCATAACGATCGACCATCTGCCGTCTATAGTACGTATGGACGTCGATGCGTACCGGTTGATTACTGAAAACGATGGTACGGATGTGAGTGAAGCCGATTATACTTTTTGTGAGTTTGAGAGCACAGAGGCCCATGAGTTGGGCACGTTGGTGCAATTCAAGGGGAATTCCTATATCGTAACGGCTAGGGAAACCCATCTTGATGATGGCGTGTTGAAGTTCCAATATACTGCCCAACCAGAGAAAAGTATTCGTCAGCGGTTAGTACGTAATTTAGATCTCATTGGTGCAGCGTTTACAGGAAAGATCATTGATGTTACGCAAAACACCGTTAAAATTCATTTAGATATAGATAAAAGCCAGGATCAAGGAAAAGCGCATTGGTTTGCTTATTCAGCAGATGCCAATGGTGTTATGTATTTAATGCCTCAAATAGGTGCGCGTGCTCAATTGCATTTTCCAAGTGCAGTTGAAGAAGAAGCCATCGTTATCAGCTCGGTGCGTGTGAATCCAGCCACACCAGAGGGCGGGCAAAAGCAGACGCAGAAAATGGCGGACACTACCGTTAAATCATTGGCGACCAATGTTGGGAAAGATGTGACATTAGGTGTTGGTGATATTACTTTTAGTGCAGTAGATGGAGTATTGGACTTAAAGATGGATGATGGAGATGGCGTAACATTTCAAAGTAACAGTACCATCATGCTAGCAGCCGATGAAACACTCGAAATTAGTGGTATGAAAGAGCTAGCCGTAGAGGCGGAAGAATGGATTGCGATATCAGCCAAGGAACAAAGTCATGTAATTATGGCCGCTGATACACAATTAATTAGTACGCTCATTGAGCAAGAAGGTATAGAGAAGCAGAGTCAACCTCCGAAGTTAAATGAAGAAGCAATCGAAGCTACGACGAAAGTTGACTTAATCTTCCCGCAAAAGGCAGAAGAGAAGAAAGAGAAGAAAGGCTGGTTTAGTAGTTTAGTAGATGGCGTAAGTGCAGCATTGGATGTTGCTGGATTTATTCCTGTCATCGGTACATTTGCAGATATTGCGAATGCAGGAATTAGCTTAGCAAGAGGGAATTACATGGATGCAGCCATGAATTTAGCGGGGGCAATCCCAGTAATTGGTGATGCCGCAAAAGTAGCCTATAAAGCCAATAAAGCGAGAAAAATTGTAAAAACTGCGGATAAGATTATGGATGGATCAAAAGCATTACTAAAAGGGATGAAGGCAGCTTATCCGAAAATATCTAAAACGTTAGATGCAGTAAAGGGACTAGCGGAACTAGCTAACAAAGCATCTAAGGCTGTGAAGACGGCCGCAGATAAAGTCATTTCTTCGATGGATGAATTGCTCGCTGTGTCGAAGGCAGTAGACGGAATGAAAGCTATGGCCAAAGCTGAGCTAACGAAATTTAATCATGGAGTATTAAAGAAATTTAATTGTACACAAGGGTTAAGTAAAAAATTCTGTAAAAGAGGTTTTGAACCCGTTGATTTAATTACAGGGCGTATGATCTATGAAGGTATCGACTTTGAACTACCAGGACCGATCCCTCTTTCATGGGAACGCGCTTGGTACAGTGATAGTAGTCGCACTGGATTGACAGGTCATGGTATGCACTTTACATACGATCTAGCCTTAGAGATTTTTGAAGAAGATGACCTGATTGGGATTGTTGTGACGGATGGTCGCGCAGTTGGGTTTCCAATTTTACCAATAAACTTGCCGTATTTTAACAAACGAGAAAGAATGACCTTAACAAATACAGGTGAGGAGTATCATTTGTTTGAGCATGATACACGATTGATTTATGTATTTGAACAAACAACAGAAACAAAATATCGATTAAAAGAAGTAAAAAATGAGCAAGACCATCATATTCAATTTGCGTATAATCTTAAAGGTTTCCTATCTCAAGTAACAGACAGTGTTGGTAGAGTGCTCGAAGTTACGACCAATGAGGTAGGCAGAATGACAGAAGTCGCCTTACGTAATCAAATGAGTAGTGAAGTCTTAGTTCGCTATGTTTACAATGAAGGTCAAGATTTAATCGAAATCCAAGATGCATTAGGGCAAAGTACGCATATAAAATATGTTAATCACTTAATGATGCAAAAAACGGATCGCAATAAAAACAGCTTCTTCTGGCGCTACGATGGTCCAACTACAGGTGCACGAGTAATCAAGACATGGGGAGATGGCAATGTCCTTGCAGGTGAGCTTTCTTATCACGAGGGCTATAATGAAATTACGAATAGTTTAGGCCATAAGAGTTATTATTATTTCAACGAAGATAATCTCTGTACGAAAATTGTTCATCCAGATGGTAGTGAAGTAAGCTATGAATATAATGAGAACTTTGAATTACTGCAAACAGTAGATGAAGATGATCGTGTGACGACATATAGCTATGATGAGTGGGCAAATCCAGTAACGATTACTCTTGCAGATGGCAGTACCGTATCCTCTCAGTATGATGAGAAAGATAGGTTGATTCAGGCTGTAAATGCAGAGGGTGGAAGCCGTCAGTGGACTTATAATGAAGATAGTACATTGCAGGCAAATGTTTTAGAAGATGGCACGAAGACTGAATTTTCCTATAATGAGCAATATTTAATTAAAACAGTGACAAATGCGCAAGGCCATATGGTAAGCTTAGCTTATGATGCTGATCTGAACCTGAGTCAAGTAACATTACCAGATGGGACAAGTTCAACCTGGACGTATGACCGTCGTGGTAACTGCACAACAACGACAAATCCGCTAGGGGCCACAGAGAAATTCCGTTATGATAACTTAAATCGCCTTGTACGAGCAAATTTATCAGATGGTAACGATGTTCAATTAAAGTACAATGCCTACGATGATGTCATTTTAGCGAAAGATAACCATACGCAAGTAGCCTTTGATTACACCATTCTTGGCAGTTTAGTATCCCGAGAACAAGGTGAAAAGAAAGTTAAATTCACCTATGATACAGAGGAGCAGTTAAACGCTGTCATCAATGAAAAAAACGAAGCGTACCAGTTTGAACGTGATACGAAAGGGAATATCATCAAGGAAATCGGCTTTGATGATATGGAAAGAACGTATGAGCGAAGTCTTGCTGGATTGGTTCAGAGAATTCAACGTCCGGGTGATCGTTGGACAGCATATCAACATGATGTTCTAGGGAATGTCATCCGTGCTGATTATTATGATGACACTTGGGAAACATTTGGTTATGACAAAAATGGTTCGTTAATTGAGACTGAAAATGAGCATGTGACTGTAAAGCTGGAGCTAGACCCATCTGGTCAAATAATCAAGGAGTGGCAGAATGACCATTGGATTGCGAGTACCTATGATGAATTAGGTAATCGTTCACAGATTACGAGTAGCTTAGGTGCAAAAATTGATGTCGCTCGTAATGAAATGGGCAATGTGTCGCAAATCATAGCTTCTCGCTCAGAGCAAGCCCATTGGACAGCATCCATGCAGTACAATGAACTTGGTCAAGAGATTGAAAGAATATTACCAGGGGATGTCATTAGCAAATGGCAGTATGACGTTACAGGTAGACCTACACACCATCGAATAAGTAGTCAAAACCGCGATACACGAAGACGCATGTATAATTGGGATGTTAATCATCGCTTACGAAGCATGGTAAACGAGTTAACAGGTGTAAAAGTTACTTATGGCTACGATGAATTCAGTAACCTCATTTGGTCCAATCAAGGCGGTCAATTTGACTTCTTACACCGTAGTGTTGATGATGTCGGGAATTTGTATGAAACGAAAGAAAAGACAGATCGTGTCTATGGTGCCGGAAGTAGATTACTTGAAACGAAAGAGGCAACATTCTCTTATGATGATGAAGGTAATCTGATTCAGAAAGTCGGAAAGAATGGTGATACGTGGCAGTACGAGTACTATGGCAATGGCATGATGTCGAAGGTCATCAAACCAGACAACACAGAAGTTACTTTCAAGTATGACTCGCTAGGTAGACGACTAGAGAAGTGTTCTGACGAGAAAACTATGAGATTCGTATGGGATGGGGATACTATCCTACATGAGTATTACTTACGGAATAATTCAGATGAATTTGAAAATCAAGTGGAGTATTCTTCACTTAATAACTCTGAAATACCAGACAATCTAGTCACATGGGTATTTAATGATGGGTTCGTACCTTCTGCTAAAATCACGAACGAAGGTAATTACAGTATTATAAGTGACTATCTAGGAACGCCTGTAGAAGCGTATGATGAACAAGGTAATAGGGTTTGGTCAGCAGAACTTGATATTTATGGACGAATGAAAGAATTCACAGGTGAGAAAGACTTTATTCCATTTAGGTATCAAGGACAGTACCACGATATGGAGACGGACTTATACTACAATAGATTCCGATACTATGATCCTGAAATAGGCATGTACACCCAACAAGACCCGATAGGACTTGCGGGTGATAATCCGACATTGTATGGGTATGTTGGTGATCCAAATATTTTAATAGACCCACTTGGTTTAAGGAAAAGCTCTTATGGTGCCTCTAAAAAAGGCTATTCTACAAAAGATGAGGCAGCATTAGCGGTTTTGGAATATATTAATCCTAGATCAATAAAACAAAACACAGAATATGGGGGTTTTGTATACCAAAAAGACGGACAATTTTATACTACCAAGCCCAAAAAAGGAACAACGGCAGGTTTTAAACCAATAACTGCACTAAGTAGAGTTCCAGAAGGTGCTGCAGTAGTTGGTAATTATCATACTCACGGTGCAGAAGACGCAAGGTTTAAAAGTAATGAATTTTCACGTTCAGATTTCAGAGTTCATGACGGTGCAGTTGGAAGATTCGGTAGTGGTCACACATCTTATTTAGGCACACCAAGTGAAGGTTTTAAGAAATATGATCATGAAAATGGAGTCCAAAGTCTAAAATGTCGTTGATAATATTCAAAAAATTTTCACTGAGGTGTATTAGATGGGGGTTATTGTAAATATTAATCTTTCAAGTTTAGTAAAGTATCAACAGGATGTGATTGTTGGAGAGGTGTATTTTTCCTACGGAAATAATGTTTTTCCAAAAATAAAAAAAGTAAATTGGATAGATTATATTGTTGATGTCTTGATTGATTGGAATCAAGCTTTTGAAAAAATAAAAAACAATTCAGATGAGACTACCTTCCAATTAAGTTTTTTTGACGGACCATTTAAAGCTGATGTAGTAAATAAAAATGGTTTATTAAAATTTCAGTTCGTGCAAACAAAACAGGGTACAATAATATCAATGACTGAATGTGAATGCGACTTGATAGAATTTGAAAAATCCTTAAAAGCTGCTACTAAAGAATTGTTAATTGAATTAAAGAAAAGAAATTGGATTTCTAAACATACGGAAGAGTTATCGAATTATATCACTGCTTAATTCGTCACTTTGAGATCGGATCGATCCTAAAAAAGGGGATATTAGTTTAGAAAAATAAAAATCTAAGCCCGTATAAAAATAGACTCGTTATGACATGAAAAGTCATGGCGAGTCTTTAAAATTTTCAATTTTCTATTCGTGAAAAATGGTTGAATTTAGAAATGTGGCAACCGGATGTATACACAGCCTGATCCGATTGGGCTTGCGGAGGAAATCCTACTTTATATGGATATGTAAGTGATACGAATAAATTATTAGATGTTTTTGGTCTATCTTCTACTATTGGGCAAGCGATAAAATTAATAGAATCAGGTGCTACAGACATTACTGTAAAAAGTTTTGCTGATTCTGAACACCTTCTATATCAAATGCAACTAAAAGATGGATATACAAGCTCGGCAGGAATGAATAGTACAGCAGCAAGAGATTTTTATTCAGGAAAACCATACTATCATTGGGATACTCAATGGGAGTGGAACAATGTATAAATGCTAATTTAATATGTACATTCCTGCTTGAATAACGATGTACAAAAATGCTCTTCCATTTCATACTAATACTGAGGTGTTAGTATGCATATTCAATTAGAGATTGAGACAGAATTTAAAATTAATAGTCTTTCAGATTTAGCAAATTTTAAACAAGTAATGGAGCATTTAAACATGAAGGTTAATAAAAGTAGATTAGCAAGGGATATAGGCGTAGATCGACGAACAATCGATAAATATCTAAATGGCTTTATACCAAAAACAAAGCGTAATAAGCCATCTAAAATTGATGAGTTCTATCCGATTATTGCCAGCCTCTTATCAGAAGATTCTAAGCAGGTATTTTATTATCGACGTAATCTTTGGCAGTATTTAAAAGACAACCATGGTTTAGAGTGTGGGCAATCTACATTCCGTACCTATATGGCCAATACGCCAGAATTTAAGGCTTACTTTGAGAAAGCTGAGCGTGTATCTTCTTTGAATGGCGGTATCCGTTATGAAACACGTATGGCCAAACAAGCACAGTTGGATTGGAAAGAAAGTATTCTTTATGAAACAAGTGATGGTGAACAGGTGGAGATTAATGTAGCCGTGTTAGTGCTAAGCTACTCTCGTATGCGGTTCTTCTATATGAGTATTTCTAAATCGCAGGCAGTTTTATTTGCTTTCTTAACCGACACGTTTGAAAAAATGGGTGGTGTACCAGAAGAACTCATCACTGACAATATGAAAACCGTGATGGATGAAGCACGAACAGAACATTTTGTAGGAAAAGTGAATGCGAAGTTTGCGCAATTTGCGAGAGATTTTGGATTTAACGTGAACCCTTGTGTAGCAGGTCGTCCACAAACAAAAGGAAAAGTGGAGACAACGATGAAGTTTTTGGATGAGATCCATGCCTATCAAGGAAAGTTTAACATAACTGAATTACACGCCTATATTGAAAAATTGTGTAATCGTATCAATCATGAAATTCATCAAGGAACGAATAAAATTCCGATTTTAGAATTCCAAAAAGAAAAGAATCACTTACTCCAGCTACCAACTGAACGAGTAAGAGATTCTTATCGAATCAACCATACGCTTGTGAAAGTCAATGCATCCAGCATGATTTCCTACAAGTCCAATCAATACTCCGTACCACCGGGGTATCAAGGCAAAAAAGTAGGGCTACAAGTGTACGATAATCAATTATGGATTTATTATAACATGGAACTAATCGCGCAACACAAAATAAGTGAAGCAAAACTAAATTATCAAGAGGCACATTATCGTGAACTGATTACAAAGGCCATGCCCGAATACCCTGATATTAACGATTTAGCAAAACGGAATTTAGCAGCGATTGGAGAAATGTATAAATGAATTCAATAATGAGTACAAATTATCAGCAACTACAGCAAAACTTAGAGTATTTAAAATTAAAGCAAATGGGCATCCATTTGAATGAAGTCATCGACTTTAGCATTAAAAATGAGCTTTCTTTTATCGATACACTTATTAAATTGACAAACTATGAAATCGATGTACGTGAGCAAAATATGATTCATGCGATGGTGAAAGTCGCTGCATTTCCGCATTTAAAGGAAATAAAGGATTTTAATTTTGATTTCCAACCAAATATTAACCAGCAACAAATACTCGATTTTCAAAGCCTACGTTTTATCGAAGAAAATGAGAATATTGTATTCCTTGGTCCAAGTGGTGTCGGCAAGACCCATCTGGCTACAGCAATTGGCATTACTGCAGCTAAAAAGCGAACAAGTACCTAATTTATTAAGTGCCATGACTTAATTCAGAATCTGAAAAAAGCCCGTTTAGAAAACAGGCTAGAGAGTCTATACAAAATATAAATTATTAATCATCGATGAGATTGGTTACTTACCTATTAATCCAGAGGATGCGAAACTGTTTTTCCAGCTTATTGATGCCCGTTATGAGAAACGTAGCACGATTTTCACAACGAATGTGAACTTCAAATCGTGGGGTGAAATTTTCCCTGAACCAAAGCTAGCGAACGCGATTTTAGATCGTATTTTACATCACGCAAGCGTTGTCTCAATCGTCGGTGATTCATACCGATTAAAGCATCATTTAACCTCGGAAAACGAGTAATTTTGTACACCCTTAAACGAGCAAAAATGTACATATTGGTGTTGACATTTATAGTTATCAAGGACAATATGAAGATGTAGAAATAGGACTGTATTATAATCGATTCAGATACTACGATCCGGAACAAGGGAATTATACTCAAGTAGACCCGATTGGACTTGCAGGTGGAAATCCTACTTTGTATGGGTACGTGAGTGACTGTAATTCACAATTTGATCCGTTTGGGCTATGGAGTATCATGGATGAAATACCATCTTTTCAAGCGTGGCAAAGGCATCACATTATTCCGAAGTCATTAGGTGGCTATGGGAAGACAGGGTTTATACATGATGCAATAAGACTATCAGGTATAGATGTTGATAAAATTTCACGTAACGTTGTTCATTTACCAATGTTTGAAGGAATGGACCCTAATAGATCATTGCACAATGGCTATAATCAAGTACACTTAAAATATAATGAGTATGTTGGAAAGGAACTTGATAGAATATTGAAAGAAGGCAAAGCTCTGAATGCAGGAGATTTGTTTTACAAAAATAGGGTAAATGATTTAATGGATGACTTACGAAAAGGTTTAATGTCAGGAGAAATTAAATGCGGATAAAAGTAAAATACCATATTATTGAGAGTTTTGATGTTTCAATTACTGATGAAGATTTGATTTTTAACATTGATGATCCAAATAATAATAAATGGATGATAAATTATGGAGTATCGTTAGATGAAAAAATTAGTTATTTTGATATTATTGTTTATGGCGATACAGACTTATTTTTTAAACAAGATATCATTTTGACTAAGGGGATTTATTTGGTGAGTGAGAAATTTATTGAAACATGGCAAGAAATAGTAGGTATTAATGATGATGTTCAATGGATTGAATTTAATCTTTTAGACTCAGAGGGGATTCAGATACCACATAACTATAAAATAATTAACTTTACTAATACTATTAATTGTATTAATTGGGAAGAATCCGAATTTAATGCATTTGATGAATTAGAAAAGGATTATAATTTTTACATGCCTATATTTGATAAGAAAAGGTTGGAGGGTCTTGAGTATGGGTGTGTAGATTACGAAAGAAGTATATTTATATCAAATGTGATTAAAAATTCTTTAGAACAATATAGTTTAAATTCATTAGTTTTTAAGGAAATTAACTAAAATTTTATTACTAAATTTCCTATCTCTAACAAAGGTTTATTTATTAAATTTTGGTGGTATTGTTTCCTGTATATTTACTATTCTGATTCCTCCGAGGCAGGGTATTAACAGCAAATGGAGGCTATACTTACAAAAAAATATTTATTTCAAAACATAATCAAAAGAGTAGCGTAAATTCCAAGAATCTGGATTTATTGCTACTCTTTCTTTTTATTAAATCTATTTACCTTTTGGATATGAATGTAGTAAGTAAGTTAACTGGTGTACGAGTGACCTATGGTTATGACAAATTAAGAAGTGATTCTAGGATATATTTATAAAAAAATGAAGGATTATTGAAAAAAGGTTAGGAACCTGTAAATGCAAGCGATATGCTTCTGAATTAACGATGAAATTTAGGGAGGATGCAATTAATTTTGCTAAGGAACAAGGTTATGTAAAAGGTACTTAAAAACTAATAAAATGGAAAGGTGGATTTTAAGTGAAACATGTACAACCTGGTCCTAGAGGTGCTTTTAAGGATACAAGTCCTCCTTGGCACCATAATGCACAAAATCCAGAAAAGATACAACTCGTTCCAAGGGGGCAACATAAAGCTCCAGGTCCGGTGCAAGGCAGTCTTCATCCAAACCAAGAGGGTGGATTTAAAAAACTTACAAGTGGGTGTAACATGATGAAAGAAAAAATGAATTTAATTAGTATTAGGGATGTGTTATCGCATCCAGAAAAGAATCCAGAGACTTGGTTCTATCTTCCTGCAAATTTAAGAGAATGGAATTTAAATACAAAGGGGATATTTTCATTAGATAGCTTTGACTTTCCACCCGATTCAGATGATTTTTTACCGGAACAAGTGAAAAAAGATGGGTGGATAGAAACGTTGGATGGTGCAAGTATTGAAGATGTAATTGACAATGTAAATAATCAGATAGAAAATCCATCACTAGATCAGTTACTCCAAGCGTTTATTTTTTTTGAAAATGATGCGTTTATAGTTTTTTAGGTAGTTGGATAATGATAATTGGAAAAGAGAATTTTGGCATGATAGGGCGCAAAAAACTTTATCAAAAAAAAAGCGGAGGATGTTTAAAATGAACAAAGAGCTTCTAAAAAAGATTAATAATTTTTTAAAAAAGAAGAAAATAGCAGTCTTATTGGTAATCCTGCAAGTATGCAAGAAATAATAAATGCAGAGAAGATTTTAAATGTAAAATTTAATGATCAATATATAGAATTTATTAAATTATTTGGAGGGGCTTATGGAGGATTAACAATCCGAGCTTTTAACAACGGAGATTTAATCGGAAAGTCAACAGTCATAGATATCACTTTAAAATTTAGAAAGATATTTATAGAAGAAATTTTTGATTTTAAGGGCATAGAATATGAAGGTGAAAGTTTAGAGTTTTTACTAAAAAATTCATATGTTATTTCAGATGATGGTTCTGGGAATCCAATTCTAATGAATGAACAAGGGAAAATATTGGTTTTTCTGCATGATTCAGGGGAAGTGGAGTTATTATATAATTCATTAGAAGAATTGTTAATAGAAACTTATTCAAAAATATCATGATCTGTAACAAATCTTTGGTCCTTTTGTTCTTTCGTAATAATACCTAAACTTTTAAAAATGTAGATTTATATCTATCTATAGTTTAGCTTATGATGCTGATCTGAACCTAAGTCAGGTGACATTGCCAGACGGGACAAGTTCAACCTGGACATATGACCGTCGTGGTAACTGCACAACAACGACCAATCCGCTAGGGGCCACAGAGAAGTTCCGTTATGATAACTTGAATCGTCTTGTACGGGCAAATCTTTCAGATGGAAACGACGTTCAATTAAAGTACAATGCCTATGATGATGTCGTTTTTGCGAAAGATAACCATACGCAAGTAGTCTTTGATTACACCATTCTGGGTAGCTTGATATCCCGAGAACAAGGTGGAAAGAAAGTTAAATTTGCCTATGATACAGAGGAGCAGTTAAACGCTGTCATCAATGAAAAAGGCGAAGAGTATCAGTTTAAACGCGATACGAAAGGCAATATCATTAAGGAAGTCGGCTTTGATAACATTGAAAGAACGTATGAACGAAGTCTGGCAGGTTTGGTTCAGAGGATTCAACGACCTGGTGATCGTTGGACAGCATATCAGCATGATGGTATAGGGAATGTCATTCGAGCTGATTATTATGATGACACATGGGAAACGTTTGGTTATGACAAAAATGGTTCGTTAATTCAAACTGAGAATGAGCATGTGACTGTAAAGTTCGAGAGAGATTCATCTGGACAAGTGATCAAGGAGTGGCAGAATGACCATTGGATTTCAAGCAGTTATGATGAATTAGGCAACCGTTCACAGATTACAAGTAGCTTAGGTGCAAAAATCGATGTCGCTCGCAATGAAATGGGTAATGTGTCACAAATCACGGCTTCTCGTTTAGAGCAAGAAAATTGGACAGCATCCGTGCAGTACAATGAACTCGACCAAGAAATTGAGAGAATTTTACCCGGAGATGTCATTAGCAAATGGCAGTATGATGTAGCAGGTAGGCCAACAAACCATCGAATAAGCAGTCAAAACCGTGATACACGAAGACGCGTCTATAATTGGGACGTCAATCATCGCTTACGAAGCATGGTAAACGAGTTAACAGGTGTAAAAGTTACCTATGGTTACGATGAATTCAGTAACCTCGTCTGGTCCAACCAAGGCGGTCAATTTGATTTCTTACACCGGAGTGTCGATGATGTAGGGAATTTGTATGAAACAAAAGAAAAGACAGATCGTGTCTATGGTGCCGGAAGTAGATTACTTGAAACGAGAGAGGCAACATTCTCGTATGATGATGAAGGAAATCTTGTTCAGAAGGTTGAGAAAAATGGTGATACGTGGGAGTACGAATATAACGGCAATGGGATGATGTCTAAGGTCATCAAGCCAGACAACACAGAAGTTACTTTCAAGTATGACTCGCTAGGCAGACGAATTGAGAAGTGTTCTGACGAAAAATCCAAAAGATTCGTGTGGGATGGGAATACGATTCTCCATGAGTATTTCTCGCAAAATGATTCAGATAAATTTGAAAATCAAGTTGAATCTTCTTTACAGACTGAGTCCAAAATAATAGATAATCTAGTTACATGGGTGTTTAATGATGGGTTTGTACCTTCAGCTAAAATCACGAGTGAAGGTAATTACAGTATTATTAGTGACTATCTAGGAACGCCTATCGAAGCCTATGATGAAGAAGGTAATAGGGTTTGGTCAGCTGAGCTTAATATCTACGGTAGAGTGAATGAATTTACTGGTGGGAAAGACTTTATTCCATTCCGTTATCAAGGGCAGTATGAAGACATGGAAATCGGATTATATTACAACAGATTCCGATACTATTCTCCAAGTGAAGAGATGTGTATACAACAAGACCCGATAGGGCTTGCTGGTGGGAATCCTACGTTGTATGGATATGTTTATGATCCTCTGACAGAGTTTGATTTAGTTGGATTTAAGCCAACTAAATATGGGGATAGATTGTACTTAAAGGAGTTATTAGGCCCTTTTGCAAAAAAAGGTGGCGTTTATTTCTTCCCAGAAGGTAATAAAATGTATGTTGGTAAGGCAAAAAATCTTTATAAGAGGTTGTATCAACATCTAAACAAAGGAAAACTAGATCCAGCTGTTTTAGATAAAGATCCGAATGCCTTAACAGATAAAGATTTATTTAAATTAGAAGATGATTTAATAGAAAAATACGAATTAAAGAAATATAATCCTAATGAAATAGAACTATCTAATAAAATTAACAGCCCTGGAAAGAACATTAAGAAAGGTACTAAATGTAAACCTTAAGGGGGAAAATCAATGTATGATGTAGTCACTGTAAAAACTAATTTTAAACATTATAATGTGTTTATCCAAGAATCTAAATCTATAGATATTGAAAAAAATTTATTAAAGGGTAATAATGGAATATCTTTAGAAATGGAAGAGGAGTTTTTACCAAATGTGAATTTTTTGAGTGAAATAACACAATTGGAATACTTAAATTTAGGTAGAAAAGATTATGGAAATTTGAAAGCTATCGAAAAACTAGTTAACTTAGAGTATCTCAGTTTAAAAGGGAACTGTGGAGAATTCCTGAATTTATCAAAGCTTTTAAATTTACAAGATTTATTTATTTTGTATAACAAAAAGATTGAAAACATTTTTGACTGCGTGAATTTAAAACGTTTAGTAATTCATCACTATAAAAAAAAGAATATTGATGATTTTACAAATTTAAAAAATTTACAGATATTAGAGATTTGGTCGTCACCTATTCAAAATTTAGATGGATTAAAGGATTTAAAAGAAATAGAGCAGTTGGAATTACGATATTTATCAAAATTAGAGTCAATTGACGGTATTAAAAACAATTCTTCGATTAAAGAGTTATGGATTCAAAATTGTAAAAAGGTTAATGATTGGGAGGTTCTTGGCACATTATCAAATTTGAAAGTTTTAACTATAGAAGCATGTGGAAATATACCATCATTAAATTTTTTAAATAAGCTAGAATCACTAGAATCTATTAGATTAGTTTCAAACACATTTATAGAAGATGGAAAATTGTCATGGTTGATTGACAAGGAAAGTATGAAATATTTTAATACACCAATAGAAAATCACTATGATATTAACCTTGAAACCCTTAGCAAATTTAATGATTTTGGGATAAGAGACAACTGATAATTTTGTATAGAGATAAAGTATAAAAGAAACAGACCGTATCTAATTAGTTTTTAATTCAGTAGATACTAATACGCTATAGCGTTTCATTCTGAATCATAATTTAAATTCTTACACTGTTGTGTAAAATAGCAATCTCTATGAATAAAAGAAAAGAATTTGTTACATGTTTTAAACACCACAATATGATTCGTACAAAATTAAACCTTGGTAACTATTGTAAAGAAATTTATACTTACATCAAAAGAGTGGCATAAATCCTGAACGGATTTTATTGCTACTCTTTTTTAAAATGAATTTTAGGAAATGATTGAAGTATAAATCTAGCACTTGAACAAATAAGTAAGAGCGAAGAATAATTAAAGAATACCGGCCAATGAGAAATTCCGTTACGATAGCTTGAATCGCCTTGTACGAGCAAATCTTTCAGATGGTAACGATGTTCAATTAAAGTACAATGCCTATGATGATGTCATTTTCGCGAAAGATAACCATACGCAAGTAGCCTTTGATTACACCATTCTCGGCAGCTTGAAGGCTCGAGAACAAGGTGGAAAGAAAGTCAATTTCACCTATGATATAGAAGAGCAGTTAAACGCTGGCATCAATGAAAAAGGCGAAGCGTATCAGTTTGAACGCGATACGAAAGGCAATATCATCAAAGAAATCGGCTTTGATGAGATGGAAAAAACGTATGAGCGAAGTCTGGCAGGATTGGTTCAGAGAATTCAACGACCAGGTAATCGTTGGACAGTGTACCAGCATGACAATTTAGGCAATGTCATTCGAGCTGATTATTATGATGACACATGGGAAACGTTTGGCTATGACAAAAATGGTTCGTTAATTGAGACTGAAAATGAGCATGTGACCGTAAAGATAGAGCGAGACCTATCTGGACAAGTGATCAAGGAATGGCAGAATGACCATTGGATTGCGAGTAGTTATGATGAAGTAGGCAACCGTTCACAGATTACAAGTAGCTTAGGTGCAAAAATCGATGTCGCTCGTAGTGAAATGGGAAATGTGTCACAAATCACAGCTTCTCGCTCAGAGCAAGAAAATTGGACAGCGTCAATGCAGTACAATGAACTTGGACAGGAGATTGAAAGAATCTTACCAGGGGATGTCATCAATGGCAGTATGATACGACGGGTAGACCGACACACCACCGAATAAATAGTCAAAACCGTGATACACGAAGACGAGCGTATAATTGGGACGTCAATCATCGATTACGAAGCATGGTAAACGAGTTAACCGGTGTAAAAGTTACCTATGGTTACGATGAATTCAGTAACCTAGTCTGGTCCAATCAAGGCGGTCAATTTGACTTCTTACACCGTAGTGTCGATGATGTCGGGAATTTGTATGAAACGAAAGAAAAGACAGATCGTGTTTATGGTACCGGAAGCAGATTACTTGAAACGAAAGAGGCAACCTTCTCTTATGATGATGAAGGTAATCTGATTGAGAAAGTTGAGAAGAATGGTGATACTTGGAAGTACGAGTACTATGGTAATGGCATGATGTCGAAGGTCATCAAGCCTAACAACACAGAAGTTACTTTCAAGTATGACTCGCTAGGTAGACGAATAGAGAAGAGTTCCGACGAAAAGATAATGAAATTTGTATGGGATGGGAATATTATTCTGCATGAGTATTTCTCGCAGAATGATTCAGATAAATTTGAAGATCTAGAGGAATATTCTTCACAGAAAAAGTCTGAAATACCTGATAATCTAGTCACATGGGTGTTTAATGATGGGTTTGTACCTTCAGCTAAAATCACGAATGATGGTAACTACAGTATTATTTGTGACTATCTAGGAACGCCTGTAGAAGCCTATGATGAAGAAGGTAATTCGGTTTGGTCTGCTGAACTTGATATCTACGGTAGAGTGAATGAATTTACAGGTGAGAAAGACTTTATTCCATTCCGTTACCAAGGGCAGTATGAAGATATAGAAATAGGATTGTATTATAATCGATTCCGTTACTACTCACCAGTTGAGGGTATGTATACTCAGATTGATCCAATTGGGTTGGCTGGTAAGAATCCTACGCTTTATGGATATGTACGTGACTTGAATAACTGGGTGGATATCTTTGGATTAAGTCCTAAGGATTATGCAGATCAAATTGGTTATGGAGCCGGATTGAGTGAGCATGTAATTAATCAAAGAATTGCAGATAATAATTTCAAAACATCAGGAACTAACTATGCGGCTATAAAATATCAGAAAAATGGAAATGAACTTATTGAAGAATGATCCTGGATTGATGCACTCTGAAGAAAAAATCATTGCAAAATATGCAAATAATCCAAGTATAAATATTTTAGAAATATATTCTGAAAGACGCCCTTGCAAAATGTGTGAGCCGCTTGTCCGTAAATATTCACCTCATGTTACTTATGGTTTTTCATATACTCCTGCGGGTAAAAAAGCTTTACAAAATGCTATCAATATACGTTGTAAAAAATAGTAAACTTAAATTAAGGAGGAATATATGGAACCAATTATAAATGAAATTAAAGTACAATTTGTAAAAGTAGCTGAAACTGAAATAAAGGCATCTTCACTTCTCACAGATTTGTGTAATAAGTTAAATTTATTATTACCGTATTATAATAATGCACTTACTTTTTATTCAAATGATCTCTATTCATTCAACATCAATGACAAATCTGTTGTTATTTTTGGTCACGATCTTGGAGGGTATTTTGTATTAGATGAAAATAATGGGACGATAGGACATTTGATTGAAGATAATGGAAAATTAAAAGTAAGGTTTTGTAATACTAACATCAATCAATTTATATGTTTTAATAACCTCTTTATATGTATGGTTTATAAAATAATAAATAATGAGATAAGTGACAATTTTTTTGATAGCTTTATTGAAACATTAGAAAAATTCTTTAGCGATATTGATAAACAGGCACTTTTTAACGAGGAAAACTTTTGGTCTGAAAGGGTTTATGAATTATCTGATGGTTTTTTCCCTTTGGGTGATGAAAGAATAAAATTTTATGAGAACCTTAAAGAAATTGAGGATTCGAAAGAAAAGTAAAATAATAGACAGCCAACCAATCTATTTATACAGTGAACCTTGCAATAGGCTGCTATACTTTTTTGATATTAACTAATGAGATTTGAAAAGAAATAAACGATTAAATCTTAAAAATAAAATATGATAATATTTTAAAAACTCATAACACATATACTGAAAGTTAAAACGATTAGAATTATCACAGATAAGAAAAATTCTATGGGCCTCTACTTTTGCTATACCGATTTAAAATGATTTGGAGGTTAATTTAAAAGTTTAAAAGGGCAATAAATCCATTTAAAAGGATTTTATTTCCCTTTTGTTCTTTCATAATCACCATCGAATAAGTAGTCAAAACCGTGATACACGAAGACGCATGTATAATTGGGACGTCAATCATCGACTACGAAGTATGGTGAACGAGTTAACCGGTGTAAAAGTTACCTATGGTTATGATGAATTCAGTAGCCTCGTTTGATCCAATCAAGGTGGTCAATTTGACTTCTTACACCGCAGTGTCGATGATGTCGGGAATTTGTATGAAACGAAAGAAAAGACTGATCGTGTATATTGTGCTGGAAGTAGATTACTTGAAACAAGAGGGGCAACATTCTCTTATGATGAAGAGGGTAATCTAATTCAGAAGGTTGAGCAGAACGGTGATACGTGGAAGTACGAGTACTATGGCCATAGCATGATGTCGAAGATCATTAAGCCAGACAACACAGAAGTTACTTTAAAGTATAACTCGCTAGGTAGACGAATAGAGAAGGTTTCTGATGAAAATACAATGAAATTTGTATGGGATGGGAATACTATCTTACATGAGTATTTATCACAGGATAATTCAGATATATTTGAAAACTTAGATGAGTATTCTTCACTTAATAACTTCGAAATACCAGATAATTTAGTCACATGGGTGTTTAATGATGGGTTCATCCCTTCAGCTAAAATCACTAGTGAAGGTAATTATAGTATTATTAGTGACTTCTAGGGATGCCTGTAGAAGCCTATGATGAAGAAGGTAATAAGATTTGGTCAGCTGAACAAGATATTTATGGACGAATGATGGAGTTCACGGGTGAACAGGATTTCATTCCGTTTAGGTATTAGGGTCAGTATGAGGATATGGAGATCGGATTATACTACAACAGATTCCGATACTACTCTCCAAGTGAAGGAATGTATACTTAGCCTGATCCGATTGGATTAGCTGGAAATAATCCGACATTATATGGATATGTAAGTGATCCAAATACTTTTATTGATCCATACGGATTGCAAGTTTTATTTGGTCAACGAAGAATTAATGACACCTTTAGAATGAATTCTGATGCTCCTGATTATATAAGAGGGAGAAGTATTTATGATGTAGCAGACGATCTAATTAAGAAAAATCTGCACCCAGATCAGCTCCCTGTAACTTATTTTGTTGATCCGAAAACAGGATTAAAAGTAGCAGAGAGCAATCGAACACTTGCTACATTGGCACTTGCAGATATGAAACCAACAGTATTAAATGAAATCCAACCTACCGCAGAAGTTTTAGATCGATTAAATCAAAAACCAATAAGGCATAAAGGAGTCACTTATAACATGCCTGGAAATGCAGTTCCTGTAACACCAGGTCAAAACAACCTTACTGTTAAAAACGTAATAAAATTGCCATGTGAGGGAAAAGGTTAGGGGAATTTATTTATGAGTAATTCGATAAAAAAAGTTGATTTTAAATGGAGATTTGATAGTTGTGGTGATCCTTATTTTAAGTTAACTGAAAAAGGATTGGAAGTAAACTTTGCTGTATATTTAGGTATTGAGGAGGAAAGAATCGAAATTAATTCACTTTTAAAGAAGTACGGATTTGAATTTGACACGAAAATAACAGATCACGACAGTGTTTATAACTCAATATTTTCGCAACTGGACAAGCAAGGATTGGAAGGTGACATTCAGTTGCTAGATTCTATTTTTAATCATGCAGGATCTGCTTTGGTTTACTTCAATTTTACATCTTTTGATTATGTTTTTTATTCGAGTGAGGAGGAGATTATTAAAAAATATAGTAACTTTGCTCCAATTTTTCATAATATACGAGGTCTCTATGAAGAGATTAATTCACAAGGTGAAAGAAATTACTATGTTTTTGTAGGACATGATTCATCACTTGTTATAAAAACATCAAAAGAATATTCTAGCTTATACATAAAAAAATTTTCAGAAATTAATGGACTGTAGGCACTAGTTTTTAAAATGTTCGTTAGAAACGAAACAGCGCTTGTACAGAGACAGTATTTCCTTTTATATCAAAAGAGTAGCATAAATCTTGATTTTAAAGGAGTTATGCTACTTTTTCTTGTTAGAAAAGGAATTGTTTTTATCTCGTGTATTTAGTGACCACCACCATCTGTATTTTATTACACAAAAAACTAAAACTGCAGGAAGCCTTGATACAAAAGCATTTATAGCCACTTATCGAAAATAAAAAACCGAAAAGAGAAGAAGGCTATACACACACAGAAAAAAGCGGAGACCTTTTTACATGTGTTTTTTGTTCACTGTCATGCATTAAAATTAACTTGGTCAAGAATTAGAGAGAGTATTACCAGGAGAAGTCATTAGCATGGCAATATGATATAAAAGGTAGACCGACACACCATCGAATAAATAGTCAAAACCGTGATACACGAAGAAGAGTATATAATTGGGACGCCAATCATCGCTTACGAAGCATAGTAAACGAGTTAACAGGTGAAAAAGTTACCTATGGTTACGATGAATTCAGTATGTGGTCCAATCAAGGCGGTCAATTTGACTTCTTACACCGCAATGTCGATGATGTTAGGAATTTGTATGAAAGAAAAAAGAAAAGACAGAACGTGTCTATGGCGCCGGAAGTAGATTGCTTGAAACGAGTGAGGCAACATTCTCTTAATTATGATATTAGATGGAAGTATGGTATTTGGTCAAAAACGAAAGTAAATGAAGAATATCGGAAAATTTATCCTAAATTTTAGAACCAAAATTATTATTTTATTAGGATGTTGTAGTAAAAGTAATGCCACCCTTTTATTTGATGACCAAGCATTTTCTTAGATAAGTAACAAATACTTGGTGGTTATACTTATGGAAGTTTAAACCACCGTCAAAGGAGTAGCATAAATCCTTCGGAAAATGGATTTTACTGCTACTCTTTTTTATAGCATCAATGCAGTGCAATGAACTCGGTCAAGAGATTGAGAGAATCTTACCAGGGGAAGTCATAAGCAAATGGCAATATTATGCAGATGGTAGACCAGCACATCATAGAATAAGTAGTCAAAACCGTGATACACGAAGACGAGTGTATAATTGGGACGTCAATCATCGATTACGAAGCATGGTAAACGAATTAACGGGTGTAAAAGTTGCCTATGATTACGATGAATTTAGTAACCTCGTTTGGTCCAATCAAGGCGGTCAATTTGACTTCTTACACCGCAGTGTCGATGATGTTGGGAATTTGTATGAAACGAAAGAAAAGACAGATCGTGTTTATGGTGCCGGCAGCAGATTGCTTGAAACGAAAGAAGCAACATTCTCGTATGATGATGAAGGAAATCTTGTTCAGAAGGTTGAGAAAAATGGTGATACGTGGGAGTACGAATATAACGGCAATGGCATGATGTCGAAAGTCGTGCGCCCAGACAAGACAGAAATTACATTCAAGTCTGATTCGCTAGGTAGACGAATAGAGAAGAGTTCTGACGAAAAAACAACATGTTTCGTCTGGGATGGGAATACTATTCTACATGAGTATCTTTCAGAGGATGTTTCAGCTGAACTAGAAAATGATAATTTAGTCACATGGGTATTTAATGATGGGTACGTACCTTCAGCTAAGATCACAAATGAAGGTAACTATAGCATTATTAGTGATTATCTAGGGACGCCTGTCGAAGCCTATGATGAAGTGGGTAACAAGATTTGGTCGGCTGAGCTTGATATTTATGGATGAGTGATGGAGTTCACTGGTGAGCAGGATTTCATTCCGTTTAGGTATCAGGGGCAGTATGAAGATGTAGAAATAGGATTGTACTATAACCGATTCCGTTACTACTCTCCAAGTGAGGGGATGTATACTCAACGAGATCCGATTGGGCTGGCGGGAAATAATCCGAACTTGTATGGATACGTAAATGACACAAATAGTTGGGTTGATTTATTCGGATTAAGTGGTGAAATAGTATACCAGTTTTAATAAGCAAAAAGAAGTTATCTATTACGGAATAACTAAAAGAGATGCCTTGATCAGGATGACAGAACATAAGGGCTACGGTAAGATTTTTGCTAATATGGAAATATTGGCAGAAAACCTTACGCATGACCAAGCAAGGTCAATTGAAGGTGATCTAATTAGAAAAAGATTGGCAGCTAGTAGGGGGAAATATTCGCCTAATGACTCTATCGAAGAGCGGCTTAAAAAATCTGGGTTATTAAATAAAAACAGAGGAAGAGTTAAAGAAAGATGGATTTCATCTGATCCATTGAAAGATTTAGAGGATAAAATGTTTGATGAACCAAAAAAAGTTAAATGCACTAGGAGATGATAAAAATGAGAATTTACGGAGTGAATCCTGTAGAAAATGAAGCAGCGGAGTTTGAAAATGCTCTATACATTAATCTAGCAATTGACGAAATAAATAAAAGTAATGAATGGTTAAAGACTTCCGATAAATCCTATCAAGTAATGTTAGCACATATCGAAATTTTATTAATGCTTGCTAGAAGGTTTCCCGGTAATGCAAATGTATTAATTAAAAAATTTCAGACAAAGGAATGGAAAGAAACATTTAACGAATGGTTTAATAGGTGTGAAAAAAAATATCATCTAAATATAGAGAAGGCATTAAAGCTAATGCTGATGAACTCTTTACTGAATTGGAGGAATACGGTAATAATTTACGTTATTAATGCTATTACTAATAAAATAGTATTACTAAAGTTTATCGATGGACGAGGTACATCGTGAGCATAAAAGAGATGAAAAAATAGATCCGATTGGGTTTGCTGGTGGAATAAGACTCTATGGATTTGTGGTTGATACAAATTTATGGATTGATATCTTAATCTGCTGGTGGATGTATGAAAAGATAAAATGAAAGAGCTTTTTTATTTGAAGAGCGAAAAAGATATTACAACTGAATGAGGGGTATCGCTATTCCTTCACAACAAAAAATCCTGAACTCTTTAAATGTGTTCTAAAACACATATTTTTAAGGTTGTACTTGTGAAATTTTTGTAAATACTACGAGGAGTAAAATGTAACACATGATAAAAATTACAAAAAAAAATAAACTTGAAGTAGGTCAAGTATTTGCAGTGAAAATTGCTCATATTGACAAATGGACGATTGCACAGATATGTTGTTTGCCTGAAACTGATGGGTACTATGCGATTGGAATTGGATTATTTGATGTAATTGAAGCGAGTTTACAGAGTGTGCAATTTAATCTAGATACCTATAATCTTGAAAAGCCAATAATTGTCGGTACATTTGATGTTAATCCTAAAAAAGACTGGACTTTGATTGGAAGTAAACATGTATGTTATAAAAATTTTGACTTAGAAAAAAGCATTACTGGTACATGGGGATGGATTAATAATACTGAAAGTGGTTTTTGGGGCATTTTGGAGATTTATTTCGGTGTTTATCCATGGGATTTGTTCGTCGGAAAATCATCAATTGAAAATAAAATAATTGGGGAAAGGCCTTCTAATATACGATTGCTAAAAGGTTTTGATTTGACAGAAATCACAAATCTGGGTTTATTAGGTACAATTAAACATGCGAATAGGTTAGATGAACTTAACGAAAAGTAATATTTCTACGTCTCATGGAAATATTATTCTACATGAGTATTCAGAGAATTATTCGGTTAAACTAGAAAGTGATAATCTAGTCTAGGAGTAATTAATGGTGGGCTAATACCTTCAGCTAAATATTGGCATAGAAGTTATAGATGCTCAAGATGTTAGATTTAACAAAAGTCTTCAAAAATTTTATTGGCCTGAAGAGGTACTTAGCTATAGTGAAAAACTATATTCCACGATAGCTGTACAAGTTGTTCCGATAATCAAAGATTCTCATAAATAAAGATAGTTTTAACTATGCTGTGAAAATGGTTTGAGATAGTATCAGGGTCTTACATTAACGAATTCTAAATTGGTTACTTGATGATAAAGTGATATTAAATTCCAAAAAACATATGTAAAGAGGAGCATAAACCTTTTTTATATATGTTTTTCTTGTTTAAGCTCATTCTTAAAACTACTGTAAAGCTAGAGCGAGACCCATCTGGACAAGTAATCAAGGAATGGCAAAATGACCATTGGATTGCGAGTAGCTATGATGAATTAGGCAACCGTTCACAAATTACGAGTAACTTAGGTGCAAAAATCGATATTACTCGTAATGAAATGGCCAATGTGTTACAAACCCAGCTTCTCGCTCAGAACAAGCCCATTGAACAGCATCCTGCAGTACAATGAACTTGGTCAAGGGATTGAAAGAGTTTTACCAGGAGATGCCATCAGCAAATGGCGGTATGACGTAACTGGTAGACCAACACACCATCGAATAAGTAGTCAGGGCCGTGATACACGAAGACGAGTGTATAATTGGGACGTCAATCATCGCTTACGAAGCATGGTAAATGAGTTGACGGGCGTAAAAGTTACCTATGGTTACGATGAATTCAGTAACCTAGTTTGGTCCAATCTAGGTTTTTAGCAGATGAATCTCCGGGTATAAAACAAGCTAAAATTGGAAACCAACTTAAAGTTGATCCAGCTACTAATCGAGTACTTGAGGGACATGCTAAAGATGGAAAGATTCTTTCGTTTTATATAGCACTTCCTGAATTCGTTGTAGAGGATCCTTTTACAGATGCAGTTAATTACGCGCTAGAAAAAACAAAACTATCAAAGTTTGAGGTTAAATGCAAATGTTAATATTTAGTAGGGAACATGCGTTAACAAGTTACGCGATATACAAAATCTCTTCTTTATCCAAAAACGAAATCGATAATATCCTTTGTTCCGATTATTTGGATGAGGAAGGTGAAACAAAAGAATATGATAGTGTTTACTCTCCCAATGTTCAAAACTTTTTAGTTGACCATTTTACTACTATCATTCTTGTTGGAATATCAAATAACTTTTTAAAAAAATTTCTTGAAGATTGTTTTAAAGACGATGTAAATATAATTGGAGATGAGGAAGTTTTATATAAATGTCCATGCTGTGGGTATCTTACTCTTTCAACTCGAGGCGAATATGAAGTGTGCCGCGTCTGTATGTGGGAGGATGATGGCGGATTGGAAAATGATATAGACCGTATTAGTTCTGTAAATCATTCTTCAATTAAAGACTATAGAGATAAGCACCGAATGCTTCTTGAACCAGAAAATATCCCATATAAAAAAGGTGACTAA
Organism: Lysinibacillus sp. NPDC056185; assembly: GCF_047737915.1. Lineage (NCBI taxonomy): Bacteria > Bacillati > Bacillota > Bacilli > Caryophanales > Bacillaceae > Lysinibacillus > Lysinibacillus sp. NPDC056185. The sequence continues at coordinate 46,682 of NZ_JBLLLQ010000027.1, forward strand.
ATCAATTGTATTTGTAATATAGAGAACGCTCGAATTTCAATCGTCAAAAGCGAGAAACCCGAAGAAGAGATTAGCCTTCAAGAATATAGTGTAAAGAAAAATTTGGAATAGACTTTTTACCTTTTCGCTTCCAAGGACAATACTATGATATTGAAACTGGCTTATATTATAATCGTTTCAGATATTACGACCCATCCATTGGCATGTATACTCAACAAGACCAGATAGGTTTGGGTATGGGTATGTTGGCAATCCAAATATTTTAATAGACCCACTTAGTTTAAGGAAAAGCTCTTATGGTGCCTCTAAAAAAGGCTATTCTACAAAAGATGAGGCAGCATAGCGGTTTTGGAATATATTAATCCTAGATCAATGAAACAAGACACAGAATATGGGGGTTTTGTATACCAAAAAGACGGATTATATTACTCTACAAAACCTAAAAAAGGTAAAAAGGTGAGTTTTAGACCAAGTACTGCCCTAAACAGAGTGCCAGAAGGTGCTACTATAGTTGGAGGTTATCACACACACGGTGCAGAAACGTTTGGTTATGACAACAATAATTTTTCACCTGCAGATATAGACTTTCATAATTCGGCAACCCAGCATATAGATAGTGATTTCACTTCATATTTGGGTACACCTAGTGAAGGCTTTAAAAAATATAAAGACGGTAAGACTACTTGCCTAGGTTGATTGGATTATTGTAAACCTATAATACACTGTAGGTATCTATAGAAAGGTATTTAATATGATGATTAATGTAAATATTAACACATCTAGTTTGGTAAAGTACCAGGACTTGATTGGTGGAGAGGTGTATTTTTCTTTCAAAGATACAGTTTTTCCGAAAATAAAAAAAGAAAAATGGTCAGATTTTATTGTTTGGGTCTTAACTAATTGGAATGAGGCTCTTGAAAAAATGAAAAATAGTTCAGATGAGACTGCTTTTCAATTAAAATTTTTTAATGGACCATTTAGTGCAAATGTAATAAATATAAATGGTTTGTTAAAATTCCAATTCTTGCAAGAAATATATGATAAAACAAAAATAGTATGTGAATGTGAATGCGACTTGTTAGAATTTGAAAAGTCTTTAAAAGATGCTACAAAAGAATTGTTAATCGAATTAGAGAAAAGAAACTGGATTTCCAAACAAACCGAAGAGTTATCGCATTATATCACTGTTTGATTCGCCATTTTGAGATCGGATCAATCCTAAAAAAGTGGATATTAGTTTAGAAAAATAAAAGTCTAAGCCCGTATGAAAATAGAAGTCTAAAATGTTATTGATAATATTAAAAAAATTTCCACTGAGGTGTATTAGATGGGGGTTATTGTAAATATTAATCTTTCAAGTTTAGTAAAGTATCAACAGGATGTGATTGTTGGAGAGGTGTATTTTT
>NZ_JBLLLQ010000027.1:48187-62591 GCF_047737915.1 Lysinibacillus sp. NPDC056185
AAAAACAATTCAGATGAGACTACCTTCCAATTAAGTGTTTTTGACGGACCATTTAAAGCTGATGTAGTAAATAAAAATGGTTTATTAAAATTTCAATTCGTGCAAACAAAACAGGGTACAATATTATCAATGACTGAATGTGAAAGCGACTTGATAGAATTTGAAAAATCCTTAAAAGCTGCTACTAAAGAATTGTTAATTGAATTAAAGAAAAGAAACTGGATTTCTAAACATACGGAAGAGTTATCGCATTATATCACTGCTTAATCATACAAAACGTGATAATTGGGATATTGATTTGGCACAATTAGTAGAAATTTTAAACAGAGCAAAAAATGAATTAAAATAATAAGAAAGTAGATTAGTTTAAAATTTTTTTTATAAAACACACAAAAACGAAGGTGAAAAAGCCTGCTTTATGTGTGTTTTTGTTAGGAATGGAATTGTTTCATCCTTTGTATTTTGTGCTTGCTATGATGTCAAAGCAACAAAATTCCTATGGGAGCAGAACACCATTTTACATGAATGAAGCATTGCAAAAGAAAGTGACCCAACCAAAAGACGAAAGCCTAACGACATGTATATTTGAAGCAGACACCTTCATCCCTATAGCCAAACTAACAAGTGCAGGCAGCTACAGTATTATCACCGACCCGCCGGTAAGTTCCTATGATGAAGAAGGAAAAGAAGTTTGGAAAAGAGAACTAGACATATATGGTAGAGAAAAACTAGAACTAACCGAATACAAACAAGTAAAAGAATTCACAGGAGAAACAGACTTTATTCCATGCAAAGAGATATACTACTGAATTAACGATAAAACTTAGGGAGAATGCAATTAATTTTGCTAAGGAACAAGGTTATATAAAATGTCCTTAAAAACTAATAAATGGAAGGGTGGATTTTAATTGTTTGCTCAATGCATTCCTTTTGATGATCATGTGAGAGGTAGAATAGGTGGTAATCCTCCAAAATTGATTGAAGAACAAATACCTGATGATTACAGGTTTTATGCAACTCTAGTTCATCCAGAAAAGGAGGATGTTATGCTTTCTATTATTATTCATAAGAATTTTGATACTTTATTAGAAAAAAATATTTATCCTTCAATTGAAGTAAGAGTTATAGAGCATAAATACTCCGAAATTGGAAGCAATACTGATAAAAGCATTTTAGATTTAGGTATGAGCTCAATAAGCGATTATTCGGAAAACCAAGGGAATAATTTTTTGTTTATTAAAGTTTTGGGAGAACCACGTCTTATTCAACCAAAAAGTTATTATTATAAAGAGTTGGAAAATGATGACTATTCCTTTTTTCTGCAAATAGAGGAGGAAGGCTATACTGATAATATGGATTATGTGTTTATGTACGGTGCATTATATCTATATAGGCATAATGAAACAGGAGAGGTCATCGCTGGTTTCTGGCAATGCTCTTGAACAACAACTATTAGAGTGTAAAATGCGCACCTGCAGGTTACTTTATTCAAATGCGATTATGCAGATTGAGTAAGTAACCCTCTTTTTCATTGATTTTGATGTGATTTTTGGCAAAGACCCTTGTATTTTCTTCAGGGGAAATAGCTGAAAACATCCATTTTTACGTGAGAGATGGAGTTCTTGAAAATATCTGTATAAATTATCATATTTCGACAAAATAATACTTTGGTTACATAAAAATTAAAGTGTACCCATTGTCAAGGACAGTTTGGGTTTTTATTCGCCAATTTAGATAGGTTTTGTTTTCTAAACATTTCCAAACATGGCAGAGACCAAAGATCAAGCCAATTTTCAAAAGTGGGGTATAACCCAAGAAGTTGATGACTTGACTAAGCGATATGGTACTGAATTGCCAAAAGGGTGGACTGTTGAAGAATTATGTCGAGGAAGTCGCTCTGACATGTTGGATTTGGAAAAAGTATTATCTGAGAAAAGACCAGGGAAGCTTAATTAAGAAAAACACGCAGGCAGTGAACTAGGTGAAGCTAAGCACCAAAGCGTAGAAAATATATGAAAGGGCAGGAAGCCCATGATTCATAGCGGTAGAGGAGAATTTTTGATGGATATATATATAACCGTGGCAAATGGTGGAGTTTCAAATATTCGATTAACAGTTTATAAGTATAAAGATTTGATAAAGGAAAAATTCGCAAATAAAAATTATGGAAATGATATAACAGAGATTTCTTATTTTTTATTTATTAATGGAGATGTGACAAGATATTACGAAAGAAGTGGGGTCTATAAACTTAGTTATAAACCCCAAAAAAAGTGTATGGATCTCCATATTTGTATGGATGAAACTGGTTGGAGTGATGATAAAGACAGAAATGAAGTGATATTCAAAAATGCTTTAATGAAACTATTAATATATAGTTCGGAGTCCATAAAGGAAAAAAGCATCGCTAAGAAATTAGATTTCAATAAAGATTTGTTCAACCAAACGTTAAAAAGATGTTTTGAATAATTTTCTTTCGTTAGAATTTGATACCTGAATAATCTTTTTTACATATGTTTTTCTTGTTTATGCTCACTCTTAAAAACTAAAGTGATATGATTTCACCGCAAAAAAAATTATAAATATCAAATTCCTAGAATTCAAATTACCTCAATGGCAATTGTCAGCGTAAAAAATGCAAGACAATGTGCAAGTAAATATCTCACACATCAAGGCTTCTCACTTCAATCACGAAACTTGGTCAGCAACGATGCAGTATAATTTATTAAGTGTGATACCTCTAAGAGAGGACATCAAAATAAGATTCCGGTCACTGATCCTAATTCTAGAAATACGTATGAAATAATCGAAATGGACAAATTTTAGAAGGTCATTCTCAGTTGCCTAAAAATAAAAAATCCAGAAAAGGGCCATGTTAATATGAATATTAATGATTTCCCCTCAATTACATTCTCATATTTTGATACAACTATTAATAAAATTGATGAATTTTTAAGAGTCCTCTTCAAAGAGAAAATTGAAAAAAATAAAACAATAATCTCTAGAGTGAAATCTAATGATTTCAATGCTCTATCTGAGTGCTGTTTAAAAGCACAACAGTCATACAGTGTAAGTTCATATGAAGCATTGTTTTACAACCCTTCAATATGTAACGACAAAACTATAATGATTAGTAATTTTAACAGATGGTTGGTTTACGCTATGTAATGTAATAAGTCATAACTTAGAATGTAGTTATTATCTTTTTACCCTAGACGATAGAATATCTTCTGAACCAAGTAGTTCTTTTTGATATGTTAATAAAGATGTTGAAAGAGTTGTGTATTCTATGAAAGATGGTAAGTGGATATTTTATTCAGAGGGAGCACCTTTATTCTTTGAAGATGAAAAAAATTATAAAAAAAGAATTAAAAAAGAACGATTAACAAAACAGATACTAATAGAATATTGTAATTTATTGGGTTTGCATGTAGATGAGAATGGATTTTGGTTTATTGTAACTTAATAAACCAATTTTTCTTAGGAGAAAAATTATTGTGGAAATTGGTTTATATAATGCTATTTCAAAAGCAGGAACCACGATATCTGTGGATAAGAAAGGAAAGATTAAATGTCCAGGATAAAATATGGTGAAGATATATTAAGGATAATTGAGGAATTAGAAACTACATCCTCAACAAATGCATTATCTTTATTGAAGAATATAGAAGAAGAGTCACGGCAGGAGATTGGTACTGATAAAATAGCCTTCTTTTCGAATCCAATTATAATAGAAAGATTAATAAAGATTGGGCAGAAGTATGAAGGTGATGACAAAATTTTAGAAGAGGCTATAAGAACAGTCACAATTATTTCTGAGAGATTTGACGTTAAAACGCAAAATTTATCTGATTTCATGATTAGCCATATCGAATCTAAAAATAATAAAATTAAGTATGTTATAGCTTCATACTTTCCTTTTTTACCGCAATTTAATGATTACAATGAAAAGTGGGAGTATATACTATCAATTCCGACGATTCTTCCAAAAAGTGAATCTATACACATATTTCGAAGGGTTATTGAGCGGAGAATAGATGAAATTCCAAGTGAACTAAGGAAAAATATTATTAAGATAATGGAAAATTTTGTTTTTCGAAAAAAGAATGAGACTCTAGATGATGATATCTTTGACCAGTTTATGGATATTTTAAATAAGTTAAGATGGGACAAGTATAATGAAGAAATGTTAGGGCTTATTGGAGAATTAGAAACTACACCATTAAATGCGTTCTCTTTAATAAAGAAAATAGAAAGAGAGACAAGACAGGAGATTGGTATTGTTAGTGAGGCATTTTTTTCTAATCCTATTGTGATGGAAAAATTAATAAAAATTGCATACAATTATGAAACGGATGAAAAAATTTTAGAATTGTTTGTTAGAACACTAGTTATGATTTCTGAGAGGTTTAAGGTTAATACTCAATGTTTATATAGTTTTTTAATGAGACATGCTGAATCTAAAAATAAATGGATTAATTTTGTCGTAGCTACGCGATTAGGTTTTTTACCGCAGTTTGATAACTATGAAAATAAATGGGGATATATTCTTTCGATTCCAAAGATACCTCCTAAGAGGGATTCTATGCGTGTATTTCGTCTAGTTATCAAACAAAGAATTGATGAAGTTCCAGATGAATTAAAAAAAGAAATAATTATTGTGATGAGGAAATTTCTTGATAAAGAAAATTTAGTTGTAGATACTCACAATCTATTTCTGGATATTATCGAGCAATTAAGCAATAGTACAGAAGATTTAAAAACATAATTGTACAAATAGAGGGATTTTTAAACCTGATGGTAAAACTAGTATAAATATTTCAAATATATGTAAAGAAAACGATGTATAACGCTTTCTTTACATATGTTTTTTTGAATTTACCATATTCTAGGACAGGTTTGTATAATGTAATGGAATGGGGAAAGAAAAATCCAGTTGGTGAAGTGTTTTTTTAGAGGGAGAACTTTAAAAAATGCTTTGAAAAGATATACATTAGCATATTTAGAATCGAACAGCTGTAGAAATGAAGATATTGCATACAGATGTTAATAATGCTAATTCGGGGTTATGAACAATGGAAAGGACATTTACCACCAGGAAATAAATGTCGCCATTAAAATTGAAAGGGTATGATATGATATGCATTTTAATATTGTAACTGATACGGCGGGTTCAAAGGTTGGAGAATTGGCAAGTGAGTTACGTAACTATTTAAAACCTAGAATTCATAGTAAGTATGCCAATGTAGATGTTACTATTCTAGTAGGATTTCGTTGTTTACCAGAATCTATAAGAGAAGATCTTCAATTAGATATACAAAAAAAGATAATTGTTTGACTATTGATATTTCTGTGGAATTGGAAGATTATATAAAAATGTATAAGATTGAACAACGATATCATCTAGGAAATATCTTAATTGAATATTTAAGAAAAGCATTAATAAAGAGAACATTTGAAGGGTTAGATAACGAAGAATTTATTGATAATATTATAAAATGGGGAAAAGAAATTCCTATAAAAATGGATTGTGGGGCGATAAAAGTAGAGAATTGGTTTGGAGATGATATTGATTGGTCTTCAGACCTTGATAAGTAATCGAGAATTATGGACTGCAAGAAAGTGGTTAGAATTGTGAATACGTAAATTAAATAAACGAGTAAAAATGAACACATGTAAAGGTGAGGCTAAAAGCTTCTCTCTACATGTGTTTTCTTGTTAGAAAAGAAATATTTTTGTTCCGTGTATTAACTTAATACTCTCCTCTACTGAAAATTTTATTTGACACGAAAAATTAAAGAAGAGAAACCCCTCGCTGCCAAGAATTTTGGCTTATCATTAAAAATGTGAATTATATCCAAACGTTGTATCCACACACAAGTAGAGATATATAATGGGTGATTTTGAAATTTACTCAGTGGTTTGATATGGTAAACTTGGATAAATAAAGGAAGCTCTGTTATTCAACCGAACGGGATTGATAAATATGTAATTCCTTCTCCAGAAGCTGGATTAGAAGGTGGAACAAATAAAATTGTTACCGCATCTCCTTCAAAATAACTAACGATGAAAGAAGAGAGTAAATTGATAAATGAATATAAAGTTGATTGGTGCCCATTGTGTGATCAAGGCTGGGTCATTGTAAAAGATATTCAAGCATCAAATCTGTATTTGTGTTGTAAAGAATGTGAGTCTGAATGGAAAAGCCCATATGAAATAACTGTTTGCCATTTAATACATAGGCAAATTATGATTTTCCAACTGTAGATGAGGTGATTAGTTATGGCTGGGCTGAATTTATCAAAACCTAAGTTGTAAGGAAAACCTTAGTGAGTAGTATTCGATGAACTTCTTATAATAATTAGGAATCCCTTGAAGTAAAGTAGAGCACGTACTTAGAAAATATTGCAATCATAAAAAAGGGGTTGAGATGAGCATAGTCTTTGCTTACGATACAACCTCATCTAGTGTTCTAAGAGGGTGTGGTAATTTTGTATTTACTAATCCGAGTAAGGAAATAGCTTCTGAATTTGCTAGAAAAAAAGATATATTATTAAATTAAAACCTCTAATTATATTGATGTAAATAAATCGCTCTGAGCTTTTGTGCCATATCCGGAACAATTAGAACATTCAATACTTTAAGGTATTTCGCCAAATGAATAGTTGGAGCACATGTAAAAAATAAAGGGAAATGACAGGAGACTTTATTCCTAACTTATTATTTGGTAGGTGATATTTTGACTTATGAAAGTAAAACTATAAAACTTGCTATGAATGACGGAAAAATATTTGAAGGTATTTTGAAACTATATGAGGAATGTCCAGATGATGAAGAAATGATTTTAATAGAACTATTAATATTAGGTGACACAATAAGTTTCAAACATGAAAACTTTTTCCTAGCACTTCAAAGCTTGCGACAACATCTAGAGGATAAACATATACAGGTTATGTGTAATGGGGCTGCGTTAAATGTTTATCCATCTACAATGCAGCTATCGATGGGTACCGGACGTTTAGCATATAAAGTAAAATTAGGAGAACCAGCTAGATTAAAAGATATAGTTGACATATTTGAATTTGACAATGATCTGAGGTTTGTAAAAATCGAAGAACAGTTCAGCTACTATATTATGTGGTTAAAAAGTTTAGAAGGCTAGGTTTATTGGTTAAAGAAGAGTTTTTACTAGTGGTTAATTATACCTTTGGATTTTTTTGGGGGGCTATATTATGGAAATTTATTTTTATAAAGTAAATGAGGAATATGGCTGTTTCTCGGATTTTTCTCCTCATGGTTTTGAATCAGATGGTTTTTTGGAATACAAGTGAGCATTATTTTCAGGCAAATGTGGGATCTGAACTTGAGGAGAGAATTAGGCTTTCATTATCACATTTGAAACCCTAAATGGGACGTGATAGGAGAAACCCACTTAAACAATAACAACTAAAAAATTAGGGAAGTGTACAAGATGATAGAAAAAGATTACGAGATGATTGTAAAAATATTCGAGGAATATAGTTCCTCATATAATGTGTTGCTTCATCAAGTTGAAGACGTTGAAAATGAAACGATTATTTGGAGCAATTCTTATCTAGAAATATACCCATATCAATATGAATTAAATCAATTACCAAAACCAAAAATTTATAAAAAGGAACCGAAATCTAAGGAAGGAATTATAGTGAATAAGTTGAAAAACAATGAACTGTATTTTTCTTATAACGCTGAAAATAAAGGGTGGGGGAGTTCTTTCATAATAAATGAAACTGAAAAGAAAATCTGTCTTAGATTTCGTAGTAATAGGGCTGGTGAAATGGTTTTAGGCCAAGTATATTATATAATATATGAAGGATCTGTGATAGAAAAAAGATTGTTCTACACAAGGGACGATGATACGAACGAAGAAACGTTTATGGTTGACAGATATTCATATAATGACAATTTGACTATTCATACTATTATTAGGGACGGTTTCTTTGGAGAAAAAATAAAAATTTTATCCACAAGGACATTTAGATTTGAGTATGTAAATGGAGATGTACTTATTTACTCGAAACAATTGAAAAAAAATCTAAAAGTTGTTGAAGATCTATTGTATACCTCTAGAAAGGCAAAAAAAAATAAACAGTGAAATCAGAGACAGGTAATGCGAACCGAAAATAGGGAATTAAGATTAGAGTGTAAGGAATTATAATTAGCTGATTGTGACAGGAAAACTGTTTCGTCATCAAGCGAAAAGTAACTATACACTATTAAATGTAGAAAATGTTTATTTAACATATTTATGTGTTACCCGATAGTGTTGATGAAACCAGCAATCTCTATGAAATGTTGCATGTTTTCGCACCTCGTACAGAGTAAAAACTTTGTGGCGGTATTCGTAAAAAACATCAAAAGAGGAGCATAAATTCTTTGGGAATTATGCTCCTCTTTTTTAACTTATATTATTTGTCTTTTTGGTAAGATTTTCTTGTTATTCGATTAGAAGCACGGTAAACGAGTTAACAGGTGTAAAAGTTACCTATAGTTATGATGAGTTCAGTAAACTCGTTTGGTCCAATCAAGGCGGTCAATTTGACTTTTTACACTGCAGTGTCGATGATGTCGGGAATTTGTATGAAACGTAAGAAAAGACAGATCGTGTCTATGGTGCCGGAAGCAGACTACTTGAAACAAAAGAGGCAACCTTCTCTTATTGGTGATGAAGGGAATCTCATTCAGAAGATGGAGAAGAATGGTGATACGTGGAAGTACGAATATAACGGTAATGGCTTGATGTCGAAAGTCGTACGCCCAGATAAGACAGAAGTACTTTCAAGTATGACTCGCTAGGTAGGCGAATAGAGAAGAGTTCTGACGAAAAAACTATGAGCTTCGTATGGGATGGGAATTCTATTCTACATGAGTATTTCTTGGAGAATTATTCAGATGAGTTAAAAGTTTTGCCCAAAAACATGAAATGACAATTAAATACTTTTGGACAGACAAAAATACGGGCATGGAAGAAGGGTTAAAATGGGATAAGCATGGAATGGTGACAAAATGTAAGAGGGGTTAATAATTGTTTGTGAATAATTCGAAATATTAACAGAAGGTGGTAAGAAATATGATTGCAATTAACGATTTTAACCGAATAGGTGAAAATCTTTTTAGATTTATTTATAACCTAGGTGAAATAACTTATAGCTCTGTAGTATCTTTTAAAGAAGCATGTACAGATGCTCATTTTAATTCAGTTTTTCCTTTGATCCAAGATAACTTACTTTGGTTAGAACAAAGTGTTGATACGCTGATGGATCTAATTGAAGAAAAATTACCTGAAAATGTAGATGTTAACGAATTTAAGCAATTACACATTGTTTCATTTTCTTTGAATTTTGAGGAAAATTCTGATGTTCCTATTATTCAAATTGCTTATGGTGATGATGGGGTTTATTTGACAGTAGGTATAAAAGAACAACAAATATTTCTACTCACACTCAATGAAGAATAAGAGTAATATAAATACATTTTTACTATAAATGGAATTGGATTAATTTATGTGTTTACAACCTACTCTCAAAATCATTCGTCAACTGTATCTGAAGCCTTAAAAAGCTTTTCTAGTAATGGGAGTGACATGAAAAGTTATTTTTGAGGTCATAAAAGGAAGGGCTTTGAGTGAGTAACCCCTATTTACAGAAAGGAAAAAAATATGACATATATAATTAGTAGGCTTTTTAGCCATGAGCCGAATGAACTACTCGCTAGACCAAGGGTATCGTATAAAATTAGTGAGTATGTTTTCGATTATATAAGAGAAAACATACTCATTCCCAATAAACTTTTGAAGGATGATAAAATTGATTATAGTTTCACACTTAGTTTTGTAGTATTCGACTCAGAGTTACATAAATTTTTTTATGAAACTCCGTTTAATACAGAAGAAAATAAATTTCGACCAGATACAAAACCCAAAAAAATTAATGGGGTGAAGGAAGTTTCTATTAGAGTTGTTTCTAAGAAAATATCTGCGATAATACTTCCTTCAGATTATGCAGATATAGTCTATGATATGTTCGGTTCTTTTTTAGTGGCTAGTTTCTCAAAAAAAGTAACTAAGGAGAAAATGGATGAGTTGAAAAAAGGGTTAAACTATACTTATATCAATAGTATTCCCTTTCCCGCACCATTTGAAGAGCAGAAGTATAATGCCGATAGCAGTAGTTATCACAAATCAGTAGATTTTAAAGCTATTACAGAGGAAATAATAATAAAGGATGTTTACAAAAAGCACTTTGGTTTTTGATCAAGTTGACAGATGAAATAAAGTAACTATTGAACTATAATAAGGAGATTTCGTGTATAGAAATCATATGTCCGAAAATTTCATTCCGATAGCAACAGTTGGAAATCAAATATATGGGACGAAGAATATTAAAATGTTTTAAATGCAAAAAATGAGAGGGTATCTATACTTGCAAAAATCACTAGATGTTCAATTTATGTAAATAAACTTAGAGGTGGCAATAAATTAATTAATTGGGATTTATTGTACTTTATTTTTGCTTTATTTAAACATAACAAAAAGCGCCCCTATTTCTTAATCATCGAATTTTGAGGCAAGCTGAAAAGAAATGCTTAGACATAAGAAGTGTTCTTTCTGATATAGGAGAACGAATGGAAGATGGTCGCTGGAAAAATGCAATAAAATGTCACTAGCATTAGGGAGAATTTAAATGGATTCTATAATAGTTAAAATAAATCAGGAATTACTTGATGGTTGGAGTGAAGTGGAACAAAATGCTGAAAATAGGATCACTGCTAAATTATCAGAAGTTTCTTACTGGAAATATGCTTCAGATGAATATTATAGTCACCTTCCTTATTTTCATGAAGTAAATAATTTTAAAAAAGGACGGATATTAAAGAATATATCAGAGGAAGAACGATTTAGTAAAAGAACCATACACTCATTTGGATTTAATGAACTAGATCAATTAATTATCATGCAACATCCAGAAGTAGATGCTGATATAAAGTTTGGTATATCAACAGAATTATATACTTCTGAGACTGATGGAACAGTTAGAAGCAATGTAATAAGATGGTACCCTGAGAAAAATCAACCTACTGTGTTATTAGCCCTGAGTGTATTTAGAAATTTGGATGAAACTAGTAAAATTGAAGTCAGAAGTGGAAAAAAGAATTGGACAGCAACACATTATAGCTATGATACTCCAGATGGAAAAATCAACAGAATCGTTCGTAGCTCTTCAGGATGGGCAATGCCAGAAGAATATGATTTGATTTACGGAGAAGATAATAAATTAGACAAATTAATGATGAGCAATGTCGTCTGTTGGAAAAGAAAAGTTAAAAAATAATGTTAGTTAAATGAACATAGCGTATCCAATAAAATTAGAGGATATGCTGTTTTTCAATATTATCAGAAAAACTTAGATTTAGTTATCAACTTTAACTATTGTAGGAAATCAAAAGAGTACTTACACTGGCAATATGCGGTGTTGTGCTGGCGCACTCGCCACCATAATTGCTCTGTCTTTCTCCTAAGTTTTATAGGATATATGCTGATTTTTCAAAAATTAACTATTTGAAAATCTTGTATTCAGGAAAGATAAAACTAATAGGTCTCATTGCGATAAAAAGTAAAATCTAGGAGATGATCTTGAATAATAACTTTCCAAAGGGCATTAACAGTATCATCTTTTGTAATTTGATCATATTTGATCCGGCCGATAATCTCCATTAATTGATGAAGCATATCAGCTTGTGTCTGTAAATTTACATAATTAACTTTTGATAAATGATTCATCAGAACCTCCAAGTAGTTTTACTGGAGATCACCAACTATGACTATAGATTTTAATTCAAGATTTTATTAAGAGGGAGTTCTTATGGAATTAAGAAAAAAACTAGGTAATCAGTTAGAAAAGCTCAATATAGATGATATAGTTACTTATTTTATTAAAGGATCGACTTCATTTGAGAATGATGCGTATAATGAGCCTTATCATTTATTAGAAAAATATAGCGATAATAAATCAGGAGATGAAAAATATGATGTGATATTATCGTATTATATAGAAATTCTTGAAAAACAGGATATTGAATTAAAACTATATTTTTCAGAAGGAAAAAGGTATTTACATGCATTAGAATTTTATGAAGATTCCCCGAAACTATTTGATTTCCAGAAGCAATTGGAATCAAAAAATATTAATGTGTATGTTTGCAAATATGAAGAAATTGATTGGGAATATGGAGTGATCATTTTAGATCAAACAAAGGCAATACAATTTAGAGTAAATACATCTTTAGATGAATATGAGATTTTTCAGATTGAGGCTCCACATGTTGGCGAAAATCAAGCTGAACGATCAGCTAGTATGATTAGAGGAATACAAGTATCATATAAGAAGATCGGTTTTCAAGAATTGAAAGCATCTCGTTTTTGGAAATAAAAATGGTATTCTTACTGATCTAATCTCACAAGCCGATGAAGATCATTTTTATGATGAAAACCGGAGATTAAAAGAAGAACTTCGAGAAAAGATACAATTAGAAATGAAAAAAATCAATCATGGTCTGTCTTTAATTTATCCATTTGAACTTTGAAATACACCCAGAACGGTAAATAAATAGATGCGGTGGTTCCTTTTGGAGAAATTGAAAGGCAAAATGAAGGTCTAGTAATGAAGATATTTAATCATACAAAACGTGATAATTGGGATATTGGTTTGGCACAATTAGTAGCAATTTTAAACAAAGCCAAAAATAAATTGAAATAAAAAGAAAGTAGATTAGTTTAAAATTATTTTTATAAAACACACATAAACGAAGGTAAAAAAGCCTGCTTTATGTGTGTTTTTGTTAGAAATGGAATTGTTTCATCCTTTGTATTTTGTGTTTGCTATGATGTCAAAGCAACAAAATTCCTGTTGGATTGATCCTTTTGGGTTACGATGTGAACAAAAAAATAAAAAAAACTTATATGAAGGAACTAGTCGTAGAGATGCTTTTAGACAAGCCAAAAGAGATGTAGGTGTTCCTATGAACCAGCAACCACAATAAGTCAGTAGAACTCATCTTTTGGATGGTAATGGAAATAAAGGCATGCAAAACGGTCAACCAGTACAAACAAGACAATATCATTTTACCAACAAAGATGGAAAACCTATAGTTATTCAAGAACATAGTCTGGGGCATACAATAGCAACACTAGGCATGGGCTAGAATCCCATTTTAATGTTTAGACCTCCAGATAATTTGAATACAGGTTCAGTTGGTGGCACTCACGATCATTACAATTTTGGGGGTAATTAAATGGATATACTAGAGTTAATTAATACTAATGTTTTTCTAAAGAGATTGTTTCCTAATGGATTAACAGAACCTGTTTATATAGGGCAAATTGGTTTCGATGTTGAAGGGAGAATGTCCGTAAATATTCATACGAAACAAAAACCCGCAATAGAAGTTGCTAAATGGGGTAATTGGGGTGTCGATTATAATGTTATAGTAATTAAATTAAATGGATTGTGTCGAGATTCAGCTAGTCTAAAAAACTGGAAAAATGCTGGATATGGAAAATTAACTATTGTCAAAAATATAGAAACGTTTATTATTTCTCAACAGGGTTCTAATTGGAGCATTGAACTTGAATGTGATGCATTAATTTTCAATGAATGTTCTATCTATACTGATGGAGCAGAATAAAGAATAACAAAAAGAGCAGAAAATATCTGGATACAGGTTAATCTGCTCTTTTGAATGTAACCGTTTTAAATTATCATAGATATAGCCCACTTCATTGGTAACTAGCTTTTGAAGTGGGTTTCTTGTGCAAGAAAAGGGAAAACGACATGTTGCGTTTGGTATAATGTGGATGATTCCCTTCTCTTTAGTGGAAGTCGATTGACATTCTTATTAAACAATAAAATGTCGTGTTGAAGGCTTTGCCTTCAGCTGTTACCCCACGAACGAAAGCCCGCTATTCCTACGTTAAACATCGAAATTAGCCCAAAACCGCTAAGCAATCGGTAGTCAAATGGCGATTTTTAGTGATAAAGCTGCTACCTTATTTGATAAACATAACGTATGTCCATAATAATCAATAAAAGGAGCAATATGATGGTATGGATAGAGATGGTACTATCTTGATTGATACAAGTTCAAGTCAGAAAATTATTTATAATGGTTTTACTTTTAAAGAAATTATAAAAGGTATTATTGTAGAATATGCAAATAAGTCTAAAAATGAAGCTGAATCAATTATTACTAATTTCAAATACTTTTCAAAGCCTATTGAGACATTTAGTGATGCATTATTTTTTAGTCATGAAACAGAGTATCATTGGGCTATGTGCATGGTCTATGGTGATAAATATTGGTTAAAGGG
>NZ_JBLLLQ010000028.1:0-60728 GCF_047737915.1 Lysinibacillus sp. NPDC056185
CACACCCGTTCCCATACCGAACACGGAAGTTAAGCTCTTTAGCGCCGATGGTAGTTGGGGGCTTCCCCCTGTGAGAGTAGGACGTCGCTAGGCACAAAGCAGCCACTGAGAAATCAGTGGTTTTTTTAATGTTTAAAAATCGGTAATAACGCCCTGAAAAATGTTAGAATTTAATTGATCTAAATGAATAAATAAAAGGGGTGTATTGAAATGGCAACAGGATTATATAGTGAAAATATTCAAATTGAGAAAGCAAAACTACAAGAGTTTATTCATAATAAAGAGCAATGGGCTGTACTAATACCCGGTTATTTACATCATGAATTTCCAAATGAACAAAATATGATTTGGGTATTTAAAGGGGATTTTGGCATTATCCAAAAAGCTGTAAAGGTTGAGCTTAAGTGCAAGGAATCAAACCCTAATCAAGTTATGTTTGATTTAGTAGGCTTATCAGACCCAATAAACGGTGACGGTTATTTTGAAATTACACAAGATCAGGATGGTACATGTCAGTTAGTAGGCAATTTAACAATGAAGGCAAGTGGTTTCTTAGCGGGCATGATGAATCCAATTTTAGAGAAGTTTGTACCGCAATTAGTTGAAAAGCTAGTACAAGGGATGGCGGTAAAAGCTAGTATCTAGTATGTTGTAGAGAAATTAGAGTTAAGTACATTTTAAAATAGTTTTTATTGATAAACGTGTAATATAAAGGATCGTTGCTATTAGGTGCAATGGTCTTTTTATATTTATCAGCAAAAGTAGTAAGAGATGACATGACATTATATTAAAACGTTTACGAGTCGGAACTGAAATCCTTTACGTTATTCGTACTTATTATATGGAATAACTTGACAGATCCCTTTGTGAAGTTTAAATTTGAGTAAACACTCAAAAAAGGTGGTGAAAAGGTTTGGTATCAAAGAAGGATAAAATTTTAGAAGCGTCATTAGAGCTTTTTACTAAAAAGGGCTTTACCGCAACGACTACTAAAGAAATAGCATTAAAGAGCGGAGTAGCAGAGGGGCTTATATTTTATTATTTTAAAGATAAAAATGAACTTCTTAATTATCTTATTCATGAGTTTTCATTTATTGGCTCACTACAAAATGAGATAAAAGAGCTTTCAAAGATGGAGCCATATCCAGCTTTAATTAAATTTGGCCAATTATATGCCAATTTTTTATTAGATCATAAAAACTTTTTAACTTTTATTTGGTCTCCAGAAATAGTACAGAATACAAATGTTAGTAAGGATATTGTGGATTTTATAAATGCAATGGGTGAACAAGTCAGTTCACTTTTGATAAGAGCTTCTTCATGTGCTGTGGAAAAAAAGACGGTAGAAACAGCAGCTTCAATGTTTCTATCAACAATATTAACGCATGTTTTAATTGAAGAAAGAAAAACAGATAAAATGCCAATTGAAAATAATCATTATATTGAAGAGGTAGCTATGTTTATATTAAAAGGGATTCAAAATCCGGGCGCATTTGTTTATCTATAGCGAAAGCAATGCGACAGCGGTAATTATGCCAAGTCGAAATTGATATAAGTTGATTGAAGTGGAGATTAGATGCCCCTAGGAAAGCGCCCAATCGGAACGGAAATCAACCACACGTTATGATGAGAAGCTATTTTTTTTGAGAAATTTTGAGTAATTACTCAATATATTTTAGATAGGAGGAATCATCATGGAACAATGGGTAGGTATTCAAACACTTATTTGGTTATTTCCTATTATGTTTATTCTTCATGATTTTGAAGAAATTATTATGGTTGAAAAGTGGCTAAACAAGAATTCTATCATCTTGTACGAAAGATTGCCGAAAAACATTGCTGATCGGGTTATTAAACAGTTTTCGATGTCGACAGCGCAGTTTGCGGTAGCAGTCATCGTAATATTCATGTTTGTAAGTAGTTCCACTTTTGTGGCAAATCAGTATGTGAATCAAGGGCCATATGGAGATATCTACTTTTTTACTGTTGTTACACTAACCTACTTTCTACATGCGTTCACTCACCTTGCACAGTCTATATTTCTTCGTTCCATTACACCTGGTGCATTCACATCTTTGATAATCGTTATTCCATATAGTTTAATTTTGTATCATTCGTTATTAGTCAATAAAGTCATAACTTGGAACATTATTTTTATTTGCTTACCGTTTTGTCTTTTAGTGATCCCTATTGCATTACTAGCACATTGGATCGGGAAAAAGGTTATATGAATTTCACTTTATTTATCTTCAGCAAATGTTTTTGTAACGTAAGTGTTATAATTAACTAAGAGAATATAACGGAAATGGGTGTTTTGTTTTGCAAAAGAAAAGGCCGATTGTAGAAGGATTAGAGCGCTTTCGACAACAACAAAATATTTCCTTTCATGTCCCAGGGCATAAGCATGGAGAGCTGTCCCATCTTCCTCAGCCCTTTAAAGATGTAATGCGGTATGATGTGACTGAATTATCAGGTCTTGATGACTTACATCACCCAGAGGAAATGATATTAGAGGCAGAAAACTTGTTGGCAGATACATATGGGGCGATGAAAAGTTTCTTTTTAGTAGGCGGATCTACAATTGGAAACTTAGCGATGATTTATGCCACATGTAAAAAAGGGGATACGATTATTGTCCAACGTAATGCACATAAGTCTATATTTCACGCAATTGAGCTTGTTGGAGCAAAACCTGTATTTGTTTCCCCGCTATGGGATGAACGTACATTAACTGCAACACATGTTTCTTATAAAGATTTAAAAGGTGCAGTTGATGATTATCCAGTGGCCCGTGCTGTCGTATTAACGTACCCTACTTATTATGGTATGACATCTAAAGAAATGCAGCAGCAGATCGCGTATTGTCATGAGAAGGGTATTCCTGTTTTAGTGGATGAAGCACATGGTGCCCATTTTAGTGCATGTACTTTATTTCAACCATCAGCATTGACGTTTGGTGCAGATATAGTAGTACAGTCTGCACATAAAACACTACCT
This sequence comes from Lysinibacillus sp. NPDC056185, assembly GCF_047737915.1. NCBI lineage: Bacteria > Bacillati > Bacillota > Bacilli > Caryophanales > Bacillaceae > Lysinibacillus > Lysinibacillus sp. NPDC056185. The sequence goes on from NZ_JBLLLQ010000028.1 coordinate 2,998, forward strand.
GCTATGACAATGGCATCCTTTATGCATGTTAATTCTGATTTAATCGATGTCGACAAAATAAATCACTATTTACGTATGTTACAATCTAGCAGCCCATCCTATCTTTTATTGGCTTCATTAGATGATGCACGTTATTATATACAGACATATTTGGAGAGTGACGGTGCATATATAATAGGAAAAAGAGATCAATGGGTTGAGGCATTACGAGCTATTGGCTCTTTGGAAGTTATTGAGGTAGACGACCCTATAAAATTATTGTTACGTGTTAATGGCTATAGCGGTTTTCAATTACAAGAGGCATTGGAAGCAAAGCATGTATATGCAGAACTAGCAGATGCAAATCAAGTATTGCTTGTGCTACCTTTATTGAAACAGGGACATAACTATCCATTTGCAGAAATACGCGTTCGTATTAAGGATGCTATAACATTGTTAGTAAGTACACCAAAGGCAGAAATAATAACGGCTTCACAAACAGCCTATAATTTTGTAGCTATTACGGAACCAGCCTACACATTTGAGGAAATTGAAAAGGCAGAAAAAGAATGGTTACCGTATATGCGAACAATAGGACGTATCTCTGCTAATATGATTATTCCTTATCCACCAGGCATTCCATTGCTTGTTCCGGGAGAAAAAATAACAGTAGCAAAGCTAAGCCAGCTAGAGGAGTTACTGGCTTGTGGTGCAACGTTCCAAGGAAATCACCGTTTAGAAGAAAAGATGATTGAGATCATTAAATAGTTGGAGGCAATAACAGCATGAATTGCAATTTATTTATTACATTTGAAGGTCCAGAGGGTGCTGGGAAAACAACAGTTATTCAAAAAATAGCCGAGCGACTTGCAGAAGAAAATATTGATGTATTAGCAACGAGAGAACCTGGTGGTATTGAAATTGCTGAGAAAATTAGGAGCATTATTTTAAACCCTGAACATACAGCCATGGATGAGCGTACAGAAGCATTATTATACGCAGCAGCAAGAAGTCAGCATTATTTTGAAAAAGTACGACCTGCGTTGGATGCTGGTAAAACGGTTATTTGCGATCGATTTATCGATTCTTCATTAGCATACCAAGGATATGCGCGTGGTATCGGCGTTGATGAAGTATTATCTATTAACGAGTTTGCAATCGGTAAGATGTTACCCGATATGACAATATTATTTGACCTTGCACCAGAGGTTGGCTTGGCACGGATTCATGCTCATGGAGAGCGAGAAGTAAATCGCTTAGATGTCGAAAGTTTAGCTTTTCATAAGAAAGTTCGGGAAGGATATTTACAGTTAGTAGAGCGTTACCCTGAGCGTATACATGTCGTCAATGCGGATCAAAATATTGAGCGTGTTGTTGAAGATGTATGGTCATTAATATATGAAGCAATACAGTAAATGCATGAAGTTGTCTACCACAATGTGATATAATGGTAACATCAATAATCATTCAGCAATGTTTTCTGCGCGAAAGCAAAGCGACAGCGACAAATGTTTTCTGCGCGAAAGCAAAGCGACAGCGACAAATGTTTTCTGCGCGAAAGCAAAGCGACAGCGACAAATGTTTTCTGCGCGAAAGCAAAGCGACAGCAGCTGAATGCGGATAGATAAAAGGTAACTAAAATTTATTTAGATGAATTTTATCGAAGGGGTGAGTGCGAATGAAGTTAGTCGTAGCTGTAGTGCAAGATCAGGATAGCAGCCGCTTATCGAATGCTTTAACGAAAAATCAGTTTCGTGCAACTAAATTAGCGAGCACAGGAGGATTTTTACGCTCTGGAAATACGACGTTTCTTATTGGGACGGAAGACTCTCTCATACCTAAAGTTTTAGATATTATTCGTGATAATTGTCGAGCACGAGAACAAATGGTTGCCCCTGTTTCGCCATTAGGCGGGAATACAGATTCCTATATACCTTATCCTGTAGAGGTAGAGGTAGGAGGAGCCACAGTTTTTGTATTACCAATTGAACAGTTTCATCATTTTTAAGCACAATATATGTATTTGATAAAGAAAGCAAGTGGGGGCGAAACAGCTTGAAGATCAATCAAGATATACGTGTCGGGTTAAATACTAATCGTAAAGAGCCACTGCATAACAATAACCTAAATAACCGATTTGGAGATATGGTCGTCAAGCAAGGAACCAAATTACAGACTGAACAGCTTACACGATTGCTAGGGGATATTTCTACAGCAGGTGATCGTGTTGCAAGATCACGTAATTTACGAGAACTTGCTCGTTTTAAAATGCTTGTTAAACGATTCCTACAAGAAACGGTAGAGCATGGTATGGATTTAAAGCAATCCCATACTTGGAATCGTTTTGGTGAAGGAAGACGCTTGAAAATAATTGAAACTATTGATACGCGTCTTGTAGAGCTTGCGCAAGATATTTTAGATGAAGAAAAGGAAGCAATTGACCTTCTTGATAAAATCGGTGAGATTAAAGGCTTATTAATTAATTTGTATATGTAAAACCCGTGTCTCGTTCTCTTGTAGGCGCGGGCTTTTTTCAAATCTATTCAGCAGCCAAATTTATTTGTTGAATGACATAAAACTAATCTATCTGCTCTAAAGCCGCAGATATTTCTGTACTAAAATTGGTTCATCACCAAAATTTATGGATGACTTTTGTTAAAACGTCTACTATGTAAATAAGTTGATTGGAGTGGAGGCTGGGCGACTCCTTGGGGATTAGCGATAGAGGAACGAAGGCTAAAACCATCACATCCTGTGATAACGCCTTCGTGACTAACATCGTGTAGGCCCGAGACCCTGGAGCGAGCACATAGGGGAACGAAGGCTAAAAGCATCACGTTCTGTGATAACACCTTCGTGACCAACATCCTGTTGCCCCAAGCGGCTCATCGGACGCCCCCAGGAAGCTCTGCTCTGCGCGAAAGCGAAGCGTCAGCAACAACAAAGCGCCCAGCCGGAACGGAAATCAACCACACGTTTTGGTGATGATCCATAAAATTGAGCAATAGGAAACAATTATGCTATGAGCGTAATTGATATAGGAAGGAATTTAAATTTATGGCCAAGAATGTTGAAGAGCTATTCACACTGCAACCAGTCGTAATGAAGCAGCTTCAAACGATTTTTGACAAAAATAGATTAGCACATGCATACATTTTTGATGGCGAAAAAGGGACAGGCAAAGTAGATATTATGCAGTTTTTTGTCAAATTAATGCTATGTGAGCAACCAAGTCAAAATGTTCCATGTGAAACATGTCGAAATTGCAGACGTGTTGTTTCGGGTAATCATCCAAATATTCATCAAATTTATCCAGAAGGTCAATTTATAAAAATTGATCAAATACGTGATTTAATTGCAGAAATGAAGATGATGGGTGTTGAAGAGGGACGTAAGATTTATGTACTTCATCATGCAGATCGTCTCAATATTGCATCTGCAAACATGATACTTAAATTTTTAGAGGAACCAGAGGGTGAAGTAACTGCAATTTTGTTAACGGAGCAAATGCAGTCAATTTTACCAACGATTCGTTCTCGCTGCCAGCATGTTAAATTCCAAAAAATGCCCCGACACTTATTATTAAAGCATTTGCAAGATAGCAACATTTCTTACTCGATGGCTTCTACAGTGAGCATGCTGACGAACGAGCTCGAAACAGCTATGATTTTAGCAAATGATGAGCAGTTTGCACATGCTCGAAAAACAGTGTTAAAATTAGTAGAGGCAATTCGTCAGAATGTACATGAGGCAATGCTTGTTGTACATGAAGAATGGTTGCCACTGTTTAAAGAAAAAGGCGAGATGGAGCAGGCATTAGATTTACTACTATTTGCTTACCGTGATATAGTGTCAATAAAAGCTAATCCCGAAGTAGCTTGTACTTACCCAGACATGTTACAAACATTTAAAGAAGCTGCGCTACATTCGACTTATGAACGTCTATCTAGTCAAATGGAGTCTATTTTACAGGCACGTTCATCTTTACAGCGTAACATGAATAGGACGTTAATGATGGAGCAGTTAATGCTAAATCTGCAGGAGGGATATACATTTGTATAATGTAGTGGGAGTCCGTTTTAAAAAAGCGGGTAAAATATATTACTTTGATCCAGCATCATATCTACTCGAGGACAGCCAATATGTCATTGTAGAGACAGCTCGCGGTGTAGAATATGGTAAAGTAGTTGTCCCCCAAAAGGTTGTTGGGGATAATGATGTTGTATTACCACTTAAACAAGTTCTACGACCAGCGGATGAACGTGATCGTATCCAAGTAGAGGAAAATGCAGCCGAATCAAAGCATGCATTTGAACTAGCAAGCGCAAAAATCATTGAGCATAATTTAGAAATGAAGCTCGTTGATGTTGAATATACATTTGATCGTAATAAAATCATCTTTTATTTTACGGCTGAAGGACGCGTTGATTTCAGAGATCTTGTAAAAGATTTAGCTTCGGTTTTCAGAACACGTATCGAACTTCGTCAAATTGGTGTTCGTGATGAGGCGAAGTTGTTAGGTGGCATTGGTCCGTGTGGCCGAATGCTTTGCTGCTCAACGTTTTTAGGAGATTTTGAGCCGGTTTCTATTAAAATGGCTAAAGATCAAAACTTATCTTTAAATCCATCCAAAATTTCAGGTCTTTGCGGTCGTTTAATGTGCTGCTTGAAGTATGAAAATGATGAATATGAGGAAGCAAAAGAGGGTATGCCAGACGTTGGTGATATGACGATGACACCAGATGGCCGCGGTAAAGTTGTAGGTTTAAATGTACTGGAAAGACTCATTCAAGTATATTTACAAGAGCAGGAGCGCACAGTCGAGTATACATTAGAAGAACTGCTAGCATGCGAAAAAAATCTTATTTAAGATAGAGAATTGGACGAGGTGGCTTGGGTGAAGGACCGTAATTTCTTAGATACCGTTATGGAGTTCGAACAACAGCTCGAAGCAATGCAGGAGCAATTTAGTGCATTGAAACAATTTGTAGCGTTAATGATGGAGGAGCATAAAGCACTCGAAACAGAAAATCATCACCTTCGTACACGTCTAGAAGAACTACTTTCTAATGAAAACTCTGTACAGGCTTCTGATGTGAAGAAAGAGAATCCGTTAGATATTGGCGAAGGTTATGATAACCTAGCACGTTTATACCAAGAAGGCTTCCATGTTTGTCATGTTCATTTCGGAAGTTCCCGTAAAGGTGAAGACTGTCTGTTTTGTCTATCATTTTTAAATAAACAAAATGTGTAATAGAAGGCTGATTCCCACTATAGTGGTGTCAGTCTTTTGTTTTGTATAGTAGGAGGAAGAAACATGGAAAATTGGTTGAAGGGTGATGAACGATTAGACTATTTATTAGCTGAGAATTTACGTATTATTCAAAGTCCCTCGGTCTTTTCGTTTTCATTGGATGCAGTGCTACTTTCAAAATTTATCAATGTCCCATATCATAAAGGGAAAATTGTTGATTTGTGCTCAGGTAATGGTGTAATTCCACTTTTTCTAAGCGCCAGAACAAAGGGACATATTACAGGAGTAGAAATTCAACCACGTTTATTTGATATGGCTGAGCGAAGTATCCGTTACAATAAGTTAGAAGAACAAATTCATATGGTTCTTGGTGATGTGAAGGAAATTCCTAAGGAGCTTGGTATTGAAAAATATGATGTTGTAACCTGTAATCCACCATATTTTTTAGCACATGAAGCTAGTGATAAAAATTTAAGTGAGCATTACGCTATTGCACGTCATGAACTATATTTAACCCTAGAGGAAGCAATACAATCAGCAAGTAAATTATTAAAGCAAGGCGGAAAGGCAGCTTTTGTTCATCGTCCTGGTCGATTACTAGATATTGTTACGGCAATGCGTGCAAATCGCTTAGAGCCTAAACGTATGCAATTTATTTATCCGAAAGAAGGTAAGGAGGCCAATACACTATTAATAGAAGGAATTAAAGATGGTAAGCCTGATCTGAAAATATTACCGCCCCTGTATGTTTATAATTCGGATAATGAATATACAGCAGAAGTGAGAGAAATCCTTTATGGAAAAGAGCAATAGCCATTATTTTTATGTGTTAGAGTGTGCCGATCAATCCTTTTACGCTGGCTACACGAATAATGTAGACAGGCGTGTCGATGTGCATAATGCTGGTAAGGGAGCAAAATATACGAGAGCGCGAGGTCCAGTGGAATGTATTTATGTAGAGGAATTCGATACAAAACAAGAAGCGATGCGCGCAGAATACGCTTTTAAACAGCTAACACGAAAGCAAAAAATGAAATATATAGGGAGGGATGACGCATGAAATCTCAGAAAAGTACAATGCACGGTCATACAGGTTGTTTATATTTAGTGGCAACGCCTATTGGTAACCTAGAGGATATGAGTGTACGTGCGTTACGTATTTTAAAGGAAGCAGATATTATTGCTGCCGAGGATACACGTAATACAAAGAAGCTATGCAACTACTTTGATATAGAAACACCACTGATAAGCTATCATGAGCATAATTTAGAGGTGGGGGGAGAAAAGCTATTAGCCTTCTTACGTGAAGGAAAAACAGTCGCATTAGTTAGCGATGCTGGTCTACCTTGTATTTCCGATCCAGGTGCAGATATAGTCGAAAAAGCTATCGATCAAGACTTTCCAGTTGTGCCGGTGCCAGGTCCCAATGCTGCAATATCAGCATTAATCGCTTCTGGATTAACACCGCAGCCATTTTTCTTTTATGGATTTTTAAATAGAGGAAAAAAGGACCGTCGACAGCAATTAGAGCAACTAAAAAAACGTCAGGAAACTATTTTGTTTTATGAGGCTCCTCATCGTTTAAAGGACACTTTAAAAGATATGGAATCTATTCTTGGTAATCGTCGAATCGTATTAGCTCGTGAGTTAACTAAAAAATTCGAAGAGTTTTTACGTGGTACGTTGGCTGAAGCAGTGGAATGGTCACAAACGGAGGAAATTCGAGGGGAATTTTGTATTGTCCTTGAAGGTAATGAGAATGCCGAGGAAGAAATTAACGAAGATGCTTATTGGATGACAATGTCTGTCGTTGAACATGTCGATTATATTATTAATGATACAGGCGTTACATCAAAAGAAGCTATAAAGGAAGTAGCAAAACTACGTCAAGTAGCTAAGCGAGAAGTCTATAATGAATACCATAGTTAATGGAAAGAAAGAGGTTGCCTAAATAAGGCGACCTCTTTCTTTGTATATCTAATCAAATAGATGACTCATCACAATAACGTGAGGTTGATTTACGTTCCGGCTGAGCGCTCTATTGCTGATCCCCAAGGAATCGCCCAGCCTCCACTCCAATCAACTTAACTTCATAGTTTTACAAATGTCACGCCTAACCTTTAGTGAGGAGCATATAAATCAAATAAATTGATAATAATTGTAAAAAATAGTATCCTTAATCATAAAAGGTCTGACATGGACATTATAAGGGACTCGAAAATTGGGTATATTATATTTATCTTCTATTAAATGAAGATAACGCCTCCAGATGCATCAAGCCAAGGCGAAATTGATAAAAAAAAACCTAAATCACTGTGTTGATTTAGGTGTGTATATCAAATTATTTTTTTAAGTTAGATTGGATTTCTTTCACTAACATTTCTGCGCCTTCAGGGCTTAAAATTAATTTGCCTCCAACTAGACGGAAGTTATCATCAGAAACTTCACCAGTTACAGCACATGTCATGTTTGGCATATATTTTTTTAAGATGATTTTGTCATCATCCACATAGATTTCTAAAGCGTCTTTTTCTGCAATACCTAGTGTACGGCGAAGTTCGATTGGAATTACTACACGTCCTAATTCATCGACTTTACGAACGATTCCTGTTGATTTCATAATTATTTTTCCTCCTAATGTAAAAAAGTTATATTGGTATTTCGTCAAATTTCGACATAATTTCCTTGTCTGATAGTTATCATACCAAGTAATGCCATAAACGTCAATTAATTAATACACTAATATTATTGTTTTGAAAAAATTTTTTGAGGAGAAAACAGATATTTTGCTTATTTTAAAAGGTTTTTATTATATATTTTAATTTATAGTAAAAAAGCTTCTCATTTAAGACATTAAATGGATTGGTTCTATCATTCGACATTTTTCGCGCGCGATGAACTATCAATCAATTATACCTCGGCATAATTGCGTTCGGAATTGGCTTTGTGCCAGGCCTGCAGATGTTTTTTGTGCGAAAGCGTAGTGCTACCGCAGCGGCAGCAACTTGTTTTTGTCTGTGCGAAAGCGAAGCGTCAGCAACAGCACCGACGCTGATCACTCAGGCGTTTTCACAGGATGTAAAGGTCTTAGCCTGAGTTCCTCTATTTCAGCGGGTGTTTGGACACCCGCTGAAAGAAGTTGAAACGAATTTCGTACTTAGTTAGAATAGATAGTATACTGTGAAACAATGGAGGCAGTTCTTGTGAGCGAACAAAACAAAACATTCTATATAACAACCCCTATTTATTACCCAAGTGGGAAATTCCATATCGGTACAGCGTATACAACTGTAGCATCAGATACAATTGCACGTTATAAACGTTTACGTGGTTATGATGTACGTTTCTTAACGGGAATGGATGAGCATGGGCAAAAGATTCAAGAAAAAGCTGCAGAAGCGGGCAAACATCCTCAAGAATACGTGAATGAAATTGCAGATGCTGCGAAAAAGCTTTGGGCATTGATGGACATTTCATACGATGACTTTATTCAAACGACGCAAGAGCGTCATACGAAAACTGTCGAAAAGATTTTCCAAAAGTTTTTAGATAATGGTGATATTTATAAAGGTGAGTATGAAGGTTCGTACTGTACACCATGTGAATCTTTCTTTACTGAGACACAATTAGTAGAGGGTAACTGTCCAGACTGTGGTCGTCCAGTACACAAAGTTAAAGAGGAATCTTACTTCTTTAATATGAAGAAATACGCAGATCGTCTTTTAGCTTATTATGAAGAAAACCTTGAATTTATTGAGCCTGAATCTCGAAAAAATGAAATGATTAATAACTTCATTAAACCAGGGCTAGAAGATTTATCTGTTTCAAGAACTTCATTTGATTGGGGCATTAAAGTTCCAGGAGACCCTAAACATGTAATTTATGTATGGGTAGATGCCTTAACTAACTATATAACGTCATTAGGATATCTTTCGGAGGATGAAACATTATTCAATAAATATTGGCCGGCAGATGTACATGTAGTTGGTAAAGATATCGTTCGATTCCATACTATTTATTGGCCAATTTTCTTAATGGCACTAGATTTACCACTTCCTAAAAAAGTATTTGCCCATGGTTTTATAATGATGAAAGACGGTAAGATGTCTAAATCAAAGGGCAATGTTATTTATCCTGAAATGTTAATAGAACGTTATGGTTTAGATGCGACACGATATTTCCTATTGCGCGAGTTACCATTCGGATCTGATGGTGTATTTTCGCCAGAATCATTTGTTGAACGTACAAACTTCGACTTAGCAAACGATTTAGGCAATTTATTGAATCGTACTATTTCAATGATTAATAAATATTTCGACGGCATTATTCCAACTGAAAATCTTCAGTCGACAGAATTTGATGCGGCTTTAAAAGAGCAGGCTAAATCGGTACGTATTAAATATGAAGAAAGTATGGAAAAAATGCAATTTAGTGTCGTATTAGCAGACGTATGGACACTTGTTTCAAGAACGAATAAATATATAGATGAAACTCAACCGTGGGTGCTAGCAAAAGAGGAATCAGATAAGCCAAAATTAGGAGCTGTTATGCGAAATTTGGCGGAGAGTTTACACCAAATTGCTGTCATGTTACAACCATTTATGACATCTACTCCCAAACGAATTATTGAACAATTAGGCTTGGATGACAAATTCTTAGCATGGGAAACAATTGAAACATTCGGCAATACTATTCCAGCAAACATTAAAGTGGTAGAAAAAGGGATTCCCATTTTCCCTCGTTTAGAGAGTGAAGTTGAAATTGCGTATATTCGTGAAGAAATGCGTGGTTCAGTGAAAACTCCACAAGTGGAAGAAACAAAAAACGAGCAAAAAGCTGCAGAGGTTCCAGAAATTCCTGAAATTACTATTGATGATTTTATGAAAGTTGATTTACGTGTAGCTACTGTAACAGCGTGTGAAACTATTCCAAAGGCAGACAAATTATTAAAGCTTCAAGTGGATCTTGGATATGAGCAACGACAAGTAGTTTCAGGTATTGCAAAGTTTTATTCTCCAGATGAATTAATTGGTCAAAAAGTGATTGTAGTCTCTAACTTAAAGCCAGTTAAATTACGTGGTGAATTATCACAAGGAATGATTCTAGCTGGTGAAAAAGATGGGATTTTAAAATTAGCATCGGTTGATCCGAAGCTAGAGAACGGCGCAAAAGTAAAGTAATAAATTTTAGGAAGGCCTGCTGAATGTAAAAAGTTCAGCAGGCTTTTAAAATCCGTCTTGAAAATGAGTGTTTTATTATCTTGAAATAATTTATACACATTATTCATTGAGGTTTTTTAGGTATATAGTAACAAAAGCGGTGTCTGAGGTTATGAGTAATGTTATAATACTAAATTGTTTGTAACAAAATTGTAACACTGATGAAAAATATGAAATAATAATTTCTAATAAAATCTATGTTAGGAGAATGACGATGTTTATTGATACACATGTACACTTAAATGCAGATCAGTATGAAGAAGACTTACAAGAGGTTATAGATAGAGCTCTTGAAGCCAAAGTAGAAACAATGGTTGTTGTTGGTTTCGACCGCAAAACTATAGAAAAAACAATGCAACTGGTTGAACAGTATGATTTTGTTTATGGTGTCATTGGTTGGCACCCTGTCGATGCCATTGATTGTACAGAAGAGGATTTAAATTGGATTGAGAAATTAGCAGCACATCCAAAAATAGTAGGTATTGGTGAAACCGGGTTGGACTATTATTGGGATAAATCCCCGAAAGATGTTCAACAAGCACTTTTTCGCAAGCAAATTCATTTAGCGCAAAAGCTGAATTTACCAATCATTATTCATAACAGGGATGCTACTGGAGATGTTGTACAAATTTTACGTGAAGAAAACGCTGCTTCCGTGGGAGGCGTTATGCATTGTTATAGTGGCAGTGTGGAAACCGCACAAGAATGTATTGCTATGAATTTTATGATTAGTCTTGGTGGGCCGGTGACATTTAAAAATGCACGAATGCCGAAAGAAGTGGCGACAGAAATACCTTTAGAACATTTGATGATTGAAACTGATGCACCGTATTTAGCACCTCATCCATATCGAGGAAAACGTAATGAGCCAGCTTTAGTGCCATTAGTTGCAGAAGAAATTGCCCGTTTAAAAGGATTAACGATTGAGGAAATTGCACAAGTAACGACAGCCAATGCGAAAAAATTTTTTAGGATTGACAATTAACTAGCTGAGATGCCTCCAATACTGGGTTTGTGGTTGGCTAAAAAGGGAATGTCAATTTTCTTTGAAATACATTCGGGTTGACAGTGCCAAATCTAGTACGTATAATCCAACTTTGTATTAAGGAGGCGTTTTTTCATGTCAAATAATTCCATGAAAAACTTGTTCTTAGGATCATTGAGGAGTAAGCAAACAGTGATAAGCATTATTTCACTTGTCCTGTTTGTATCTGTAATTTCATTTGTACTTTATCAAGGTACTAAAAAGTCCGTAACGCTTGATTCGAACGGAGAAACAATCGAAGTAACAACACATGCCAAAACTGTAGAACAATTATTACAAGATCAAAATATAGACGTAGCAGAGCATGACAAAATATCACCCTCTCTGAACACCAAAATTGTTAATGGATTAGCAATTTCATGGGAACAGGCAAAAGAAGTAACTATTTCAGTTGATGGAAATCAGTCAAAAGTTTGGACAACTGAAACACAAGTGAAAGACATTTTGAAAGAAGCAAATATTGAAGTATCAGAGCATGACTCATTAGTACAAGGTCTAGATACAGAAGTAGGAGCAGACAACAAGATCGATATTCAAAAGGCGTTTCAAGTATCGCTTGTCGATGGCGTAAACGAGAGACAAGTATGGTCCACTTCGACTACGGTCGCTAACTTTTTAAAACAACAAGGAATTCAACTAAATGAATTCGATCGTGTCGAGAATAACCTGAAGGACGTAATCACTCCGCAGAGTAAAATCACAGTAGTTCGCGTAGAAAAGGTTATCGATGTAGTGGAAGAATCTTTAGATTTCGCAATTGAAAAGAAGCAGGATGCTTCATTACAAAAAGGAAAACAAAAAGTTGTAACAGCAGGCCAAAAAGGATTAATGACTAAAACGTATGAAGTTGTGAAAGAGAATGGCCAAGTTGTAGCTAAAAATTTACAATCAGAGAAAGTTGTAAAAGAATCGCAAAAGCAAGTGGTTGCAGTAGGTACTAAGACTGTAGTGGCTAGCGCAGCGACTGTATCACGTGGTTCATCAGAGCCAGCTAGTGGTAAAGAATTTTATGTAACGGCAACCGCTTATACACCTAATTGTAGCGGCTGCTCGGGGATATCTGCCACTGGGATTAATTTGCAATCAGGATCTGGGTTGAAAGTAATAGCTGTAGACCCTTCTGTTATTAAGCTCGGTTCAAAAGTTTGGGTTGAGGGCTATGGAACAGCTATTGCAGGAGATACTGGTGGTGCAATTAAGGGTAATCGGATCGACATACTTGTACAATCTGAATCCCAAGCTAGTAATTGGGGAGTAAGGAAAGTGCGTATAAAAGTATTAAATTAAAAAAATTGTAAAATTAATCAAAATGTTTTTCACTATTATTAGCTTTCCTGTTTTGACTGGCGGGAAAGCTTTTTTATTTTTTTCAGTAATTTGTTCTAGAGAATCAACAATAGCAAAATCAAGGCTGAATATTATAAAAGATGAATAGCCGGGTATTTCTGTACAATCGTACAGTGCAGTTGTAAAATGGTCTGAAGATAAGGTAGAAAAGAGGAGCCTTTTTGCAAATAAAAGAAATCATTGTTGTTGAAGGAAAAGATGATACAACAGCTATTAAGCGAGCTGTACAAGCAGATACTATAGAAACAAATGGATCGGCTATTTCAGAGGAAACACTGAAGAGAATTCAACATGCACAGGATAAAAGAGGTGTTATTGTTTTTACTGATCCAGATTATCCAGGACGTCGAATTCGTTCCATTATCGAGGAGCATGTAAAAGGTGTAAAACACGCTTTTTTACCGAAAGCCAAAACAATTGCGAAAAACGGTAAAGGACTAGGCATTGAGCATGCAGCAGATGAAGATATACGCGAGGCACTGCAACATGTCTATACCCCAAATGAGGTTGAGCCAACCACAGATGATATCACTCTCGAAGATTTAATGACGGCACATTTAATTGGCCATCCACGGGCGAAGACTCGACGTGATCGTCTTGGAGAAATTTTGAATATTGGTGCAACAAACGGCAAACAACTTCATAAAAGATTGAAAATGTTTCAAATTACAGAAAAGCAATTTGGTGCGGCAATCGCACAGTTAGATCAGGAGGAAAACGATGCATAAGGATATTGCAACACCAATTAGAACACAGGAAATTTTAAGAAAATATGGATTTTCATTTAAAAAAAGCTTAGGTCAAAACTTTTTAATAGATCCGAACATTTTACGAAATATTGTTAGTCATGCAAATTTAACTGAAAATAGTGGCGCAATCGAAGTTGGTCCTGGCATTGGAGCATTAACAGAGCATTTAGCAAGAAGTGCAAAAAAGGTTGTATCTTTTGAAATTGATCAGAGATTATTACCTGTATTAGAAGACACACTTAGCCCATATAATAATGTAACTATTGTACATTCAGATGTTTTAAAGGCGGATGTGGCTAAAGTAATTCAGGAAGAGATGCCAGGTATTGAAGATATTATGGTTGTAGCGAATTTACCTTATTATGTGACGACACCAATTTTAATGAAATTACTTAATGATCGTTTGCCGATTCGCGGTTTCGTTGTCATGATGCAAAAGGAGGTTGCAGATCGTATTACAGCTAAGCCTGGAACGAAGGAGTACGGTTCTTTATCAATTGCGATTCAATATTATGTAAAGGCTGATATTGCCATGACGGTACCGAAAACTGTTTTTATGCCGCAACCAAACGTGGATTCTGCAGTGATCCGTCTTATTAAGCATGATGAACCTCCAGTAAACGTAATTGATGAGGATTTTTTATTCGTTGTTACTCGTGCGTCGTTTGTACAACGACGAAAAACAATCTTCAATAATTTACAATCAGGTTTACCAAATGGTAAGGTACACAAAGAAAAAATTATGGATGCTTTAAGAGCGGTAAATATTGAACCAACACGTCGAGGAGAGACCCTAACCATTCAAGAGTTTGGAAAATTAGCCGATGCACTATACCCTACATTTGCAAAGTAAAAAATTTTTGTTAACTTTTTTGAGTATAAGTAAAAAAACATGTCTTTTTTATGAAAAATAAGTTGACAACATTAATTAGAGGCTGATAAAATAATATATTTTGTTGACATTTTTGGGCGAATCGCTTATACTATTTATTAGTGAGGTGTAAGCGAAAATGCCAAAAACTTTAGCGGACATTAAAAAGTCGTTGGATTGTCATTTGGGTAAACGTTTGCAGTTAAAAGCAAACGGAGGTCGCAAAAAAACGGTCGAGTGTGCAGGGGTATTGCGTGAGACATATCGCGCTATCTTTGTAGTTGAGCTTGATCAAGAAGACAATACGTGCAAGCGCGTATCGTATAGCTACACAGATATTTTAACTGAGGCAGTAGAGATTACATTTTTAGACGAAGCACAAGCTGCTATCGCAAAATAGTTTCTAGTACTTATTTCTATATTTTGAAACACTCATGTATAAAAACTGCATGAGTGTTTTGCGTTTTCTGGGGCATACTAAAATCGTCAGTTGTTAAGGAGGAGTTTATATGCCTAGAAAAGGTATCATGTCACCTCGTTTAAAGGAAGAGATCGCTAAAGAGCTTGGATTTTATGATGTTGTGCAACGAGAAGGCTGGGGCGGCATAAAAGCTCGAGACGCCGGTAATATGGTCAAACGTGCCATCGAAATGGCTGAAAGAGCAAGTAGTGAGCAAGAGCATAATAAGTAGCCTCTTTGTGAAAATAGACCACTTATTATTTTGAAACTTCAATTACAGGGATGAAAACTTCCTGTATACACAACAACACGACTGACGAAAGAGAACCGTTACACCAAATAGGGGTATACGGTTCTTTTTTTCCATTTTCACATTCCCATTATGGTAAAATAAAATGAATAATCTTGTGAAAGATGAATGACAGGTTTATCTTCATTCAGAAAATGTTTTATATAGCGAAGTGAACGCCAGCTACTGATGTTTTGTAACAGTTACAGAAGACTCCTACATCTAAAGACAGACAAAGTGTAATTTCTATTCAGTGTGTATTAAAATATCAAACTGAATGATCTGTCAGATGTTACGGTTTAAAGGACAAGCTAGGAGGTTAGCCTAACTCCATGCGATAAGGCTTATTAACCTGCATCGGTAGCTTTAATTTAAAATTAGGAGCATTGTTTATCTGTGCGAGGCGAAGCGTCAGCCAATTGCGCTAATGCGTAATTGATAAGTGTAGCTATAAGGAGGAAGAAAGATGCTTTATGTAAAGGCGCCTGCAAAAATAAATTTAACATTAGATGTGCTTTATAAAAGACCAGATAATTTTCATGAGGTAGAGATGGTCATGACAACTGTGGATTTAGCTGACCGTATCTGCCTAGAATCTCGAGAAGATGGCGTAATTGAAATAATTTCTACTGATAATTTCGTGCCAAATGATCACCGAAATTTTGCTTATCAGGCAGCGCGTCTAGTTAAAGATACATACGGCATTGGACAAGGTGTATCCATTACTATAGAAAAGGAAATACCAATCGCAGCAGGGTTAGCAGGTGGCAGTAGCGATGCGGCTGCTACACTAAAGGGTTTAAATGAGTTGTGGAATTTAGGGTTATCTATAGATGAGTTAGCTGAATTAGGTGCGAAAATTGGTTCGGATGTTTCATTTTGTGTCTATGGTGGCACAGCATTAGCAACGGGGCGCGGAGAAAAAATTCAGGAATTGCCTGCACCACCAAACTGTTGGGTAGTCTTAGCTAAGCCTAAAATAGGTGTCTCTACTGCAGAGGTATATGGAGGATTAAAGGTTGAAGGGTTAGAACATCCAAATACGAAGCAAATGATTCATGCTATTGAAACGGAAGATTATGAGCTACTATGTGCATCATTAGGGAATGTTTTGGAAACTGTAACTTTTAAGCTACATCCAGAAGTAGTAATGTTAAAGGAACAAATGAAGCGCTTTGGAGCAGATGCAACATTAATGAGTGGAAGCGGTCCGACGGTGTTTGGTTTAGTGGATAGTGAAGCTCGAGTGAGCCGAATTTATAATGGTTTACGTGGTTTTTGCGAAGAAGTATATGCTGTTCGGATTTTAGGTGAGCGAAATTCGCTTGCTTAAAACCGCAAATTTATGTTAATTTTACCTATAAATATTCGTGTTTAGGAGAGGGTCGCATGAAATGGAAGCGTAGTGAACGACTAGTTGATATGACGTACTATTTACTAGAACATCCACATCAGCTGATCCCGCTAACTTATTTTTCTGAACTATATCAATCTGCAAAGTCTTCTATTAGTGAAGATTTGACGATTGTAAAAGAAACTTTCGAAGAAAAAGGAATCGGGTTATTGATGACAGTACCGGGCGCTGCAGGAGGAGTTAAGTATATTCCTAAAATGTCCGAGGCTGAGGTCCGTTTAGTTATTCATGATTTAAAGGCGGAGCTTGAGCATTCAGATCGTTTGTTACCGGGCGGTTATTTATTTATGACGGACTTACTCGGCAATCCAGATTTAATTAATCGAGTGGGAAAGGTATTTGCATCCGCATTTGCTGATCAACAAATTGATGTCATAATGACTGTCGCAACAAAGGGGATCTCTATTGCCCACGCAATTGCAAGACATTTAAATGTACCAGTTGTTGTTGTCAGAAGAGATAGTAAGGTAACTGAAGGCTCTACAGTCAGCATCAACTATGTATCTGGTTCTTCCAGAAGAATTCAGACAATGGTATTATCAAAAAGAAGCATGAAGAGTGGGCAACGAGTGCTTATTACTGACGACTTTATGAAGGTCGGTGGTACAATGAACGGCATGAAAAATCTATTAGAGGAATTTGACTGTCAGCTAGCTGGTATTGCAGTGCTTGTAGAGGCTGAGCATGCAGACGAAACTTTAGTAGATGATTATTATTCACTAGTAAAGCTTCATGAGGTCAATGAAAAAGACCGTACAATTGCACTAAGTGAAGGTAACTATTTTTCTAAAAGGGGAAATGACAAATGAAAGTAGTAGCAACAACAAATGCACCAGCAGCAATTGGACCATATTCACAAGGGATTATTGTAAATGGCATGTTTTATAGCTCAGGTCAGATCCCACTAACAGCAACAGGCGAATTAGTGGAAGGTGATATCACTGTTCAAACAAATCAAGTATTTGCAAATTTAAAAGCAGTTCTAGCTGCTGCTGGATCATCTTTGGACAATGTTATTAAAACAACCGTTTTTATGAAGGATATGAACGACTTTGTTGCAATGAATGAAGTATATGCTAGCCACTTTGGTGATCATAAACCAGCTCGTTCAGCCGTAGAGGTTGCACGTCTACCAAAAGATGTGAGAGTAGAAATCGAAGTTATTGCCATCGTTAAATAAGGAATTTTTTAAGCTCACTAGAAGAGAATCTTTTAGTGGGCTTTTTTTTATAGCAATGTTTTCTGCGCGAAAGCAAAGCGACAGCGACAAATGTTTTCTGCGCGAAAGCAAAGCGACAGCGACAATACGCCAAGGGGAAGTGAATATTCTAAACTACAAGTAGTATCGCTGATAAAGTAGTGAAATCGATGATAGAATTCCAATAATCGCTGATAAAAATGGAAAAACCGCTAATAGAGTTCCAATAATCGCTGATAAAAATAAAATAACCGCTGATAAAACCCCAACAATCGCCGATAAGGAGCAAATCGCTGATAAAACTCCTAAAAGTATTACCAAACTGAAAAGTAACACCCATAGAGGGCGACTGACAAACAATTGACAAAATTTACGTATAAAAAAGGAAATATTATACTAATAAGTATTCAAATTTTTTAGAAAATTTGATAGACTAGAAAAAGGAAAATATTCGGTAATAAAGAATATTATATTTTCATTTAGGCATCTAAGAAGAGAGGTGGTGAGAAAATGGAAGTTACTGATGTAAGATTACGTCGTGTACAGACGGATGGTCGCATGCGTGCGATTGCTTCCATTACACTCGACAATGAGTTCGTAGTTCATGATATTCGTGTGATTGATGGCAATACAGGTTTGTTCGTTGCTATGCCAAGTAAACGAACGCCAGATGGTGAATTTAGAGATATTGCGCATCCTATCAATTCTACTACTCGTAATAAAATTCAGGAGATTATTTTAAACGAGTACCATAATTCAAGCGAAGTAGAAGCAGCAGAAGAATTAGAAGGAATTGGCGTATAGTTAAAGAGAGCTCTTCATAATTTGGAGAGTTCTTTTTATTTTGAGAATAAGAGAAAATGAGTAGTTTTAGGACATACATATTAACATTCGAGCATAAGGTGCATATGATTTGGAAATTCATCTTTTTGTCAAGTCAACATGCCTTGAAAATAGATGGATTTTGCTATATAGTCATAAGAGAAAATGAGCGTATTGGAGGACTTACAGATGAGCAACATTTTTGCTGTCATTTTGGCTGCAGGTCAAGGTACACGTATGAAGTCCAAATTATATAAAGTGCTCCATCCAGTATGTGGGAAGCCAATGGTACAACATGTGGTGGATCACATTCAAACGTTAGATGTGAATCGCATTGTAACGGTTGTAGGACATGGTGCAGAAAAGGTGAAACAACAGCTTGGCGATAAAAGCGAGTATGTTTTACAGGCTGAACAGTTAGGGACAGCTCATGCTGTACAACAGGCGGAGGCAATTTTAGGTAGCGAAGAAGGGACAACATTAGTTGTTTGTGGCGATACACCACTTATTCGCCCTGAAACGATGCAAGCATTATTCGAGCATCATCAAGCAAAGAATGCTAAAGCAACGATTTTAACAGCTATTGCTGAAAATCCAACAGGCTATGGTCGTATTTTACGTGGCGACAATGGACAAGTGGAGCAAATTGTTGAGCAAAAGGATGCTTCAGCAGAGCAGCAATTAGTGAAAGAGATTAATACGGGCACATATTGCTTCGATAATAAAGCGTTATTTGAGACATTGAAGCTTGTGAAAAATGACAATGCTCAGGGTGAGTATTATTTACCTGATGTGATTGAAATTTTACAAAAACAAGGCGATGTCGTTGAAGCATTTGTAACGGAAGATTTCGAAGAAACACTTGGTGTTAATGATCGTGTTGCTCTGTCTCAAGCAGAGGCGCTAATGCGTACAAGAATTAATGAAAAGCATATGCGTAACGGTGTCACAATTATTAATTCAGAAGCAACATACATCAGCGCTGAGGCAATGATTGGTCGTGATACTGTCATCCAACCAGGTTCTATGATTGAAGGTACAACTGTTATTGGTGAAGATTGTATAATCGGGCCAAACACACAAATCATTGATAGCCGTATCGGTGACCGAACAACTGTACATTCTTCTGTTGTACGTGAAAGCGCTGTAGCAGAAGACACAGCTATAGGACCGTTTGCAAATATTCGACCACTTTCTGATATAGGTAGCCATGTGAAAATTGGTAACTTTGTAGAAGTGAAGAAAAGTAAACTAGGTAATGACACGAAAGTATCCCACTTAAGCTATATTGGCGATGCTGAAATAGGAAGCAATGTCAATATTGGCTGTGGTTCCATTACAGTAAACTATGATGGGAAAAACAAGTTCCAAACAATTATTGAAGATGATGTATTTGTAGGATGTAATACTAACTTAGTAGCGCCAGTGAAAGTTGGAAAAGGTTCATTTATTGCAGCAGGATCTACAATTACAAAAGAAGTTCCTGAGGATGCGCTAGCAATTGCTCGTGCAAGACAAGAAAACAAACCGAATTATGTAAGCAAATTAAATTCAAAATAATTATCAACTAAACAGGAGGCCATCATGCCGTATCATTATGCAAACTCACAATTAAAAATATTTTCACTTAACTCTAACAATCCGCTTGCTCAAGAAATTGCGCAAGAAATGGGTGTTGAATTAGGTAAATCTTCTGTTAAACACTTCAGCGATGGAGAGGTTCAAATTAGCATTGAAGAAAGTATTCGTGGTTGTGATGTGTTTATCGTGCAGTCTACTTCTGCGCCTGTAAACGAACATTTAATGGAGCTTTTAATTATGGTAGATGCTGTAAAACGCGCATCTGCTCGTACAGTAAACGTTGTAATGCCTTATTATGGATATGCTCGTCAGGACCGTAAAGCAAAAGCACGTGAGCCAATTACAGCTAAATTAGTAGCAAACTTACTTGAAACAGCTGGTGCAACACGTGTTATCGTTTTAGATTTACATGCACCACAAATCCAAGGTTTCTTCGATATTTTAATCGATCACCTGATGGCAGTGCCTTTATTATCTGATCACTTCAAATCAAAAGGTATCCCAGAAGAAGAAATCGTTGTTGTTTCCCCAGACCATGGTGGTGTAACACGTGCTCGTAAAATGGCAGAACGTTTAAAAGCACCTATTGCAATTATTGACAAACGCCGTCCAAAACCAAACGTTGCAGAAGTAATGAACATTGTTGGTAATGTTGATGGTAAAGTGGCAATCTTGATTGATGATATTATTGATACTGCTGGTACGATTACAATCGGCGCGGATGCATTACGTGCAGCTGGTGCGAAAGAAGTTTATGCTTGTTGTTCTCACCCGGTATTATCAGGCCCAGCAATCGAGCGTATCGAAAACTCTTCGATTAAAGAATTAGTTGTAACAAATACAATCCAACTTCCTGAAGAGAAAAAATCTCCAAAAATTACAGAGCTTTCAGTAGCTAAATTGATGGCAGATGCAATCTCTCGTGTCTATGAAAATAAATCTGTAAGTACTCTATTTGATTAATATAAATAAACAGATCCCAATATGTGGCTTATTAAGGACAAATCTACGTTTGTAAGTAGATTTGTCCTTTTTCTAGGTTTCTTTTGTTTGAATTTTCTTGTAAAAGGGTATATGGTAATTGTGACTTAATAATATTTACACTACTTTATAAAAAATAGTTTACCGCCTAAGGTGGGATATATTTTGTTAAAACATAAGTTGATTGGAGTGGAGGCTGGGCGACTCCTTGGGGAATAGCAATAGAGGAACGAAGGCTAAAACCATCACGTCCTGTGATAACGCCTTCGTGACCAACATCGGTGCTGTCGCTTCGTTGTACTATGCTTTCGCACAAAAAACATCTGTTGGCCCAAGCGGCTCATCGGACGCCCCCAGGAAGCTCTGCTCTGCGCGAAAGCGAAGCGTCAGCAACAAATGTTTTATCTGCGCGAAAGCGAAGCGTCAGCAACAAAGCGCCCAGCTGGAACGGAAATCAACCCCACGTTATGGTGATAAGCTAAAATTGTAGTAAATATTATTATAGCCTTAACAAATGTCATTAAAAGTAGTGACATTTATAATAAGGCGTAAATAAATTTTTCTTGGAAGGGGAAGTATAGTATGAGTACAGTATTAAGTGTTAAAAAGCGCGAAGCTGGGCATCGTTCGACATTAACCCAACTTAGAAAAGGGGGAGCCATTCCTGCAGTTATTTACGGCTATAAATTAGATTCGACCCCAATTTCTATTTCAGCGAATGAATTCAGAAAATCCATTCAAAAGAATGGGCAAAACGGTGTTTTTTCAATGGAGTTAGATGGTAAAAAGGTGAATGTTGTTGTATCAGAAATCCAACAATGCTCAATGAAAGATGAAGTAAATCATATCGACTTTTTAGCAATTGATATGTCCGAAGCAATAGAAGCTGAAGTGCCTATTAGACTTGTTGGAGAGTCAGTTGGAGTTAGTGTGGGTGGCATATTAATGCAGCCCAACCTAGATGTGAAAATTAACGTAAAACCAGCAGATATACCAGAAGCTATTGAAGTTGACATTACTGAACTTAAAATTGGTGAAACAATTACGGTAGCAGATATTCGAGATACGATTGATTTTGATATTATCAGTGAAAATGGTCATACATTGGTATCAATTATGGCCCCGGCAGTCGTTGAGGAATCGACAGTAGATAGTGAGCAGGTACAAGAGTAAAAATATTTGTTAAGGAAAGGCTACTGAGGAAGTTAAACTTCTTCAGTAGCCTTTTATATTTTAAATTAATACATGTGTTGTTTTAAAACCATTTCACGATATGTATGGTTGAAGTGAGGATTTTAAATAATATCAAGCCATTATTGAACTTTTACTTTCAAAAACTGTACAAACTGCTTTCTTAGTGCATGATATGGTAAAATAATGACTATTAGATTTGAAAGAAGAGGGGTACTTATGAAAATTATCGTTGGTTTAGGGAATCCAGGCAAGCCTTATGAGCATACAAGACATAATATTGGCTTCGATGTTATTGATGCATTAGCTGAAAAATGGGGTACACCTTTAACTAATTCAAAGTTTAATGGTATGTATGCAACGGTACATCGTCCTGAAGGAAAGGTTCTACTTGTTAAACCTTTAACATATATGAATTTATCGGGGGAATGTGTTGGGCCCCTTATGAACTATTTTGATATTGATGTGGAAGACTTAATTGTTATTTATGACGATTTAGATTTAGAAACAGGGAAATTACGCCTGCGTCAAAAAGGAAGTGCGGGTGGACATAATGGTATTAAATCATTAATTCAGCATCTAGGTACACAAGAATTTAATCGCATACGTGTTGGGGTTAATCGCCCGCCTGCTGGTATGAAGGTAGCAGATTATGTGTTGTCAAAATTTTCAAAAGAAGATCAAGCTATTGTTAGTGAAGCTATTGAAAAAAGTGTAAATGCTGTAGAAGAATCTCTTTCAAAGCCATTTCTTGATGTGATGAATCGCTTTAACGGGTAATAATAGGTTAAAGCGTAGTGTGGATATTACAGCTGTTTTAACCTAAGCGGCTCATCGGACGCCCCCAGGAAAGCGACTGGTTGGTACGAAAATCAACCCCACGTTTCTATATTCTAAAAGGCGCTAAAGCAAAATTGGAAGTGCATAATCTGTTTTAGAAATGTCTATACTTTAAGTAGTAAGTTGCTTAAAGGAGGATGATTTGGAGATGTCAGTTCGCTATCGATGTCGTCATTGTGAAGTTGAAATAGGAACACTACCATTTGATGCAGATGATACAATTCGAAAACTACATATTTTCGAAATGGGTGAAGCGGATGATTATGTTGAGAAAGATCAGCATGGTCACACGACGGTGCACTGCATTTGTGAGCAATGTGAGGATTCGCTGAAACAATATCCAGATTATCACGCACTCAATAAATGGATTCAATGATTGGAAGGATGCTTTGGCGCACATCACGTGCGTTCAAAGCTTTTTCCATTGATAAAATATACAAAAAAGATGCGTATTATAGTACTAGATTACTAGTAATGGCGAATAGAATTATGCGCTGAGAGGAGCTTTTGACATTGGAAGTTTTACGACAGCTTGTGATGCAGGACAAACATATCACATCATTTTTACAGGAGATTCAGAGCGGTCAATCTGCAACACAGCTTATAACAGGATTAACAGGAAGCGCGCGCCCGGTAATGGTCGATGCTTTATTTGAATATGTAAAAAAACCTATTTATATTGTATCTCCTAATCTATTGCAGGCACAAAAAATGGTTGACGAGCTGGCGGGACTTTTAGGTGAGGAGCATGTTCATTATTATCCTGCCGATGAGTTTATTGCTGCAGATTTGTCTGTTGCCTCTCCAGAGTTACGTGCTGAGCGTATCGCAACACTTGATTGCCTAGCTAGAGGTGAAAAAGCTGTTTATGTGATACCAGTTGCGGGCTTACGCAAAATGATGCAGCCTAAAGAGCATTGGCAACAGTATTTTTTACAGATTGCAGTAGGCGAAGATATTCAGATTGATGAATGGCTCCAAACGTTAGTAGAGATGGGTTACGTGCGTAATTCAATGGTGACAACACCTGGAGAGTTTGCGCTACGTGGAGGGATATTAGATATTTATCCACCATATTTAGAGGCGCCGATTCGTATAGAATTATTTGATACGGAAGTTGACTCGATTCGAACATTTTCTGCGGACGACCAACGTTCCATTGATAAATTGCAGAAGGTTCGTATTCTACCAGCATCAGAAGTTATTTTGACAAAGGAAGAAAGAATGGCATTGGCAGGCCGTTTAGAAGCGGCATTAGCGACAAGTTTAAAGAAAGTCAAAAAGCAGGAGACGAAGGAATTACTGTATCAGCATATTCAATATGATATTGAATTGTTACAGCAAGGGAATTTACCGGACTATGTAAATAAATATGGTTCGTTATTGTATGAGAAAACATCATATTTAGGAGATTATTTTGTACATGATGGCATTGTGCTGTTTGATGAGCTCGGACGTATTCAGGAGGTTATGGATGCCTGGGAGCGCGAAGAGGATGAGTGGTTTTTATCATTAATTGAAGAAGGAAAAATGGTGCATGATGTAAAGCCAGCATTCTCTTTGAAAGAAATCCTAGCAATGCTGTCTCAACAAAAGCTATACTTCTCATTATTTTCACGAACATTTGCAGGGGTATCTTTTAATAAGACGACGAACTTTTCTTGCAAACCAATGCAACAATTTCATGGCCAAATGTCATTATTACAAAGTGAGATTGAACGCTGGTTGCTTGGTAAATTTACAGTATTAATTGTTGCAAGAGATAAAGATCGTGTTAAACGTGTACAGCAAATGCTTGGAGAATATGATATTCATACGACAATTGGTAAGCCGACAGAAGCGGGTATTTATATTGTGGATGGCTCACTATCTAGTGGCTTTGAATTACCACTACAACGTGTGGTGATTGTCACAGAGGATGAGTTATTTAAACAACAGGTGAAGAAAAAAGCACGTCCTCAAAAAATGACGAACGCAGAACGTATTAAAAGCTATACAGAAATTAAACCAGGCGACTATGTTGTCCATGTACATCACGGTATTGGGAAATATATAGGCTTAGAAACATTAGAGGTAAATGGAACACATAAGGATTACTTACACATTCGATACCGCGCAGATGATAAGTTATATGTTCCCGTAGAGCAAATAGATTTAATCCAAAAATATGTAGCATCTGAAGACCGAGAACCGAAGCTACATAAATTAGGTGGAGCAGAGTGGAAAAAAGCTAAAGCCAAGGTATCCTCTGCTGTGCAAGATATTGCTGATGATTTAATTAAGCTGTATGCGAAACGTGAAGCAGAGAAAGGCCATGCATTCGCGATTGACAACGACGATCAGCGCAATTTTGAGGCTTCTTTCCCCTATGAAGAAACGGAGGATCAGCTACGTTCAATTATCGAAGTAAAACGTGATATGGAGCGTGAGCGTCCGATGGATCGTCTTGTATGTGGAGACGTAGGGTACGGCAAAACAGAGGTAGCGATTCGTGCGGCATTTAAAGCAATTCAAGATGGCAAGCAGGTAGCTTTCCTTGTGCCGACAACGATTTTAGCGCAGCAGCATTACGAAACGATTCGTGAGAGATTCCAAGACTTTGCTATGAATGTAGGTCTCTTGTCTCGTTTCCGTTCGAAAAAAGAGCAAACAGCGACGTTAAAGGGCTTAAAAGAAGGGCAAGTTGATATTGTCGTTGGAACGCATCGAATTTTATCTAAAGATTTAACATTCCAAGACCTTGGACTACTGATTGTTGATGAGGAGCAACGTTTTGGTGTAACGCATAAGGAAAAAATTAAACAACTTAAGACGAATGTCGATGTATTAACGCTAACGGCAACTCCGATTCCAAGAACACTTCATATGTCGATGGTAGGTGTTCGTGATCTATCGGTAATTGAAACGCCACCAGCAAACCGTTTCCCTGTGCAAACTTATGTAATGGAGCATAGCGGTGCATTAGTGGGGGAAGCTATTGAGAGAGAAATGGCGCGTGGTGGGCAAGTATTCTACTTATACAATCGTGTAGAAGATATGGCTCGTAAGGTTGATGAAATTCAAATGCTTGTCCCAGAAGCGCGTATTGGGCATGCACATGGCAAAATGACGGAATCAGAATTAGAATCTGTTATATTAGCCTTTTTAGAAGGTGACTATGATGTGCTTGTAACGACAACCATTATTGAGACAGGCGTGGATATACCAAACGTTAACACATTGATTGTTCATGATGCTGATCGAATGGGCTTAGCGCAGCTTTATCAATTGCGTGGGCGTGTTGGACGTTCTAATAGGGTGGCGTATGCTTACTTTATGTATCAACGTGACAAAGTCCTTACGGATGTAGCTGAGCAAAGATTACAGGCGATTAAAGAATTTACAGAGTTAGGTTCGGGATTTAAAATTGCTATGCGTGACTTATCTATTCGTGGTGCAGGAAATTTACTTGGAGCGCAGCAGCATGGCTTTATTGATTCTGTCGGTTTTGACTTGTATTCACAAATGCTGGAAGAAGCGATTGCTGAGCGCCAAACAGGTGTGAAAAAAGAAGAGAAGCCTGACATTGAAATTTTATTGAGTGTGGATGCGTATATCCCAGATGCATACATTCCTGATGGCTATCAAAAAATTCAAATGTATAAACGTATAAAAGCAATGGATCAAGTGGAGGAGTACAGCGAAATCATAGAGGAATTACAGGATCGTTTTGGTGATCTTCCGATTGAAACAGAGCGTTTATTGCGAATTGCGCGTATGAAGGTATGGGGCTTGGGTACAGGTGTATTGTCTGTAAAAGAAAAGCAAAAAATTATCACAATATTGTTGTCTGAAGAAGGTACTGGGCAAGTTGATGGCGGTAAAATTGTGGAAGAATCTATGAAATTTGAACGTGCTGTAGGGTTTGGTATGGATGGTATGCAATTGAAACTAACGATTGATGAACGTAAGTGTGGGAAATATCAACCCTTTGATATTTTAGAAGAAATGATGCATATTATTGCTGACGCAAAAAAACAACAATAGAAGAAAAGCTGATCTTATCTCTAGGGATAATGATCAGCTTTTTATTGTTAAAAACAAAAAATTACAAGGAAATCTCTGTGAATGTTGTGGCGCTTTATCTTCATTTATTAATTGGACTGTAGACTGTGTGGCTCCTTAGAGATCAATATCACAAATTGAGACTCATGAGCTAGATAGTAGGGAAAATAAGGGTAAAAGTATCACTTTTTGTTATGGTTCTTTTGTGATAAACATCCTTTTGACTTATTGACGTAATGGCAAAGGTTGAATTATTATTATTTCTTGTTAAAAATATTTTATAAATTAATTTATAAAAATTTGTTTTTGTGGTTAATCTAAGATAAGTTGATTGAAGTTGAAAAATTCTACATGGTATTTGCTTAGGTTTTTAAGGCCTTTTTGAAAATATTGTTGGGTGTGAAATCCTATTTCTTCAGTTTTTGCATAGATTGCTTCATAAAAAACCATACTAAAATTGAAAAAATTTCATTGTAGCGAAAGCGAGGATTAAGAATGAAGGCAACAGGGATTGTTCGTCGTATTGATGATTTAGGGCGTGTGGTTATTCCAAAAGAAATTCGTAGAACGTTACGTATTCGTGAGGGAGACCCACTAGAAATTTATACAGACCGTGAAGGTGAAGTCATTTTAAAGAAATATTCTCCAATTAATGATTTAGGGGAATTTGCAAGAGAATATGTGGAAACATTATATGAAACGTTAGGTACTCCAGCGTTTGTAACCGACCGAGATGAAGTAATTGCTGTCTCAGGGATCGGTAAGAAAGAGTATATTAATCGTCGTATTACATCCTTTGCGGAAAGTTTTATGGACGAACGTTCAACAAAAATAGAAAAAATGGAAACAACAATCGAGATTGTTCCTGGACAATATGAGCAAGTAAAGTCTTATTGTGCAACGCCTATTATGGTAAACGGTGATCCGATCGGCTGTATTATCGTTTTGTCTAAAGTACACTTTATCGGTGAAGTTGAAGTGAAAGTTGCTGAAACAGCGGCTAACTTCTTAGCTAAACAAATGAATAGTTGATAAGAATTGAAAGTTATTGCGCTGACCTTTTTAGGCTGAACAATAACTTTTTTTCGTACATAGTTTTATGGTAGTGCTACCCGCGCGCGTCATACTTTGGAGATGTGCTATACTATTGGCATTGTTAAAGAAGGAAAGAGGGCAATTTATGTCGGAACGTTTTGGCATGAAAAGCTACATGAAGGGCGCAGCCTTACTTACAATTGCTGCTCTTATTGTGAAGGTTCTTAGTGCAATTTATCGTGTGCCTTTTCAAAATCTTGTTGGTGATGAAGGATTTTATATTTATCAGCAAGTGTATCCAGTTATATCTATTTTTGTCGTATGGACAGCTAGTGGATTTGCAGTAGCTATTTCTAAAATGCTTGCAGATAATGATTGTATTTTAGACCCGCTAGAGAGAGATCATAAACGAAGCGGTATTATGCGTATTGTTTTTCGTTATTTAACCGTACTATCGTTATTGTTTTTTGTTGCTTTATTTAGTGGTGCTGAAATAATTGCGCAGCTTATGGGCGATACTCAGCTTGCGCCTTTAATACGGACGGGTTCATTTATAGTACTTGTTATGCCAGCTCATGCTATTTTTAAGGGCGGCTTCCAATCAAGAGGCATTATGGAGCCGATTGCTTATGCACAAGTCCTTGAACAAGCTGTGAGAGTATCTGTCATTATAGCAGGAACATTTATCATTATGAAGACGACAGAATCACTTTATAGTGCTGGACAAATGGCCATTATAGGTACAGTTATTGGTGAAATTGTAGGCTTTGTATTACTTGCGCTGATCTTTAAAAAACGTTTTGGTTTATTTAATGATAAGAAACAACAGCGGCGTATCGATAGTTTTCCCATTATTAAAGAGGTAACATTGCTGAGTTTAAGTGTGAGCATGAGTGGTCTATTGTTGCTTGGCTATCAGTTAGTTGATTCCTTTACAATTTATTCGCTATTAATAGATGGTGGAATGGATCAGACGGTAGCTAAGGCAACAAAAGGCGTTTATGATCGTGGGCAGCCATTGGTACAGCTCGGAGTTGTTATTGCTTCTTCACTTTCACTTGCTATTGTGCCTCTTGTCGCGCATATGTCCAAAAGACAGGAAGGCCGTAGTGCCATTCCGTTTATTCAACTAACGTATAAAGCGTCTGTATTATTTGGGTGGGCGGCATCTCTAGGTTTAATACTCGTTATGCCTTATATTAATGTAATGCTCTTTAAAACAGATGCACTGTCGGAAGTACTTATGGTATATGTATTACAAATTGTGCCATTGTCAATTATTTTGACATTTACAGCTATTTTGCAAGGCTATGGAAAATTAAAAAAGCCGGCTTTATTTTTGATTATAGGTTTTATTTTAAAAATAATATTGAATGTGCTAACAATTAGTTTATTCGGTGTATTAGGTGCGGCTATTGCGAATAATGTAGGTCTTTTGTTTACTGCCCTAATACTTATTTTTTATTTAAAAAGAATGACTGCCATTCAATTAGCGCCAGCCAATTTTTACAAAAAAGTTGGGATTGCATCACTCAGCATGGCAGCTGTAGTGCTAGTTTGGCTACAGTTTATACCATCGTTGTTAAACCAATTTTTATCACCTCGATTTGTCGCAGTGGTAGCAGGTTTTTCGGCCGTGTGTTTAGGAGCGTTTGTAATGATCACAATAATTGCTAAGTTACGAGTACTAGTCGAAAAAGAGTGGTACTTACTACCGTTTGGGCGCAAAATGGCAGTTTATCAATTATGGTTAAATCGAAAGAAGTAGGTGGATTGATTGAATACTTTAACAGTTATTGGTCTAGGTGCGGGTGATTTTAATCAGCTGCAAATGGGTGTCTATAAAAAGCTAAAAGCGGCAAGAAAATTATATGTTCGTACAGTGGACCATCCTGTATTAGAAGAATTATCAGCTGAGGGCTTACAATTTGAAAGCTTTGACGCAGTCTATGAAAAACATAATTCGTTCCAGCCTGTGTATGAGGAAATTGCAGAAAAGCTTGTGGCTGCAACAGCAAATGAAGATGTCATGTACGCTGTACCGGGGCATCCACTTGTCGCAGAGCAGACTGTACAATTGCTTATTGCCGCTGCGGATGAGGGAAAAGTAAAACTAGTCATTGAAGGTGGGCAAAGCTTCTTAGATCCAATATTTGGTGCGTTAAAAATCGACCCAATTGAGGGTTTCCAACTGCTGGATGGTACTAGCTTTTCTATGCATGACATTAACATGCGTCAACATATTTTAATAGCTCAAGTATATGATACATTTAGTGCATCAGAAGTAAAGCTAACGTTAATGGAGAAATACGATGACGAATACCCTGTTACAGTCGTTACAGCAGCTGGCTCGTCACAGGAAAAATTAGTGACGGTACCACTTTATGAACTCGACCAAAGCGTTGAGGTGGACAATTTAACAACGGTATATGTGCCACCTGTAAAATCACAAGAGGACGCTTTACGAGACTGGACAACTTTCCGTCAAATTATTGCTGTATTACGAGGTCCAGATGGCTGTCCGTGGGATCAAAAGCAAACACATGAGTCACTGAAAAAATATTTACTAGAAGAAGCACACGAATATTTGGCAGCGGTAGATGCAGAGGATGACTTTGCGATGATCGAGGAGCTTGGAGATGTACTGTTACAAGTGTTCCTTCATGCACAAATCGGAGAAGATCAAGGTTACTTTACGTTGGAAGATGTATTAGCTTCAATAAGTGAAAAAATGATTCGTCGACACCCTCATGTATTTGGAGATGTATCGGTGGAAGATGTAGAGGGTGTTGTAGCTAACTGGGAAGTTATAAAAGCGGAAGAAAAGGGTATAAGTGAAAAGCCACTATTAAAAGAGGAATACCGGGCGTCCTCTGCTCTACAAACAGCATATAATTATCAAAAAAGAGCTGCGAAGGTAGGATTTGATTGGCCTGATGTAGATGGAGCATGGGACAAGTTTGCAGAGGAGTGGCAGGAGTTTCGTAATGAGGTGACGAAAGGTACAAATGCGTCACGTCTTGATGAATTTGGAGATGTCTTGTTCACACTTGTGAATTTAGCGCGTTTCTACAAGCTATCTCCAGAAGAGGCTATGTTACATGCGAATGAGAAGTTTGCGAAACGCTTTGGTTATGTGGAAGCAAAGGTAAAGGAAAGTGGAAAGCCATTTTCTGATTATACATTAGAACAATTAGATGCTTTCTGGAATGAAGCAAAGCAGCTAGAAAAGGAGTAAAAATATGCGATTAGATAAATTTTTAAAAGTATCACGTTTAATTAAACGTCGTACATTAGCGAAGGAAGTAGCAGACCAAGGTCGTATTACGATCAATGGTAAGGTCGCGAAAGCTAGTAGTGCTGTTAAAGTTGGCGATGAGCTAGCTATTCGTTTTGGACAAAAAATTGTGACAGCGCGTGTAGAGGAATTACGTGATACTGTGAAAAAAGAAGATGCCGCAAAAATGTTTACTATTTTGAAGGAAGAGCGCCTTGAAAAAATTGAACCTGAATTTATTGATGATGAGGACTAATTAATAATAGTGTAGGAGTCTTCTGAAGTTGTCCATGGCTTTTTCCGTAAATGGGGGATAAAAGTGTAACAACTTTAATAAAGTTGTCATGCTTTTAAGGTTGTCCGCATAAAGTGAACAGAAGCTAGGACGACTAAAGGAGGAAAAAAATGACGCTACATCAAGAAAGTAACCGTTACACAATTCCATCTGGAGAGCATATTTTAACGATTCGTAATCGTAAAAGAATGGACATGACTTCTGTAAAATCAATTGAACGCTTTGATCAGGAAGAATTTTTCATCAAGACGTCCCAAGGGCATTTGTTAATCCGTGGAGAAGAACTGCATATCGTTCATTTAGATGTTGACAAAGGGTTATTGACGCTTGAAGGAACTGTAAAAACCTTGCAGTATGACGAGGAGGAAAGTGGCTTCTCGAAAGGTTTCCTTCATAAATTGTTTGGATGATTGTTAGTGAACAATTTGTTCAGCTATTAGTCATGGTTTTGAGCGGTATAGCAGTCGGGTTCATTATTGATAGTGTAAGGCTCATTGTTTTTTCAACTCCAAAAAGGTCAAGCCTTCGAAGATGGATGATGGTATTTGAACTACTTACCTGGATTCTACTTGGAGGCATGACATACTATTTATTATTTTGGCTAAAAGATGGCGCTTGGCGGGCTTATGACCCGCTAGCGCAAATAGCCGGAATTTTTTTGTATCAAACGTTTTTTCAAACTTTTTTACGTTTCGTCGCGAGGGTTTTGGTGAATATAACATGGAGACCCCTGTGGTTCATCATACGGTTAATAAGTGCTATCATTCGACAAATTTTTAAATTCTTAATAAGTATTAGTGCGTTTGTTTTAAGACCTTTTGTCAAAATTTATTCGTATTTGTCCAACACTTTTTTTAAAAAAGTTCGATTTATCAAGTATAATAAAAGACAACAATAATTTTCGGAGGTGCGGGCATGACTTTACGTCGTTCATCAAATGATGACCAACAAAACTATACTAAACTTGATAATGACTATGTCCGTAACACGGATAAAGCTATAAATCGTAAAATTCAAGCGCGAAAACGGAAAATGCGCCGTATTGCCTTTTTTGCGATTGTGCCAGTCGTTATTATTGCCTTTCTCTTAAATATACTTTCGAATCAAAATGAAACTCTAGCTGCAAAAGAGCAAAAAAAGGTTGAAGCGAAGGAGCATCTTTCTGAATTGAAAGATGAGCGAGATTCGTTAAATCTTAAAATTAAACAGTTAGAGGATGATGAGTATATCGCGAAGTTATTACGTAAAGATTATTTTTTATCCGAAAAAGGTGAAATAATTTTCATTATTCCGGACGAAAAAGGTAAAAAAGGCGATATACCGGAGGAAAAAGATAAAAAAGACAGCAAATCAGAAAAGAAAGGTAAAAAAGAAGACTGAAAAGCTATGTATTGTTGACACTCTTTTATTGTTATATATAATGAAAAGAGAAACTTATTGTAGTAAAAAGTTTGATTAAATTGATTACATGACTCAAATGAGTCGCTTAATTTTTAAGGAGGAGCATTTTTTTTATGTCAATTGAAGTAGGCAGCAAGGTACAAGGTAAAGTAACAGGAATCACAAATTTTGGAGCATTCGTTGAGCTGCCAGACGGCAAAACAGGCTTAGTACACATCAGTGAAGTTGCTGACAATTATGTAAAAGATATCAATGAGCATCTAAAAGTTGGAGATGAAGTTGAAGTAAAAGTGATGAATGTTGAAGCGGACGGAAAGATCGGTCTTTCAATCCGTAAAGCAAAGCCTCAAGCAGAGAGACCAGAGAGACCAGAGCGTCCAGAGCGTCCGGCACGTCCACGTCGCGATAATCGATCTAATGATCGCAACGATCGTCATCAGCCAAAAGAGAATTTTGAGCAAAAAATGGCACGTTTCTTAAAAGATAGTGATGAACGCCTAGCAACACTTAAACGTGCTACAGAATCAAAACGCGGTGGTCGTGGAGCTAGAAGAGGGTAGTTTGCTGACTGTTTTAATCGTAGAAAAAGTGTATTAAATAGATTTGGGATTAGCTTTTTAATAAAGCTAATCCCTTTTTTTAATAATCTCTGCATACATCTCATCTAGCTATAAGTCATAATGACCCTTCTAGTAGGATCTATGTGTCGTCCTACAACGTGGATGTCGGTCTTTTCTTCTTTTTAGGAGCTTGCGCGGGTGTTTGTTCTGTTAGTGTTTCTAAAGGTTTTTCGGCTGGCTTAACAACCATTTTGACAAGTAAAAACACACCGTAAACACTAACCGCTAGTCCGGTGAGGAGTAAAAATATTTGTACGGCAAATGGTAAATTAATAAGAATAGATACGAGAATAATCATAGAGCCACTTCCGCAAATTAAAGCAGCTTTAGTTAATGAACCCAAAGGAAATAAACCTCCTAGTTTACACGCTTTTTTCATTATTAGTATGCCATATTTTTATGTTCATCACCATAACTTGGGTTGATTTCCGTTTCAGCTGGGGTCTTTTCGAAGGGGCGTTAGGAGCAACGAGTATTTTTTATGTGCGAAAGCGAAGCGACAGTAACAATAGGGTTTTGTCTGTGCGAAAGCAACAGCAACAGTAACAACAACAGTGGCAATAACAAAGGGAAACTGCTCGTGAAACCATTGGCGCAGGCGTTCCTAAACTGATTACACCGGGGCATCAGGTAGTAAAAAAATAAATAAATTCGATATTTCTAGTATTCAACTTTAATCTGCAAAAAAAATAGGCGTCTCAGAAATCGTTCTGAGACGCCTATTTGATATGACCCCTACGGGATTCGAACCCGTGTTACCGCCGTGAAAGGGCGGTGTCTTAACCACTTGACCAAGGGGCCTACTATGGTGGCGGCCGAGGGGATCGAACCCCCGACCTTACGGGTATGAACCGTACGCTCTAGCCAGCTGAGCTAGGCCGCCATTAAATATTATGGAGCGGAAGACGAGGTTCGAACTCGCGACCCCCACCTTGGCAAGGTGGTGTTCTACCACTGAACTACTTCCGCGTTTTGCCTTAAGCAACAAGTTATATAATACATGCCTTTGTAACTAACGTCAAGTAGTTTTTTTAAAAAAATTAATAAAAATATATGGTTTTATTAATTATTTAAAGATTTGCTAACAAAAAGAGAGAGTATTTGATAGCTCATCACCATAAAGTGTAGTTGATTTCCGTTCCGACTAGGCGCTTTGTTGCTGACGCTTCGCTTTCGCACAGAAAACATCCGCTTCGCTGCAGGGTCTCGGGCCAACAGATGTCTTTTGCGCGAAAGCGTAGTGCAACGAAGCGACAGCAACAGCACCGATGTTGGTCACGAAGGCGTTATCACAGGATGTGATGCTTTTAGCCTTCGTTCCTCTATTGCTAATCTCCAAGGAGTCGCCTAGTCTCCACTCCGATCAACTCTTATCAAAGGTGTTTGGACTCCACTGAAATGGAACCACACCTTTATTTATCTCACCACCTACAAATGTAGGAGTCTTCTGTAGCTGACGCTTCTCTTTCATTACAAAAGACATTGCTGAATGAAGTTAGAGCCTCCGTACGCAATTATACCGAGGCATAATTAATCAAATGTCATCCACAACTTTTGGTGATGAGCCTTTTGATTGGGAATTTATCAAACTTTTTGTTCTTAAGTAGAAAAGTATCGGTGTACTTGTTGACTATAGTATTTTAATGAAATTGGGAGCATCGATCAATGAAAAAGAAGGGGCCAACATGCACTAGACCTCTCATGGCAAAAAAAATGTAAAGTTTTTTATGTAACAACGGTGGGACTGGGTTATGTAATTTTCGTAATTTTTAAACAAATTATACAGAAAGAGATGTTTATAATGTTGTGCAGCAAATCGTTTTTGTAGAAATTGTTGCCATTTCTCGTATTTATGCATATGTATTCGTCGAAATGTTTATATTTTTTTCTGTCACCGTCAGACAATCTTTCCATACATAATTTCTTATAATAGCTCCAAAAGGCAGAAAGGGGATAGTGAAATGACGAGTATTGAATGGTATAACACGGCAAATGTAGACGAACAGAAATTAGGAGTGAAAAAAAGGCAATTGTTAATAGGCTCTTTATTTTTTTTAACATCCTTCTTTTTAGCTCAGTCTGTGGTGTTTGAAGCGGCCGTACCTTTCTCAGTTCCTTTTTGGGCAATTATTCGAACGAAATATAAAGAATATGCCAAATATGTTTTGTTCGGTGGTTTGATAGGATGTTTTTTCCTTGGCTTTGGACAAGTCTTCATTTTAGCATTGCAGATCGTCTTGTATGAATGTGTTATGCGCTTCCGTTATTGGCAGATACCACAAAGTATAGCGGTATCTTTAGCGGTACTACTTGTACAGATAATGTGGCAGGGAGTTATGTATCAAGGTTTACCTCCGGTGCTTGTGCAATTTTATGTAGGCTGTGAAGCGGCTTTAGCTCTTATTATGACGCTGTTTATGCAAGTGTTGTTTGTCAATTCTCATGAATGGTTTACGAGTCATTGGACTTATGAGAAGCTAGGCTCTGGATTAGTTGTATTTGCTGCTATGCTTACAGGTATGCAAGCGATTGTCATTAGCTATTTTTCACTCCCCATTTTTTTATTACAACTATTCATTTGCTTCGGTGCGTTAGTAGGAAGTGTACCATTAGCGACGGTTATCGGAGCCGTACTCGGGACTCTCATTGGTGTTGCAAAACTTTCATTTACGGGTATGCTGTCTGTAGCCACCTTAACAGGATTGTGTGCCGGGATGGGGGCTCGTGTTGGACGATTCGGTGTAGCAATTGGCAGTATTTTGCCAAGTGTGTTTTTTTTATTTTACGATGCAACATTGCCGTTAGATAGCGTGTATTTTACATCGATTGTTGTTGGTAGTATCGTTTTTATAACGATCCCAAGTAAATATTCTGAAAAGGTGCGGGACAAGCTGTTTCCACAGCGTGAGGAGGTCTTACTCGCTCGTCAAAATTGGTTAACGGAGCATGTTACGTTTAAATTAGAGCATTTTCAGCATTTTGTACAGTTTATGAAGGAGCTTGTGTTTGAGCGTTTTATGACGGCCCCGATAGAAGAGGCGAAGGAAGTGTCACCGATGAATACATGCTTGAGCTGTTTCCGCTATGATCGCTGTTGGGGAGCGCAAAATAACGGAATGGACAAGCTCATGACAGACTGGTTTCATATGAAAGGTGTTGGGAAGGATTCTGGTATTCATCGTGTCGAAGAACAAATACGCTATAAATGTGTGAAATCAACGAAAATTTTCGAGGAATTGGAAACGGAGCTGTACAGAGAGCGCATTAATGGTCAGTATTTCCATGGTAAGAAAATGATAGCGCTTCAGCTACGTGATATGAGCAATCATCTAAATCAGTTAATAGCGGAGATGAAAGAAGAGACTATTTCATTCGTTAGTGTGGAGAAGGACATTACTCAACGATTAAAAGATGCTAATATTGAATGTTTTCAACTAGATGTGCTTAGTAATAAACCTGGGGCACGAAAAATAGTCTGTGCTTTAGCACCAGCACGAGTCGATTGGGAGGAAGACACAACAGTAGCTGAACGGATGATATTGCCGATTTTATATGATATTTTTGAAGAACCATTTGAAATTGAAAAAGTAGTAGCAAGCGATATACCATTTCGTCACATTCAAGTAAGCTTTAGATCAGCTATTAGCTTTGAAGTAGAGTATGATATATATAGCATGTCTAAAGATGCGACGTTATATTCCGGTGATTCCCATGCATTATTTCAATTACATCCAGGACTATTTGCAATTTTATTGTCAGATGGTATGGGTCAGAGTAAAGAAGCACAGCATGAGAGTAGAAAGTTAATACACTTAATGCGAGAATGTTTAAATTACAATATGAACCCAGAGACTGCGATGCATACGTTGCATTATGTCATGTCCTTAAAGCAACAAAATGATATGTATGCAACGCTTGATTTTGCACTTGTCGATTTACAACAAGGTGATTTATGGTCGTGGAAGGCAGGGGGAATGTCTACGTATATTTTACGTGGGAAAGAGGTGCTGAAGGTTGAAAGTAATGCAGCGCCTGTAGGTTTTTTATCCATTTCAGCAGTCGAGGCTGAAAAAAGAAAGCTTAAAGCTGGCGATGTAATTTTGATGCACTCTGATGGATTATTTTCAAGTGTTGATGATTGGGACGAGCAAGAAGAGCTATTTTTAGCGTATGCGCAGCAAGTAGCTGGAACTACTAAAACCATCCAGGAAAAACTAACAACGATTATGCAATCTTTCCAATCTTACTATGCCATTGAAGACGATTGCACTGTATTGATGCTAGAGGTTACACATGTTGTACCTACGTGGGCTGTATTTAGGCCAGTTCAACACTCTATGAGCAATTCATCATAAAAGAGAACGAAAAGGGGAGGAGAAGCGTTTGTCACTTGAATTAAAGGTCAAAAAATTTATCGAAGAAGAGCAATTATTGCAGCAAGACGACCATCTTCTCATCGCCGTTTCGGGTGGAGTGGATTCAATGGCTTTGCTCCATTATTTTGTCAAAACAAAAGAGCAGTGGGGAATTACAGTAGGAGCCGTACATGTTGATCATATGCTAAGAGGTGAAGCGTCTACTGAGGACAGAGCTTTTGTCCAGAAGTATTGTGATGAGTATGGTGTATATTTATATGCAAAGGCAATTCCAATACCAGAGATTATGGCTTCAGAAAATGGAAATACACAGCTTATTTGTCGTAGAGAAAGGTATCAATATTTTAAAGAGGTCATGGAAAAAACGAATGCTAGCAAGCTTGTAACTGCACATCATGCGGACGACCAACTGGAGTCAGTATTAATGGCCCTGACAAAAAATGCAACGATAAATGGTATGCAAGGTATACGTTCACAACGTATTTTTGAAGGAAAAACATTAATTCGTCCGTTTTTAACGGTTACAAAGTTAGAAATAAGGGAATATTTACTTAAGCAAGGTTTAGATTATCGGGAAGACGCTAGCAATGCTAAGGATACCTATGTACGCAATCGTTTTAGACATCATGTGGTGCCTTTGTTGGAGGCAGAAAACCCAAGAGTAACAGAGCAGGTAACTCATTTTACAAAACAATTGCAAGAAGACGATGCCTATTTAATGACATTAGCGGAGGATGTATTTTCTAGAACAGTAAAAAGAAAAGATGGAAATACATATAGCATGGAAATTAAGGCTCTTCAATTGGTACCACTTGCTTTACAAAGGAGGCTCATTTTAATACTATTAAACTATCTTTACAAAGATTCAAATACGATACAAAGTTATGCTTTATTGACTTCAATTTCAAAGCTTTGTGATACGACAGCAGGGTATGCTGAAGTTCACTTGCCAGAAGATTTTATAGCAGTTCGCCGTTACGGAAAATTAACAATTCAGAAGAAAGAGCCATTAGAAGATGAAGCTTCTCCTGAGAAAAAGATTATTTCGACTACTAATGGGTGGACAACACTGACGAATGGTGAACGTTTATGCGTAGTCGAGTTGCCTGATTTATCGTCTGAAATGCTGACGAATACTGCACAACTTTTTTATTTTAACGCTAGCAAACTCAAACTTCCACTCTATGTTAGAGCGCGTAAGGAAGGGGACAGAATACTGTTAAAAGGAATGGATCAGCCAAAACGCTTATCTCGCCTTTTTATAGATGAAAAGATTCCTTTAAATGAGCGAAATAGCTGGCCGTTACTGATTTCTCAATCTGATGAGGTCGTAGCGGTAATTGATGTGCGTATGGGAATGTTTTTTTCAACCTCTCCGCAACCAAACGATGATACAGTGCTCATCGTAGACTAAGGTCTTTGTAAAATTTCACCCCAAATGGTTGAACATTTTTTTATACACACGAGGAGGAATCGCTATGTTACAAAATGACATCGAAAAAGTTATGATTACAGAAGAACAATTACAAGAAAGAATCGCTGAGTTAGGGGCACAATTGACAGAGGAATACAAAGATTCATTCCCGCTAGCAGTTGGTGTTTTAAAAGGGGCAATGCCTTTTATGACAGACTTGATGAAACGTTTCGATTCTTTCATTGAGCTAGATTTTATGGATGTTTCTAGCTACGGAAATGCTACAGTTTCATCAGGGGAAGTTAAAATTCTAAAGGATTTAAATACAAGCGTTGAGGGACGTGACGTATTAATCATCGAGGATATTATTGATAGCGGCTTAACGTTAAGTTATTTAGTAGACTTATTTAAATACCGTAAAGCAAAATCCATCAAAATTGTGACATTGTTAGATAAACCATCAGGTCGTAAAGTAGACTTAGGTGCTGATTATGTTGGTTTTGAAGTGCCAGATGGTTTTGTTGTAGGGTATGGTTTAGACTACGCAGAAAAATACCGTAATTTACCGTA
The DNA here is from genome assembly GCF_047737915.1 of Lysinibacillus sp. NPDC056185. Classification (NCBI taxonomy): domain Bacteria; kingdom Bacillati; phylum Bacillota; class Bacilli; order Caryophanales; family Bacillaceae; genus Lysinibacillus; species Lysinibacillus sp. NPDC056185. The sequence goes on from NZ_JBLLLQ010000028.1 coordinate 43,270, forward strand.
TATCGGCATTTTAAAGCCGGCAGTTTATTCTTTCTAACAAGTAAGAAATTAACGAAAGAATACCACTATGAAAAGTAAGTGCCTCCAGCGAAGGTCATAGATTTTTATTTTTTTAACTTCTTTCGTCCCCCACCTCTATAGGTGGTGAGATGAATGCAGGTTTAAGTTGCTTTTTAGCAGGTGTCCAAACATCCGCTAAGAACGCCACGTCCTGTGGCAATTAAGCACAAAGCCGATTCAGGACACAATTATGCAGAGGCATAATTGATCATAATTCAAAAATCTAGGTACATTGTTAGATGCAACTACGCTGGAACATACTTGATAAATGCATAAATATTTTTCGATTTCGACAAAAATCGGACGAAACTTTTTTTATGTAGGGCTTTTCGTTGTATGATGAAATCATGATATGTTAAGATTTTACTTATAATTTTTCTGTTTGTAATGAGGAGGCTGGAGATGAATCGAATATTTCGATATACCATATTCTATTTACTGATTTTCTTAGTGATTATCGGTATATTTGGTACTTTCAATGGTGGAAATGCGCCAACGAAAGAGTTAACTTATTCTGAGTTTCAAGATGCTCTAGATAAGAAAGAAATAACAAGTGCTACAATTCAACCTGATAAATCAGTATACATCGTTGAGGGTACGATGAAGGGTTATGAGAAGGGTCAAAGCTTTACAGCAAATATCCCTCGTGATAACCAATCTTTATTGAACCGTATCGATGAGGCTGCTAAGGATAAGAATAGTAATATTAAATATTTAACAGCGCCAGAAACAAGTGGATGGATTCAGTTCTTTACAGGGATCATTCCTTTCATCATTATCATTTTCTTATTCTTCTTCCTAATGAGTCAATCTCAAGGTGGCGGTAATAAAGTGATGAGCTTTGGTAAAAGTAAAGCCAAACTTTATGACGACCAGAAGAAAAAAGTTCGTTTTACAGATGTAGCGGGTGCTGATGAAGAGAAAGCAGAGCTTGTAGAGGTTGTTGATTTCTTAAAGGATCACCGTAAATTTACTGAAATTGGTGCCCGAATTCCAAAGGGTATCTTACTTGTAGGTCCTCCAGGTACAGGTAAAACATTACTTGCACGAGCGGTAGCAGGTGAGGCAGGCGTACCATTCTTCTCGATTTCAGGTTCTGACTTCGTAGAAATGTTTGTCGGTGTCGGTGCATCACGTGTTCGTGACTTATTTGAAAATGCCAAGAAAAATGCACCTTGTATCATCTTTATCGATGAGATTGATGCAGTAGGTCGTCAACGTGGCGCAGGTCTTGGTGGTGGCCATGACGAGCGTGAACAAACATTGAACCAATTGTTAGTTGAAATGGATGGTTTCGGGGCAAATGAAGGTATTATTATTATCGCTGCAACAAACCGCCCAGATATTTTAGATAAAGCGTTATTACGTCCTGGTCGATTTGACCGTCAAATTACAGTAGGACATCCTGATGTAAAAGGTCGTGAAGCAATTCTAAAAGTACATGCGCGCAACAAGCCTTTATCTGATACAGTAGATTTAGCAGCTGTTGCACAACGTACACCAGGTTTCTCAGGTGCTGACTTAGAGAACTTGTTAAATGAGGCTGCACTTGTAGCGGCTCGTAAAAGCAAACGTACAATTAATATGGCAGATATCGATGAGGCATCTGACCGAGTAATTGCAGGTCCGGCAAAAGCTAGCCGCGTTTACTCAGCGAAAGAGAAGAAACTTGTAGCCTTCCATGAAGCTGGGCACGTAGTTGTTGGTTTAGAGTTAGATGAAGCAGATACAGTACACAAAGTAACAATCGTCCCTCGTGGCCAAGCTGGAGGTTACGCGATTATGTTACCGAAGGAAGAACGTTTCTTCACAACAAAACAAGAACTATTAGACCGTATTGCTGGCCTACTTGGTGGTCGTGTAGCAGAGGAAATCGTACTTGGCGAAGTATCTACTGGGGCACATAACGACTTCCAAAAGGTAACAAGTATTGCACGTGCCATGGTCACTGAATATGGTATGAGTGAAAATCTTGGTGCAATGCAGTTTGGTTCAAGTCAGGGTGGGAATGTATTCCTTGGTCGTGACTTTAATTCAGATCAAAATTACTCTGATTCAATCGCCTATGAAATTGATAAAGAAATGCAAAAAATTATCGATTCGCAATATGAGCGTACTAAACGAATCTTAACTGAAAAACGTTATTTACTTGATTTAATTGCTAATACATTAATGCAAAAAGAAACATTAAATGCGCAAGAAATTGAGCATTTACGTGATCACGGTGTCTTACCGGAACCTGAGGTAGAAACGGTTGTGGAAAAAGCTCCTAAAGCTGAAGCTCAACCAATATTAGATGTAGTTGGTGAACAGGCTGTTAAAAAAGAATTGCTTAGCAATGAGCCGGATCCAACAACAGCTGATTTACCTAAAGAAGGTAGAGAGCCGAATAATACACCAAAAGGTATCGATGAAAAGCGTGATTAATGTGAGAAAGACTGTTTACGATTTTAGTAAGCAGTCTTTTTCTTTGCCTTTTTTCGGTAATAGGTATTACGATAGAATGTACGCAGCTGCGTATATAGGTTCTTAAATTTTTTAGGACCAAAATAGATAGGAGTGTTGTAACGTGGGAAATGTAACATTGAATAATGGTTTAGAGATGCCGTTAATAGGCTATGGCGTTTTTCGAGTGCCTGAAGGGGATGACTTGGCTGAGGCGGTTAAAACAGCTATTGCAAAAGGTTACCGTAGCATTGATACAGCCCAAGTATATCGCAATGAAGAAAGTGTTGGACGAGGAATTCGTGCAGCAATTAACGAGGGCTTAGTAACACGTGAAGAACTATTCGTAACATCAAAGGTTTGGAATGATGGACTTTCCTATGAAGAAACACTGGCAGCTTATGATAGTAGTTTAGAGAAATTAGGATTAGATTATTTAGATTTATATTTAGTTCACTGGCCAGGTATAGATACAAATTATGTTGATGTTTATAAAGCGCTTGAAAAAATCTATCAGGATAGCCGTGTACGCTCAATTGGTGTTAGTAATTTCCATGTTCATCATTTAGAAAATTTATTAAAGGAAACATCGGTTGTTCCTGTTATTAATCAAATTGAATTTCATCCGCACTTAACTCAAGAGGAGGTACGTGCCTATTGTAAGGAAAAGGGGATACAGGCAGAAGCGTGGTCACCATTAATGAATGGTTCTTTATTGGAAGAATCATTGATTCAGCAGTTAGCTTCTAAATATGGCAAAACACCAGCGCAGATTGTGTTACGTTATGATGTGCAGCATGGTGTAGTCACTATTCCAAAAACAATGACTCCTGCACGTATGACGGAAAATCTAACGGTCTTTGACTTTGCATTAGCTGAGGAAGAAATGACTCAGTTAGATGCACTAAATGATGGCCTACGTTGCGGACCAGACCCAGAAAAATTTAATTTTAAATAATGTGAAAGGAGCTACCTAATATGGGGGTGGCTCCTTTCAAAATAAATTTCATACTAAAAAAGTGAAGTTGATTTCCGTTCCAGGCTACTCGCTTTGTTGCTGACGCTTCGCTTTCGCACAGAGCAAAGCTTCCTGTGGGCGAGCGTCGAGCCGCTTCCTTCGCTTACGCTCCGTGCAGGGTCTCGTCTGTCTCGCTTTCCCACGGGAGTCGAGTAGCCTTCCACTCCAATCAGCGGTAGCGTAGAACTTTTATAAAATATTATTCATTTCAAAAGTGAATAATATTACGACCTATAACAGGGAAGTAATTGTCGACCTGTTATTGCTAACGCTACGCTTTCGCACAAAAACACATTTTGTTGAAGTTTTTTAATAACTATAAATAGAGTACCTTGCCAGAAGATACACGCTAAGTAGATTGGTTGATTGAAGTGGAGGCTGGGCGACTCCTTGGGGATCAGCGTCACAGATGAGACCCTGGAGCGAGCATCGCGAGTGAAGCGGCTCATCGGACGCCCCCAGGAAAGCGCCCAGCCGGAACGGAAATCAACACCACGTTTTGGTGATAGGAATTAAATTTAATTGAAAGGAGCTACCTAATATGAGGGTAGCTCCTTTTGGGAGTAAGAATGTATGCTATTTCATAGGAATAAAAATGTGGTATCATTTTCTAAAGTGTTTAATTCGATTTTTTGTGCATGAATATGCATTGTTTTAGTTGTATCAATCGTATAGTGACAGGTACAATTACGATGAAGGGCAATAAATAGGAGGCATCAACCATGATTTTAGTTTTAGATGCAGGGAATTCGAATATCGTATTAGGTGTCTATGATGACAACGATCAATTGGCCTTCCATTGGCGTATGGTGACTGACCTTCATAAAACAGAAGATGAATACGCAATGCAAGTATTATCTTTCTTTAATCATGCAGGCATTTCATTTGAACAGGTTACAGGCATTATTATATCCTCTGTTGTACCACCAATAATGTTTTCGTTAGAAACGATGTGTCAAAAGTATTTTCGCAAAAAACCGCTCGTTGTAGGACCAGGTGTGAAAACAGGATTGAATATTAAATATGAAAACCCGCGTGAAGTTGGCTCAGACCGCATAGTGAACGCTATTGCAGCTCTTGATGTTTATAAAGCACCACTGATTATTGTTGATTTTGGTACTGCCACAACATATTGTTACTTAAACGAAAAGGGCGATTATATGGGCGGTGCTATCGCTCCAGGTATTTCGATTTCAACGGAGGCGCTTTATACACAGGCAGCTAGATTGCCACGTATTGAAATATTGCGCTCTACACATATTGTTGGAAAGACAACCGTATCTGCGATGCAGGCCGGGATTTTTTATGGCTTCGTGGGGCAAGTTGAGGGAATTGTTAATCGCATGAAAGCACAAAGTAAGGAAGAGCCTTTAGTAATTGCTACTGGAGGATTAGCAAATTTAATTGCTGGTGAGACGCAAGCTATTGATGTAGTCGATCCGTTTTTAACATTAAAAGGCTTATATAAGCTATATAAACGCAATCAATAAGAAATGAGGGACATTTCATTTATGAAAGACTATTTAGTACGAGGTTTAGGATTCAACGGACAGGTTCGTGTTTTTGCGGCTTGTACAACAACAACTGTAGGAGAAGCACAACGTCGTCATAATACATGGCCTGTTGTGTCGGCAGCCCTTGGTCGTTCTATGACTGCTGCGGTGATGATGGGTGCCATGTTAAAAGGTGAGGAAAAAATCACTGTTAAAATTGAGGGGAACGGTCCAATTGGTCCAATGGTAATTGACAGTAACGCGCACGGTGAAGTACGTGGTTTTGTAACAAATCCCCACGTTCATTTCGATTTAAACGAGCACGGTAAGCTTGATGTTCGAGCGGGTGTTGGGACAGAGGGCTCATTAACAGTCGTAAAAGATCTTGGCTTGAGAGACATGTTCTCTGGACAAACGCCAATTGTATCGGGTGAAATTGCTGAGGACTTTACTTACTATTTCGCTACATCAGAGCAAGTGCCTTCATCTGTTGGATTAGGGGTTTTAGTAAATCCTGATAACACAATTCTAGCAGCTGGTGGGTTTATCCTTCAATTAATGCCAGGTTGTGAAGAAGAAACAATCGATGAAATTGAGCAGCATCTTGCTTCTATAGAGCCTGTTTCAAAAATGATTGAAAAAGGTTTTACACCGGAGCAAATATTAGAAGCTGTATTAGGAAACGGTCATCTGCAAATTTTAGATTCCATGCCGGTAGAATTCAAATGTCAATGTTCAAAAGAGCGATTTGGTGCAGCGATTTTAGGGTTAGGGACACAGGAAATTCGAGAAATGATTAAAGAGGATGGCGAAGCAGAAGCACAATGTCACTTCTGTTTAGAAACATACCACTTCTCAAAAGAAGAGTTAGAAGGATTCATCGATGAGCTCAACGCGTAATCGACGACCTTTATCCGCTGCAACACCCAACCAAACGCCCTTATTGCAACGTCGTCTGAAGACAAAACCTGCATTAACAGTTATTGCAATCTTATTATTAGGAAATATTTTATGGTTTATAACTTGGTTAATTCCTAATAAAGACAAGGAAATTGGTAGCGACGAGCAAGTCGCTGCCGTTGACGGGGATATTATTACACGTCAAGAGTGGATGGTAGCCATGGAAGAACGCTATGGTAAAGAGACGCTACAAAATTTAGTGAATGAAACAGTGATGGAAAAAGCAGCTAAAAAGTTTAAAATACAAGTAACGGATAAGGAGGTTGATCTAGAGTTAGCCTTAATGCGTTCTGCCCAAGATAAATTTGATACTGCAATGCAAAACCTTTCGTCAGAGCAACTGCAACAAAAAATTCGCTCACAGCTTATATTAGATAAGGTACTGACAAAAGATGTGGTTATAAAAGAAGGTAGTATTGAAAAATATTATGAGGAAAATCAGGCACTGTACAATACGAAAACAAGCTATCGTACGAATTTTATAGAAGTGAATTCAAAAAAAGCTGCTGAGGAAGCATTAAGTGAAATAAAAGATCCCGCTGATTTTTCGGTGTTAGCACGTGAAGTTTCAGTAGACAGTGCTTCAGCTAGCTTAGGCGGAGATATTGGTTTCCTCACAGAAAAACAGGAAAATGTCGATCCTGCCATTTTAAAAGCAGTGAAGGCTTTAAAAACAGGTGAGGTTAGTAAAGCATTTAAGCTCGCTAACGGTCATTACGGAATTGTACAAGTTCAAGAGATAACAGAAGGACAATCCTTTACATATGACGATGTGAAAGAACATATTGAACGTGAGCTTGCGTTAGAGCAATTGCCACAACATGTTACACCGGAATCATTCTGGTCTGAATTCAATGCGACTTGGTATTACGGAGAAGCAAAAAAAAGTAAATAACAGATTGCTCTGAAATGAGTAGCAATTATGCCTCGGCATAATTGCGTCCGGAATCGGCTTTGTGCTTTGGCCTGCAGATACGTTACAAAAACATTTGTACCTGTCGCTACGCTTTCGGTACAAAAGACATTTGCTGAAAGAAGTTGAAAAATCTGCAAGATATCTGCGGGAAAAGTGAGCCAGGGAAACCCTGCAGACGTTTAGCGTCAACAGAGTAATGGCCACTTCGGGATATTGAGCAGATTTTTGTTTCCCTTCATTCGCAAAGCCAATAACTTTTGACGTTATTACGAACAAGGCGAAGTAATAAATATTCTGAAAATATAAGTTATATTTATTGACAATCGAATGGTAAAATTGATAAAATCAAAAATAAGTAAAACCTATAAAATTAGTAGGGATTAGGAGTGGATTGATAAATGAGTAGATTAGCAAACTCAGTAGCTGAATTAGTTGGTAAAACGCCAATTGTTAAATTAAATCATGCAACAGGTGAAAACGAAGGTACTGTTTATGTAAAATTAGAATATTTTAACCCGGGTAGCTCAGTGAAAGATCGTTTAGCTTTAGCGATGATTGAAGCGGCTGAAAAAGACGGTACATTAAAGTCTGGTGGTACAATTATTGAACCTACTTCTGGTAACACTGGTATTGGTCTAGCGATGATTGCTGCTGCTAAAGGCTATAAAGCGATTTTAGTAATGCCGGAAACAATGAGCCTAGAGCGTCGTAACTTATTACGTGCATATGGTGCAGAGCTTGTGTTAACACCTGGACCAGCAGGTATGAAAGGTGCAATTTCTAAGGCGGAGGAATTAGCTGCTGAACATGGCTACTTCTTACCACAACAATTCACGAACCCAGCTAATGCAGTTGTTCACCGTTTAACAACTGGTCCGGAAATTGTAGAAGCATTTGAAGGTTTAAAATTAGATGCATTTGTTGCTGGTGTTGGTACAGGTGGTACAATTACGGGTGCGGGTGCTGTGCTAAAAGAGAAGTATCCAGAGATTGAAATTATTGCTGTTGAGCCAAAAGATTCACCAGTACTTTCTGGCGGTCAACCAGGGCCTCATAAAATTCAAGGTATCGGAGCTGGCTTCGTACCTGAAGTGTTAGATACAGATGTGTATTCTTCTGTATTCCCAGTTGAAAATGAAATTGCTTTCGAGGTAGCTCGTAAAGTAGCACGTGAAGAAGGTATCTTATGCGGTATTTCATCAGGTGCAGCTATTCATGTTGCGATTGAAGCAGCAAAACGTTTAGGTAAGGGCTCGAATGTTCTTGCAATCGTACCTTCTAATGGGGAACGTTACTTATCAACACCTTTATATCAATTTGAAGACTAATCCAATTATTTGAACGTAAAGGCTCCTTTAACGAGGAGTCTTTTTTATTTGTTAAAGAATCTTATTCTATTTTCAAGTTATGGATTACGAGGTATTTCGTTCGCAAAAGAGGTGGAGTGCGTACTGTTGCTTCGGATGTAAATGAGCGTTTTAGCATATTTGTTCATCACCGATCTGATGTAAAAACATTCGGTAATTAAATTTTACGTGGCTATTGAAAAATATTCGCTTCCAGGCAATATTCAAGTTAAGATGGAATCACATCATATGACTTAAAGGGGAATAGCAACTTGAAGACAATACGGACGAAAACAATAACGATGGATGCAGACTCGTTTTTTTATAGTTATAAGAAGCAAACTGAAGCAGAACAAGCACATGTATTTTTAGAAAGTGGACGCGGAGGGAATTTTACAATAGCTGCTTGGAATCCGCTAGCTATAGCACAATCAATCGAGAATGGTTTACTTGTAAATTGGAGAAATGGTGAGACTGAAAATTTAAATGGTGAACCTCTTGCTTTGTTAGAGAAATTAGTGGAGAACTATCACATTGCATATAGTTCGGACCTTCCTGTTTTTCAAGGTGGTGCTATCGGGTTTGTTTCATACGATTACGCTCGTAAAATTGAAGCGTTACAGAATACTGCTGTAGATGATTTACATATACCAGATATCTATTTTTATATTTTTGATTGCTGGGCAGTACACGATGTGAAAACAAATAAAGTAACGCTTATGAAGCTAACAGACTGTAGTGTGGATTTGGAAGAATGGGCTAATGTGTGGCAAGAGGCCGCACAAGAAGGACTGCTTACACGTAAATTTGAAAAAACAAATGCTGTCGAAATAGTAAATGACGAAAGTGAATTGTTAGTATCTTTTGCTGGGACTGCCTTTGAGGAAGCAGTAAGTAAAATCCAAACATACATAGCGCAAGGTGATGTATTTCAAGTGAATTTGTCGGTACGTCAATCAAAAAAATTAAACGCAACTGCAATGGATGTATATGAAGCATTACGTGCATTTAATCCTTCACCTTACATGGCTTATATAGAAGCGCCGGATTTTACTGTCGTTTCTGGTTCACCTGAGCTTTTGGTGAAGCGTCATGGTAAGGAGTTGTCTACTCGACCAATCGCTGGTACACGACCAAGAGGTAAATCCGAGGCTGAGGATTTAGCTTTAGCGCAAGAATTGATCGATAACGAAAAGGAACGCGCTGAACATGTAATGCTTGTTGATTTAGAGCGCAATGATTTAGGGAGAGTATCTACATATGGGACGGTTGAAGTAGATGAGTTCATGGTGATTGAACGTTATTCACACGTGATGCACATTGTTTCTAATGTACGAGGAGAAATAGCTGAAGGGAAAACGAATGCAGACGTTATCCGTGCCATGTTCCCAGGAGGAACAATAACAGGTGCACCTAAAATTCGTACGATGGAGATTATTGAAGAATTAGAACCTGTAAGACGAGGGTTATATACGGGTTCAATTGGCTGGCTAGGCTTCACAGGTGATATGGAATTTAATATTGTTATTCGTACAGCATTTGTTAAAGATGGAGTAGCGCATATTCAGGCAGGCGCAGGAATTGTTATTGATTCTGTTCCGGAAATAGAATACCTAGAATCTTTAAATAAAGCGAAGGCGATGTGGCAGGCAAAGGCAATGGCAGAGGAGCGAGCAAAATGATTTTAATGATTGATAACTACGATTCTTTTACGTATAACCTTGTACAATATTTTGGGGAATTTGGACATGAATTAGTGGTCAAAAGAAACGATGTATTAACGGTGAAAGATATTGAGCAGCTTGCACCAGATATGATTGTCATTTCTCCGGGGCCATGTAGCCCGAATGAAGCGGGTGAAAGCCTGAACATTATTAAGTATTTCGCGGGAAATATTCCGATTTTAGGCGTTTGCCTTGGCCATCAAGCTATTGCTCAAGTATTCGGGGGGAATGTTATACGAGCTGAACGTTTGATGCATGGTAAAACATCACCGGTACTACATGCTGAAATAGGTTTGCATAAGGGGATGCCAAATCCATTTGCAGCTACTCGTTACCACTCCTTAATTGTAGAAAAGGAAACGTTACCGGCATGTTTTGAAGTGACAGCATGGACAGAAGAAGGTGAAATTATGGGCGTTCGTCATAAAGACTATCCAATTGAGGGAGTGCAATATCATCCTGAATCGATTATGACGGAGCAAGGTAAAAAGCTTCTACGCCAGTTTATAGATTTGTATGTTGAGGGAGCGAAGTAAATGCTGTGCTGGATGAATGGAGACTACATAGCGGCGCAGGACTTGCGCATTTCACCATTTGATCATGGATTTTTATACGGATTAGGCTTTTTTGAAACGTTTCGAACGTATAAGGGTAAGGTATTTTGTTGGGAAGCACATATGGAGAGGTTGCAAACCACGCTTTCTCAATATCGTATTCATATGCCGTATACTGAAGAGGATTTACTTAATGTTGCTCAGCAATTAAATGAACAAGCTGATGGGCAGGATGGATATTTCCGAATAAATGTCTCAGCTGGAGAGCATAGTATCGGTTTACAGCCTACTGAATATAGACAACCGAATGTTATTGTTTTTCGCAAAGAATTACATGATACACCTCGAGGTATGGAAAAAAACGCACAATGGCTTGTAACACCGCGTAATACGCCTGAAAAAGGGCTTCGAGTGAAATCGCACCATTATGGCAATAACGTTCTTGGGCGTTTTGAGATGCCATCTTTGGCACAACAAGAAGGCTTCTTTTTAACGGAAAATGGCTTTGTTGCTGAAGGTGTAACATCAAATATCTTTTGGGTGAAAGATGATATACTATATACGCCTTCCTTAGAGACGGGTATTTTACCTGGTATTATCCGAGCGTGGGTAGTTGAGCGAGCACAATCTCTAGGGATTAAGGTAAAAGAAGGCTTCTTTACTAAAGAGGATGTAGAGCAAAGTTCAGAGTGCTTTATTACTAACTCTGTACAAGAGCTTGTTCCAATTCTTAAATTAGAGAGCAAGCAGTTATTAGGCAATAAAGGGCCTGTTTATTCGCGTTTACATGAAGTATTTGTCAATGAAGTGGAACAAGAATAGAAGGAGAGTTAACATGCTAGAAAAATATACAACACCATTAACTATTAACGGGATCACGTTAGACTATACAGCAGAAACTTTTGTGATGGGTATTTTAAATGTCACACCGGATTCATTTTCAGATGGAGGAAAGTACAATAACGTAGAAGCTGCAGTTGCTCAAGCGAAAAAAATGGTAGCTGAGGGCGCTAAAATTATTGATGTTGGCGGAGAATCAACACGCCCAGGTTATGAACGTATTTCCGATGAAGATGAAATTGCACGAATTGTACCAGTTATTCAAGCTTTAGTAGCTGAAGTGCCAGCAGTTATATCGGTTGATACGTATAAAGCGAACGTAGCTCGTGCAGCTATTGAAGCTGGTGCACATATTATTAATGATATTTGGGGAGCGCAAGCTGAACCCGAGATCGCTCAAGTTGCTGCAGATTTAAATGTACCGATTATTTTAATGCATAATCGAGACAACACTAATTACGGTGCTGATTTCTGGATGACGGCAAAGGCTGACTTAGAGAAGAGTATTGCTATTGCTCGGAATGCAGGTATACCAGACAATCATATTATTTTAGATCCAGGCATAGGCTTTGCGAAGACTACTGCTCAAAATATAGAAATGATGAAGCATTTAGATGATTTAGTAGCAATGGGTTATCCTGTTTTGCTAGCGACTTCACGTAAATCAATGATTGGTAATGTCTTAAAGTTGCCTGTTGAGGAGCGTATAGAAGGTACAGGGGCAACAGTTGTTTACGGTATTGAAAAAGGCTGCCATATGATTCGTGTGCATGATGTAAAGGAAATGGCACGATCTACACATATGGCTGATGTTTTAGTTGGTAAGCGTACTTATAAGGAGGAAGCGTGATGGACTATATTCATTTAAAGGACATGCAGTTTTACGGCTATCATGGCGTTTTAGCAGCGGAAACAACACTTGGCCAACGCTTCCGTGCCAATGTTTCACTTGCTGTAGATATGACAAAGGCTGGAGAGACGGATGACTTAAATCATACGGTGAACTATGCAGAGGTTTATGCGTTATGCCGTGATATTGTAGAAGGAGAGCCTTTCAAGCTTATTGAAGCGCTTGTATCCAAAATAGCAAACAGTATTTTAGAGACATACTCAGAAAAGGTTAAGGGAGTTCGCGTGGAGCTTATTAAACCAGATCCACCAATCCATGGCTATTATAAAGAAGTATCGGTAGAGATCACGAGAGGTGATTACGAATGAATGATGTGTATTTATCAATCGGTACAAATATGGGAGATCGATTTGAAAACCTACAACATGCTGTTACTCTTTTAAAGGGCAAAGAGGAAATTGAAGTTGTACACATTTCTTCTGTTTATGAAACAGCTGCTGTAGGCTACACGGACCAAGCAGATTTTTTAAATATTGCTGTTCATATTAAAACGAGTTACTCATCTTCCGAAATGCTGAACATTTGCCAATGGGTTGAAAGCGAACTTGGGCGTGTTCGTGAATTTCGATGGGGCCCTCGAATCATAGACCTTGACATTCTACTCTACAATCATGAAAATGTTGAAACAGAGAGCTTAATTGTTCCACATCCAAGAATGTATGAGCGAGCTTTCGTATTAGTTCCACTAATAGAAATTACACCTGCACCAGTTGGACAACAACTGCAAAGGGCACATGATACAATGCAGCAGATGAATTGTGAAGAGGAAGGCGTAACTTTATGGCGAGCATCAGCAGAGCTGAAAATTATGCAGACTGTTAATTAAGTTTTTAATCCAGTGGTCAAAGATAACTGGTGTAGTGACTGCCTATAACATCAGCAAGCCTAAGCACAAAGCCAAATTCGGATGCCATCATGCCGAGGCATAATTGATTTGCGTAGCATTAACGATTGATATATGGAATAGGTGAAAACCTATAGAAGGAGGAAAACAGCGTTGAGTCAGACAACTGAAAAGCCGTTTCAAATTGGCGATATAGTCATGGACAACCGTGTCGTATTAGCACCAATGGCAGGAATCTGTAACTCTGCTTTCCGTTTAACTGTTAAGGAGTTCGGAGCAGGGCTAGTATATGCAGAAATGATTAGTGATAAAGGGATTGTCCAGAAGAACGAAAAAACACTAGGCATGCTTTATATCGATGAGCGTGAAAATCCACTTTCATTGCAAATCTTTGGTGGTGATAAGGCTACGCTAGTGGAAGCGGCTAAGTATGTAGATGAAAACACAACTGCCGATATTATCGATATTAATATGGGTTGCCCAGTTAATAAAATTATTAAATGTGAAGCGGGCGCCCGTTTACTTTTAGATCCAAATAAATTATATGAAATGGTAGCGGCTGTTGTAGATGCAGTAAAAAAACCTGTCAGCGTGAAAATGCGTATTGGCTGGGATGACGAGCATATCTTTGCTGTTGAGAACGCACAAGCTGCCGAACGTGCTGGTGCTTCAGCAGTAGCTGTTCATGGACGTACACGTGTACAAATGTACGAAGGAAAAGCAAATTGGGATTTCATTCGTCAAGTGAAGGAAAATGTAAAAATTCCTGTGCTTGGTAATGGTGATGTAGAAACTCCTCAAGATGCAAAACGTATGCTTGATACTACTGGAGTGGACGCAGTAATGATTGGACGCGCTGCGTTAGGCAATCCATGGATGATTTATCGTACAGTTCAATACCTTGAAACTGGTGAGTTAAAGGAAGAGCCGAGTGTACGCGAAAAAATTGATGTGTGTTTGCTTCACTTTGAACGCCTTATGCAATTAAAAGGAGAAGGTGTGGCGGTACGTGAAATGCGTAAACATGCTTCATGGTATTTAAAAGGTATTCGTGGTAATGGTAAAGCGCGTAAAGCGATTAACCAAACAGAAACTGCGGTAGAGCTTCGTGCGCTATTAAATGGAATTGTACAAGACTACGAAGAGCTTGAATCTAAATTAATAGTACCAGAAGCAAAAGAATTAATTCTTTAATACAGTAAATAGACGTCTCTCTGTTCGTTCTGAGACGTCTATTTTTCTGGGAACATTAATTTTTAGAATTATTAATTATTTATCCTATTATGGAAATTAAAACGAAACAGATGATTACAGCAATAAAATTGTGTACAATAGAAATATTATGGACGTAAACGCAACGCGGACAATTTAATAAGGAGTGAAACAAGTGTCAAACATAGAAGAATTAAATGATCAGCTTTTGGTGAGACGCCAAAAAATGACGGCTATTCGAGAAAATGGTCAAGATCCATTTGGTAGTCGTTTTGAACGCACGCATTTATCAACAGAAGTGCGTGAACAATTTGCAGATCAAACGAAAGAGCAGCTAGAAGAAAACCTACAAGAGGTAATTATTGCGGGTCGTATTATGACGAAACGCGGTAAAGGAAAAGCTGGCTTTGCACATATTCAAGATTTAGGTGGCCAAATTCAAATTTATGTTCGTCAAGATCATGTTGGCGAAGAAGCATATGAATTATTTAAACAAGCTGACTTAGGCGATATCGTAGGTATTCGTGGTAATGTATTCCGAACACAAGTTGGAGAGCTTTCAGTAAAAGCTGAAGAATTTACATTCCTATCAAAAGCTCTACGCCCTATGCCAGAAAAATTCCATGGCTTACAAGATGTTGAACAACGTTACCGTCAACGCTATTTAGATTTAATGACGAATGAGGATAGTAAAACAACATTCATTACACGTTCTAAAATTATCCGTGCTATTCGCAATTATTTAGATAATGCAGGATATTTAGAAGTAGAAACACCAATGCTTCATACAATAGCTGGTGGTGCGGCGGCTCGTCCGTTTATTACACACCATAATGCGCTTGATATGGAATTATATATGCGTATTGCAATCGAACTGCATTTGAAACGTCTAATTGTTGGTGGACTAGAGAAAGTATATGAAATTGGTCGTGTTTTCCGAAATGAAGGGATTTCAACACGCCACAATCCTGAATTCACAATGATAGAGCTGTATGAAGCTTATGCGGATTATAAAGATATTATGTCTCTAACTGAAAACCTTATTGCTCATGTAGCTCAGGAAGTTTTGGGCACTACTACAGTTCAATACGGTGAAGATGAAATTGATCTTGCTGTAGGCTGGAAACGAGTTCATATGGTAGATGCAGTAAAAGAAGCTACAGGTGTAGACTTCTGGCAACCGATGACTAAGGAACAAGCTCAAGCGCTTGCTAAAGAACATGGAGTAGAAGTTAGAGAAACACATGAGGTAGGGCATATTATTAACGAGTTCTTCGAGCAAAAGATTGAAGAGACTCTTGTTCAGCCTACATTTGTTTATGGTCATCCAGTAGAAATCTCGCCTCTAGCAAAGAAAAACCCAGAGGACGAGCGTTTCACAGACCGTTTCGAACTATTTATCGTCCGTCGTGAGCATGCAAATGCCTTTACAGAACTAAATGATCCAATTGACCAACGTGAGCGCTTTGAAGCTCAGTTAGCTGAAAAAGCAGCTGGTAATGATGAAGCACACGAAATGGACAATGATTTCATTGAAGCATTAGAATACGGTATGCCTCCAACAGGTGGATTAGGTATTGGTATCGACCGTTTAATCATGCTTCTTACAAATTCACCATCAATTCGCGACGTATTATTATTCCCAACAATGCGTCATACTACTAAGTAATAGTTTTAAAAGGTTATCTTGAATAAGCAGGAGTCGAGGTGTAGAAGAAGCACTAAGACTCCTGTTTTGCATCTTCTGCAATGAAATAGTAACTATTTAAAAGTTTAAATTAGAAAGAATTAAGTAGAGTATTTAAATGATGAATGAATTTAAGGTATACTTTTAGAGTTCTATAATTTGCAGATTAAATAGAAATAGACATTATCAAAAGTTTTATTGGAGGCTTATAATGAATTATAAAATCTTTAACAAACAAGTATTTGAACAGGCACAAGTACGCTCAGTTTCAGATGTTCTGTTAACTGAGGAAGAGCTTGAACATGGTATGAAATTGGCGGTTTCTAAAGCAGATCCAACTCTTACATTATATTTAGTGGATATAAACGGTCAGAAGAAATTCGATGTCCGTTGGGATGATTCCTCTGAAATTTTCAGCGGCTGGTATTCTGCGTGGGATAATTTCTCTTGGTGCCTAGATGTAGCTGATAAACAAAATAATTAAAATTAGTTGATTTTAGATTTAAGTTTAATTAGCTAACTTTCAATTTTGAATACCGCATTTGTAGCAGAACAATAAAGTTAAAAAAGTAACAACCATGAATAAGTAGGAGTCGAGGTGCAGGAGAACCGCTGACTCCTTTTTTCATGGTTGAGTATTTATTAGGGTAATGGTGCGTTCCGATGTGTTTTGATATCTTTTATGCTTTACGAAGGGAAGCTTTAGAAAGAATCCTTGAAAAAAGACCAATATAGATACTCTTCTTATTTAACTATCTTTCAGTAGGTGTCCAAACACCTGTCGCTGCGCTTTCGCTACAAAGGCATTTTCTGAAAGAAAGTTAAAGCCTCTAGCGGATGTTACGGGATCGGCAAGGAGTTCTTTGTGCAAGCAAAAAGCCAATTCCGGACGCAATTATGCCGAGGCATAATTGATTTTATTGAGATTTATGAGAAAGAGATGTATAGTAAAACAAATAAAGAGATAGCTAGAAGATTATAAGAATTATTTAGTGCTCGAAAAATCGTAAAATAGCTCGCTAATTCTATATTTATAAAAAAGATAATTTTATAGCAAAAAAACACTTGCGGTTGTATTGAAATCGTGTTAAATTATTACTTGTCGTTAAGACGACGCAAGAAACGAAACGGATTCAAAAAAACATTAAATAAAGATGTTGACATTGAAATCGTAGAGTGATATTATATAAGAGTTGCTGCTTTTGAAAAGAAGTTAAAAACTTCTAAAAAAGTGTTGACAACAAAAACAAGAAAATGTTATATTATAAAAGTTGTTGAAACAAAATGACAACAAAATGAACCTTGAAAACTGAACAAGCAAAACGTAATCAATATAGTTTTTAGTAACTAACCTAGAGTTGGTGAACGAAACAAAATTTTGGACATCAAACATGATGCCAGCAAAACAATTTGAGCTAATCAAATTTCTTTTTATGGAGAGTTTGATCCT
>NZ_JBLLLQ010000029.1:0-57143 GCF_047737915.1 Lysinibacillus sp. NPDC056185
TCCCATACCGAACACGGAAGTTAAGCTCTTTAGCGCCGATGGTAGTTGGGGGCTTCCCCCTGTGAGAGTAGGACGTCGCTAGGCACCTGAAAAAGCCGAGGATTTATTCCTCGGCTTTTTTATTTGCAATTTTTCAGCAGATTAACCCAAATAATATCATGAAATGGTTGTGGTTTCTGCCGACTATCTAGCCGAAGGTGAAAAATAGACGATGGAGCAAAATATCAAGCACCAGCTGACGAAGATGCAGGACCTAGAGATTTGTTTGGAATAAAGTTTGATTAAAATGCTTTCTTTTCCGGTAATTTAGTATACGGATTTTATAAATAAGTTTGATTTTTATTTGTAGTTCTTGTTGGACTAAAGAGCGGCATAAGGATACTCTGCCTTTTTAACCTCAAGCGTGTGAAGAGCGCTAGCCCAACAGTAGGTGGGAGATGAATTTCGGTTTAGCATAGCCAAAAACTTTTGATAACTAGCTATATGAAGTTCTTGGATCACTCGATATATGAGGTTGCTGGAAAGAAAATAGAGTGCGAAAACCAAGCGATTCGGTTCCTGTGTAAAATATCAAACGTACCAAAAGAGCGTCCACACGTTGGACATCTAGGGTCAGAACACTCTGAAGTAACGCTCAGGGAGACAAAAGGTTGCTTTCGTCGTGGAACTGGGAAGCTCTCACTTTAAGCTTTGCTAAGTGGCGAGTAGTTCACATTCGCTTGAGGTCTCCTTTAATGATTGAGTACATATATAAATCATCAAATTTTCCACAAGTATATTCATAATGCCTCAATAAACCTTCTCTTTTAAAGCCCTGATTTTCTACTAATTTTTGTGATGATAAATTCGCAGGATCAATTAGCGCCTCAATTCGTTCCATTTCAAAATGTTTATAGCCATATTTAATAACAGCTTCTAAAGCTTCACCAGCTATTCCTTGGCCCCAATATTTTCTATTTAATTCAAACCCTATTTCAGCTCGATAATGTTTAGGGTGCATATTAAGAAAGCCGCAACTACCTATAACAACACCAATATTTTTCTGTGTAATTCCCCACCTTATACCTGTACCTTCTTCCAATATAGATTTATACCATCTTATTTCGCTCAAGACGTCATTTGGGGATTCGTATGGTTCTAACCCCATATATTTAACAACGTCTTTATCTGATAGGTATTTATACATATCGTTAGCATCCTCTGGTGTCACTTCTTTTAAAATTAACCTTTCTGTTTCTATGATCGGAAATTTACTTATCATACAGTCTCCCTTTATAAATATTGGATTTAATAATCTTATAATATATTCTATTCTAGAATTTCTCACTTACATTATGACCAAACTATGCCCTTACGCAGCTAAACTGCATCGTTAGTAAAAAGCATCTCAAGTTGTAGAAACAACTTTGATAGCGCAATATGAAAAATAGCGACTTCTACAACTCAAGATTGTAGGAATTTTTATTATATTACTGGTATTATTTTTTTAGATTTGATAATTCATAGTTAATAACTTCCTTTATCTTATCGTTTCCAATTGCTCCATTATGGAATGTATTAGAATCGCTCCAGTAAAGCTGTCTAAATGAAACACCATTATTAAGTTCAATCCCCAAAAATATACGTGTACCTTCTAGCTTACCTACATCAATTAATGATTGTACATCTTCTAATTTTAATTCATAAAATGCGGCTAGGAACGTATCCTTGGAAGACTGTGAGAATGTGTGTATTCTCTTGCCATCTTCAGTGCTTTCAAAATAGATATTCTTCACCAACTTATCCATAGGGTAAAGTTCTCCTGCTGTTTTTGCCATTTTATTTGTGTTGGCTACATAAACATCATCATTTGCAGCAACAATCAAGGAAGTTGGATATCCTTTTATTTCAGAAATGATGGTTCCTTCTTTTAAATATGTCGCATCACCATTTTGCATCTTGTGATTACTGCATGCACTGTCAGCCATCTTATATGTCACTTTACCAAGTTCTTTACCTTTTTCAATCGTTATAGGGAGATTTTCATTTGCTGGCTCTGGAAAATAATGGGCATACTCTATATCATTAATCATCAGCACATCCACCCATTCAATTATCGCATCAGGACATCCTTTATGAAAAGTGAAGTTACTGCAAGAAGATAACAACAAAGCAAATACAGAAATCAATAGCATATTTTTAAAAACTTTCAACATAACACCTCCTAGTTATTAGACACTTATCACAGATTTAAGTTACAATTAAAATGGGAATATTCAGATTTATTCTCAGGGATGGAAATCGACACACCTGCAACGTTTTAACTTAAAATCCGCTGAATATGATAAAAAAATAAGAATAGAAAGCTTTCTACTAGATTGTACTACGCAAGAGTGTAGTCGTTTGATACAATAAAATCATAGTATTCAAGATAGAAACGGCGGGTGTTCGTATGGTTAGTGATATTTTAATAGAAATTGTAACAGCGATTGGCCGCTTTTTAATCAACCCATTAATGTATATCGCAATTTTATTTGCGGTTTTATTAGGTTATAGTCGTGTAAAGCAGGAGCGGAAATTTTTTAATAGACGTATTATTTGGGGTTGGACAGAGCTAATTGGTCAATGGAAATATGGGTGGCTAAATGCCCTCCTCATTTCACTAATAAGTGTTGGGTTAGGTTTAACAGTACCTAAAGCCTTTTTAATGATTTTAATCGCTATTTCTGCGTTGGCATTATTATTGTTCTTCATTAATGCACTTTCACCTATTTATACAATGGGGCTTGCGACATTAGCAATGTGGTTGATGTACCATTATAATTGGACATTTTCTTGGTGGAAAATCTCTTTAGAAGGTGTAAATTTACTTGATGGTTCCATTATAACGATTACGATTTTAGCAGGTCTATGTGTGATTGCTGAGGGTATGTTAATTCGCCGAACAGCAATGAAGATAACGACACCGAGAGTTGAAAAGACGAAGCGAGGTATGCAGGCAATTGTCTATCGTTCAAGAAATGTATGGGTATTGCCAATTTTCTTTGTAATACCTGGTGATATTATTCCGGTAGATTTCCCTTACTGGCCGCAATTTACATTAGGAGAGAGTACCTTTTCACTCGTACTATTTCCACTTGTTATAGGTTTTTCAAAGCTTACTAGAAAAGAATTACCGACTTTGCAATTGCCTAAAATTGGCAGAGTAGTGCTAATACTAGGTCAGTTAATTTTAATAGGTGGACTTGCTGCAGCGCTGGAGCCATTTATTGGCATTATCACGTTGGCAATTGGTGCAGTGATTCGTATCATTATTTCGATCTTCTATGCTATGCAAGATAAAAAGGACATTTATGCGGTTGCACCAAATTCAAAGGGTGCTATTATTGCGGCTGTCTTACCTGATTCACCTGCTGAAAAAATGGGCTTACTGGCAGGAGAATGTATTCGTAAAGTAAACGGTCAGGCCATTTTTACAGAAAATGATTTATACGAGGCTTTGCAATTAAATGCTGCACATTGTCGTCTAGAAGTAATAGATCGTAACAATGAAATACGCTTAACACAGCATGTTATATATAGCAATGATCATTATCGTATTGGATTGTTATTAGCTGAGCCGAGGGATATATGATGGATGTTTTCGGGAAAATGATGTTAGCGTTATTTTTACCAGCATTACTCGTATTATTGTTTACTAGAATTACGTATAATCGGTATGTTGCATTAATATTGGCGATTGCGCTTATTGCGGCATCTATCTATGCAGGTCATACTTCGCCACCTATTATCTTCGTAATCGATGCATTTTCGTTAACAGTAGGCTTTTGGCTAGCAAGTAAAATGAAAAAAAACAAAAATTAATATAAAAGGTCAGTCAAAAGTGATAGCTTTCTCACTTTTAAGACTGACCTTTTTACATGAAAAACCTTACGGCTGCCATAATGATAACCCCTGCTACAACTGTAATAGATAAGCTTTTGGTAACAAGTGCAATCATAAGCGTTGGCACAAAGGTAATAAATACGGGCCAATTGAGTGTAACAATTTTTCCGCTTTCTGTATCCAATAAGTTTTCGATGACAAGAGCACTCAAAATACAAACTGGGATAAAGCTTAGCCATTTTAATACAACCTCAGGTAGCTTCACATTTCGGACGAATATAAACGGAATAATACGTGGTAGCCAGGTGACAAGTGCACAGCCAATGATGAGCCATACCATAGTAGCAGTTGTCGTCATTTATCTGTCACCACCCCTATAGTTGCTACAATAACTGTTGAAAGTAGAACAGCCACATGCGAAGGCATAATATAAGAAAGACCATACATAATAACAACCATATAGCCGATTAACATAAGATAATGCATTATTTTACTTTTACCTACACTGTTAAGCTGGAGAACAAGAAGTGCCACAAACATAGCAATCAATGCGAAATCTAAGCCCCATTTTTCAGGAGTTGCTACCCATTGTCCTAAATATGCACCAGTTACACAAGATAGAATCCAAAATGAGTAAGCAGTTATGTTCAGCCCATCCATCCATTTGCCATGTAATTTACCGGTTTGCATTTGCTTTGTAACGGCTACACCAAATGTTTCGTCCGTCAATAATGTGCCGAAACCAATATTTCTTAGCATGGAATAGCGTGTAAAATGAGGAGCTAATGTTAAACTCATTAATAAATGGCGTAGATTTACGACAAAAATGGTTACAATAATAGCAGAAGCAGGGCTATTCGTTAAAAGAAGTGCACAAAAAATAAATTGTGCGGAGCCTGCGTAAATGAGTATCGTTAAAAGCGCAATTTCGAGTACAGATAACCCAGAAGCGGAACCTACAACACCGAAAGCGAGTCCTATGCTAATATATCCGAGTAAAGTGGGGACACAATCTTTAACGCCTTGTAAAAAGCTATCGTCTGGCGTGTTTGCTGTTTCATTCTGAAAATCGGTTGTACTTGTCATAAATAGATCGTCCCTTCTTATAAATTTCCATGTATAATAATGGTGGAATAGTCTGATAGTTCGTGATGTTTATTAAAGTATACATATGTCTTATAAAATAAACAATAGAAATTGGTGAATAAAAATGGAGCAAATGAGTCGAAATTTGGCATTTCAATTAAAGAGGATCCGGCAGCAACGTCATTTAAGCTTAGATGATGTTGCCAAAGCTACAGGGGTAAGTAAAGCTCAACTTGCCCAAATTGAAAAAGGAGAGGCAAATCCTACAGTATCAACGATTTGGAAAATTGCTGCAGGAATGCGCACTTCATTTTCTTCATTATTACAAGCACCAACAGCACACTTTATGAAATATAGTAGTAAGGATGCGCCACGTGTAGATGAAGATGAGGGACGATATCGTGTGTATTCCATTATTCCTTATAATCCAGATCGTGGCTGGGAACTTTATAGGGTTGAAATGGAGCCCGGTGCTTTCAGGAGAAGTGAAGCCCATACAGAAGGGGTAGAAGAAACTGTGACTGTAATCCAAGGGCAGGCCATTATTTCTGCTGGTGAGATGCATGAATTACTAGAAGAAGGGGATACACTAGTATTCTCAGGACATCAGCCACATGAGTATAAAAATACTTCGGAAAAGTTAACGATTTTACATTTAATTTTGCAATATAAATAGAGGTGTCGATTTTGAGTGAATGGTTTACTGTAGATAATATTGAGCAAATTGCGGCACAATATCGAACGCTTGGCCCAATCATTGGTTTATTTTTAACGTTTATAGAGGCGTTTTTTCCGTTTTTACCTCTGGTCGTGTTCGTTGTCGCCAATGCGAGCGCATTTGGTTTATGGTTAGGTTTTTTATTATCATGGATAGGATCTGTAGCGGGGTCATATGCAGTATTTTTGCTTGTCCGACATTTTGGCAACCATCCAAGGCTTCGATTTGTAACAGGCAGTAAAAAAGTAGAGAAGCTAATTAAATGGGTAGATATGAATGGTATTAGCCCATTATTCGTGTTACTTTGTTTTCCTTTTACACCCTCAATCATTGTAAATATTGTAGCGGGGCTGTCCCATATTCATAAAAAGTATTATTTTATAGTGTTATTGGCTGGGAAGTTCGTTATGATTTTAGGAATGAGCGTGCTTGGTTACGATTTGAAATCGCTCCTAACAAGTCCTGTAAGACTGATTATTGCTGCTGTTGCGATTGTCTTGCTTTGGTGGGTTGGCAAGTTTATGGAGAAACGATTAAATGCGCGTGTAGAGAAAGACTTAAAACATGCGAGAAAATTGACGAAAAATCATCAACGTTAAAAGTTGAATATGCACATCTTACCCCTTTTATCATGTAAAATGAGAGAAGGGGTTTTTTATCTTCATTAATAAAGGTAAGGCAATGCTCGAAAAACATTGAGTAGCGCTTAGATAAAATATTTTAAAATGCATAGATAGAGTAGCAAAGTGATCAGGTAGAACAGCAAAGTGATCGGGTCAGTGCGAAAACCGCTCAGGTAGACCAGCAAAGGCCAGGTGTTCCACAACAACAATCACTTTTTAAAATAGATAATTAACAGGAGGGGAAAAGTACATGACATTGCGTATCGTATCAGGACGTTCAGGGACGGGTAAATCAACGTTTATTCATCAAGAGATTGTCGAGCAATTAAAAACAGAGCCGTTAGGTCATCCAATTTTTGTAATTGTCCCCGACCAAATGTCGTACTCAACGGAGTATGAGCTAACGAATAAGCATGGCTTGCAAGGCTTAATTCGTGCACAGATCATGACATTTAAACGATTGGCATGGCTAGTGTTACAGGAAACGGGTGGTATTGCTCGAAAAGAAGTAAATGGCTATGGTTATCGAATGCTTATCCGTAAACTTTTAGAGGAACAAAAAAGTGAGTTTTCGTTATTTCGACAAGCAGCTGGGAAACGAGGCTTTACAGAAGAAATTGAAACGCTATTACGAGAGTTTAGTCGTTATAGTGTAAATAGTTCGGTGTTAGCTGAAGTGACAGCGTCTTTGCAGGCCATTGATGCGCCTAATACATTGCAAGCGAAGGCTAATGATTTACAAGTAGTTTTGCAAGCTTTGGAGGAACGACTTGGCACGACATATGTCGATAGTGAGGGGTATTATCCGATTTTAACCGAGCAACTAAAATGCTCCGAGACGATGAAGCAGGCGTCCATTTATATAGATGGTTTTACAGCATTTACGGTAAGAGAATTAGAGCTTGTAAAAGAGTTATTGAAGGTGACGAAACAGGTAACGGTAGTTCTTCCCTTTGACCATATCGATGAAGTTTATGATGAGCAATCTTTATTCCATGAAGCCGCTTCTACGAATCAACGTTTACACGACATTGCATCTGAAGAAGGCATTGAAGTTGAAGCACCACTGCACTTCTATAATACGTATCGTTTCCAATCTAATGATTTACAACATATGGAAGATCGGTTTGCTGATATGGTGCCTCAAGCGAAAGAAACTTCAGGTGATGTAATGGTGCTTGAAGCATCTAATCGACGTGCGGAGATACATGCCATTGCCCGGGAAATAACAAAGCTGACGAGAGAGAAGGGGTATCGTTATCAAGATATAGTACTTCTTTATAGACAAGCAGAAGTTTATGACCCGCTCATTACAACGATTTTCCAACAATACGAAATTCCTATTTTTACAAATTCGAAAAAGACGATGCTGCATCACCCTTTAATTGAACTTAGTCGATCTGCTTTAGAGGTTATTACTTCTAATTGGAAATATGAACCGGTTTTTCGTAGCGTGAAAACAGATTTATTTTTCCCGTTACATGCTGAATTAAATATTTGGCGTGAGCGAGCGGATCGTTTAGAAAACTACTGTTTAGCACAAGGCGTCTTTGGAGAGCGCTGGTTTGAGGAAGCTCGATGGTTTTTCAAAAAGTATCGCGGACTTGAATTCCATTCACGCGTACAAACGGACGAAGAACGTGCTATGCAGGCAGAAATCGAGGCTATTCGCGACGAAATTCGGCAGCCGCTTAAATCATTACAGGACAAGCTGGAAGTGGCGACAACAGGTAGAGAAGTAGCGACAGCTTTATTTGAGTTGATTGAGCATTTAAATGTTTATGAAAAGCTTCAAGCAATGAAAGATCGTGAACTAGATCGAGGCGATGCATTAGCTGCAAGTGAGCATGATCAAGCGTGGAAAGAATGGATTGCAGTGCTCGATCAGTTTGTGTATATGTTTGGTGAGCAGGAGATGTCCGTGGAGGAAGCGGCGAAAATTTTAGATGAGGGCTTTGATACATTAGAATTTTCGCGTATCCCGCCTACATTAGATGAGGTCATGGTAGCGACAGTTGATTTAGCTCGTTTATCGAATATAAAAGTCGCTTTTGTCTTAGGAATGAATGATGGAGTCTATCCAATTCGTATGGATTATGAGGGATTGCTGTCAGATAACGAACGTGAATGGTTTAGTCAAATTGGCTATGAGCTAGCGCCGACGTCTAAAAATCGTTTACTGCAGGAAAATTTCTTGCTATATCGAGCTTTAACTACGCCATCCGATAAATTATATATGTCCTATCCAACGGCAGATGAAGAGGGCAAGGCACTACTGTCTTCACTCTATATAAAGAAAATTATCGGCAATGATAAAACGGCTGGCCTTTTGAGTGGTGTCGAGGTCGAGCGAGTTGTAATCGATCCAATTGAACTACTGGATGAAAGTGCATTACCGTATTTACGCCATCCACGTACAGCTTTAGCACATTTAATGGTGCAAAAACGCCAAGCTGAACATAGTCGTGAGCTAGCGCCAGAGTGGCTTGCTTTACAAAAATTTTATAGACAGGACCCTTATTGGGCACTTATTTATGATCGAGTTTTACATCCAATCACTCATAAAAATGAAGCTGAGCCCTTAGAAAACTACATCACTCAGGAATTATATGGTCAAAAGCTAACATCTAGCGTGTCTCGTGTTGAGAAATATTTCCGTTGCCCATTCTCGCATTTTACAACGTATGGGCTTCATCTTGAAGAGCGGGCAGAGTACAGACTAGAAACATTTGCAATGGGCGATTTATTCCATGAGGCATTGAAATGGATTACGGAGGAGACACACCGTCTGCAACTATCATGGATACGTTTAACAAAGCAGCAAATTAAACAATTAGCACGTCAAGCCGTAGAGCAAATTGTGCCGGTATTTTCTCATCAAATCTTACTATCTAGTGCACGTTATCGTTACATTCAACGCAAGCTTATACGTATTGTCGAGCGAACAATGACGGCACTTACGCAGCATGCGAATGTATCCCACTTTAAGCCAATTGCCATTGAGGCATCATTTGGACCGGGACAAAATGAACAGCTTCCTCCACTTGAAATAGATTTATCAGGTGGTAAGAAAATGTTTATGCGGGGTCGTATTGATAGGGTAGATAGTGCGTCTATTGATGACCGCTCTTATTTACGGATCGTCGATTATAAATCATCCGCTCGTGATTTAGATTTGAATGAGGTTTATCACGGTTTGTCTCTACAGGTACTAACGTATCTAGATGTGGCGATGGAAAACGCTTCTTATTGGCTGCCAGGTGAGGCGGAGCCAGCTGGGGTTCTTTATGTACATGTCCACAATCCAATGCTAAAGCTTGATAAGGATTTAAGCGACAGTGAAATTGAAGAAGACCGTTTAAAACAATACAAAATGAAAGGTCTTTTGTCGGAAAATGCGGAGGCCATTTTATCGATGGACGAGCAATTAGAGGAATCGAGTGGGCATTCAAAAATTATTCCTGTCTATATGAAGAAAGATGGGACACCATCAGAATCTCAGTCACGGGTTGTACCTGTAAATGATATGAAAAATCTACAGCATTTTGTACGGCGCAAGCATCAAGAGGCTGGTGATGGAATTTTAGCAGGGGATACGTCCATTAGTCCTTATAAACTTAAAACAAAAACAGCATGTGATTACTGTCAATTTACGGCGGTTTGTCAATTTGACCCATCTGATGGCAAGCAAAGCTACCGTCAGTTACAGCAAGCAAAACCGAATGATATCGTTGAGATAATTCGGAAGGAGATGAAGTAAGTTGGTACAAAAAATACCTGAAAAGCCAGCGGAAGTGACATGGACTGATGACCAGTGGAAGGCCATCTATGCAAGCGGCCAGGATACACTTGTATCGGCTGCGGCAGGCTCTGGTAAAACGGCAGTTCTCATTAATCGTATGATTGAAAAGGTAGTGGCGACAGAGAATCCCATCAATGTCGACGAGCTACTTGTCGTAACATTTACAAATGCATCCGCTGCTGAGATGCGTCACCGTATGGCGGAGGCGCTTGAAAAGGCTATTGCAGAAAATCCAACTTCCAACCATTTGCGACGCCAGCTAAGCCTTGTCAACAAAGCACAAATTTCAACGCTGCATTCTTTCTGCTTAGCTATTGTGAAGCAGTACGCCTATATGCTAGATATTGATCCAGGCTTTCGTATAGCAAATGAGGCAGAGGTCGCTTTGTTAAGGGACGATATATTAGCAGAAGTATTAGAAGATGCTTACGATTCTGAGGATGAAGCACAGGTTCAAGCAATCTACCGTCTTGTTGATAGCTTTACATCGGATCGTGATGATCAGGCTATTGAAACATTAATAAGCAAGCTTTATGATACGTCTCGTGTTCATGCAGAGCCTCAAAAATGGCTTCGTAGTTTACCAGAGACATATGATTTAGCAGCGGATGTGACCATTGATGATTTAGAGCTGTCGAAATATGTAAAGTTAACCGTCAAGCATAGTCTTGAGGAGGCATTCGTCTTAATTTCTGAAATGCGTGCCATTACGCTACAGCCCGAGGGACCTGCACCATATGCTGAAACTGCAGAAATGGATTTTGCCATGATTCAGGAAGGCATTCGCATTAGTCGTGAAGGAACGTGGCAAGAACTCTTTGATTATTTTGGCACGGTAAAATGGTCAACTTTAAAGCGTGTATCAAAGGATGCTTTAGTGGATGTGGAGCTACAAGATCTTGCTAAGAAAAAACGTGAGGCAGCAAAAAAAATTGTGAACAAGCTTAAGGAGACTTTTTTCGTTCGGACTCCTGCACGCTTGTTAGAAGAGATTCGATTAATGGGTCCGACGATAGGAACATTAGTCGAATTGACGAATGTTTTTAGTGAACAGTTCCGCATGGCAAAATTAGAACGAGGAATTATCGATTTCTCGGATTTAGAGCATTTCGCATTGCAAATTTTAACTGTAGAAGTTGAAGGTGAATTACAGTCTTCACCTGTTGCACTAGATTTGAAAAAACGTTTTAAAGAAGTACTTGTTGATGAATACCAAGATACAAATATGCTTCAAGAAACAATATTGCAGCTTGTGAAAACAGGTAGTGAGCAAGAGGGAAATCTGTTTATGGTTGGGGACGTCAAACAAAGCATTTACCGTTTCCGTTTAGCAGAACCGAAGCTTTTTATGCGAAAATATAGCGAGTTTCTAGAGACCCCAGATTTAACGGGAATGCGTATAGATTTAAACGCTAATTTCCGTAGTCGACAAGAAGTGTTGAACGCTACAAACTATGTATTTGCACAAATTATGGGTGAGCGTGTAGGGGAAATTCTTTATGATGAAAATGCTTCATTAAAGCCAGCAGCGCCGTATGATGATAAAGAAGTTCCGGTAGAGCTAGTCATCATGCATCCTCCTGACGAAGAGGCGTTGGACGAAGAGGCGGAAGACATTGCAAGCGACGCCTCTGAACTAGAGGAATTAAAAAAATCACAGTATGAGGCACGTTTTATCATTGAGCGTATTCGGCAGATGATGGAGGATGGGACAACCGTATTCGATACAAAAACGAAGACAGAACGGCCATTAAAATATAGTGATATTGTGATTTTAATGCGTTCAATGACATGGTCAACTGATTTAGTTGAGGAATTTAAGCTTGCGGGAATCCCTCTCTATGCGGAGTCCTCTAAAGGATATTTTGATGCGCTTGAAGTTATGATTATGCTGAATGTACTAAAGGTTGTCGATAATCCATATCAGGATATTCCTTTAGCTTCAGTGCTACGCGCACCATTTGTTGGCTTAACAGAAAATGAGCTAGCAAAAATACGGTTAGCAGATAAAAAAGCGCCATTTTATGATGCATTAAGGCAATTTATTCGAAGTGATGGACATGGTGTGCAATCAGACACTTTTGTGAAGCTTCAACGATTTATGCTAGCATTTGAAAACTGGCGAGATTTAGCACGACGTGGTTCACTGTCAGATTTAATTTGGAAAATTTATTTAGACACGCATTATTATGAGATGGTTGGTGCTATGCCAAATGGTAAGCAGCGTCAGGCCAACTTACGCATTTTACATGACCGTGCTTTAATGTATGAGAAAACAGCCTTTCGAGGACTATTTCGCTTTTTACGTTTTATTGATCGTATGCGTACGCGTGGAGATGATTTAGGAACAGCTAAATCGATTGGAGAAAAGGATGATGTTGTGCGTCTTGTAACGATCCACTCTTCAAAAGGTTTGGAATACCCTGTTGTCTTTGTTGCAGGGATGGGGAGACCGTTTAATAAAATGGATTTCCACAATCCGTATTTATTCGATCAAGATTTTGGCCTTGCAGTGAAGGCAATTGATCCAGAAAATCGTATCACGTATACATCTCTACCATTTTTAGCGCTAAAGGAGAAAAAGGAGCTTGAAATGCGGGCTGAGGAAATGCGTGTATTGTACGTAGCGATGACACGTGCGAAGGAGCGACTTATTTTAGTAGGCTCCGTGAAAAATTGGAGTAAAACGCTCGATAACTGGCAGGATGCTCAAAGTTTACCGGTGGATGCCCCATTACAAGAGTATTTACGCGCGAGAGCTAATAGCTACTTTGATTGGCTTGGGCCTGCAGTTGCTAGACATGCAGATTTTGCAAAAATTGCTTCTTCTTCCTATAAGGCATCTGAAGATGTATCACATTGGTGGGTACGAGCTGTAGAAACAAGCCATTATGCGTATGACATACAGGCGTTAGAGGATGAGATACAGCCATTGCTAGAAACGCCAGAGGACGAAGCTTTGCTGTCGGAAATTACGATGCGTTTTCAAACACATTATGCATTTCAGAAATCAACACAAAAACGCTCTAAAACATCTGTAAGTGAAATAAAGCGTATAGAAAATCTACAGCGGCAGGAGGAGCCTGAATATTACTTTTCAGTACCTTCTAAGCAAAAAATGACGACTATTGCGCCCCGTCCAACCTTTTTACAGGACAAACAGATGACAAGTGCAGAAATCGGAACAGCTGTCCATACAGTCATGCAGCATGTACCTCAAAATGGTTTTACGGATGTACAGGAGGTTAAGGAGTTTGTCGCTCATTTAGTGGCAAGGCAGCTTCTGACCGAGGCTGAGGGCAAGGTTGTTCCATGGAAAAAAATATATAATTTCTTTACAACAGATATTGGACAACGCTTTAAAAAAGCAAAAACAATCCGAAGAGAACTGCCATTTACGATTAGTAGGGTAGATGAAGACGGCGACGCTCAAATTGTACAAGGGATTATTGATTGCTTATTTGAGGATGAGAATGGTGAATGGATTTTGCTTGATTATAAGACAGATCGTATCCAATCGCATTTTGCAGAGGAACCAGCGCTAACGAAGGAACTTTTAGACCGATATGGTGTTCAGCTCAGAGTTTATAGTGAGGCGATAGAATCTATCCTTCAAATCAAAGTGAGTGATAAAGTTCTATATTTATTCGATATTGAACGGGCTTTACATTCATAAGTGAACGAGGTGAAAACAGGGCTATCTGATATAGTTTCATAATAAGGGAATGAATTTAGAGAGCCCTGTTTTCGCCATATACATAGAGGAGGCTATTTTGTGGAGTTAAAACCGACAATGTTGCAGGAACGCATCGCAACATTAGATATTTTACGTGGTATTAGCTTACTAGGCATTTTACTCGTTAATATGTTTGCCTTTTATTTGCCAATGCCATATATTGATTTGGCATCATGGTTTACAACACCGTCAGATATGGTGTGGCAGCAAAATTTAGATATTTATGTACAAAGTAGCTTTTATCCACTGTTTGCCATGTTATTTGGCTATGGACTCGCTATGCAATGGCAGAAAGCACAAAGCCGTGAACAAAATTTTTATAAGATAGGACTGCGAAGACTTTCTGTATTGTTTGTATTTGGTTTAATACATGCTGTGCTCATTTGGTGGGGCGACATTTTGATGATGTATGCATTTTGCGGCGTTTTTTTATTGCTTTTACTACGTCTACATCCTATTTGGTTATTGTCAATCGGTATTATGATTAACGGTGTTATGCAAGTTTTTATGTTATTTATTGTAGGGTATATTAATTTTAATACGAAAATTGATGAGTATTTAGATATCACTTCGGTAGAGCAGGCGATAACTGCTTACGGGACGGGCAGTTGGATGGATGCGTTTATGCAACGTTTAACCGATTTATCTGTTCAGGCGGGAATCGGCATGTGGTTTGTGGTATTATTTACAATTTTACCATTTATGTTAATTGGTGCTGCGGCTTCTAAATGGCGTTTAGTGGAACGAGCGAAGGAGCTAAAATGGCTTTGGCTGGCATTAGCAATAGCTGGATTAGCAGTTGGTATTTTCATCAAGAGCTTACCGATTATGTTTACACGTACGTATTTATTAGACTACATGAAAGTTTACATAGGTGGTCCAATTTTAGCAGTAGGCTACATTGGGCTCATCGTTTTACTTTGTTTATTTCCAACTGTATCAAAGTTGCTTAGTCCTTTTGCCAAAATGGGACGCATGTCGCTAACGATGTACATACTTCAATCGATCATTGGAACATGTTTATTTTATCAATTCGGATTTGGCTGGTATGGAAAAGTGAGCGTCGCAACAGGCGTGTTAATAGCAGTCAGTATTATTATTATCCAAATGATTGTGGCAGAAATTTGGCTAGCGAAATGGCAACAAGGTCCGCTAGAGGCTTTATGGCGCAAGTTAACGTATAAAGAGAAAACTAAAGTAAGTTAATTGTATTCAGCGTGTCGGCAACATATAGTTAATGAATACGTCTTGTATAATAAGAATAATTAATCGTGACTTGGCTCATTATTAAAAGTTGGGGTAGCATTTGTTAAAACGTATGTTATGTATATAAGTTGATTGTAGTGGAGGATGGGCGACTCCTTGGGGATCAGCGTCACAGATGAGACTCTGGAGCGAGCAACGCGAGTGAAGCGGCTCATCGGACGCCCCCAGGAAAGCGCCCATCCGGA
Organism: Lysinibacillus sp. NPDC056185; assembly: GCF_047737915.1. NCBI lineage: Bacteria > Bacillati > Bacillota > Bacilli > Caryophanales > Bacillaceae > Lysinibacillus > Lysinibacillus sp. NPDC056185. Next base: position 15,281 of record NZ_JBLLLQ010000029.1, read on the forward strand.
ACGGAAATCAACCCACGTTATGGTGATGAGCCCACGATTTAATAGGAATAAAAATAGTTATCGCAAAAGTAAGGCAATTCCTATAATATTGTTGTATCATGTAGAAAAAAGAAGGAGCTCTGAAAATCATGAAAATTTTATCATTTAAATTAGGTGGACATGTAAGCTTTGGACCAAAAGTAAAAAAAGAAGAAGCGGTATGGGATGTACTCGCTATTCAAAATGAACTTCAAGTTCTCCCTTCTTTTTCAAGTTCAATTGTAGATGGCATTGCACTAGGCTTTGATTTTGTTGAACAGATTCGTAAATTAGTAGAAGCCGCTGAAAAATCAGATCGCGCTAATAGCTTCAAACGTGAATTTACAGCGATCGAGTGGTTATCACCGATTCCACGTACACCAAAAAACATTATGTGTATAGGGAAAAACTATGATGAACATGCTAAAGAAATGGGTGCAGAGGCAGCTCCAACAGATTTAATGGTATTTACAAAATCTCCGACTGCTATTGCTGCTGATGGCCAAACAATATCTATCCATGCCGATCTTTCATCTAAAATGGATTATGAAGGCGAATTAGCTGTTGTCATTGGTAAACGCGGTAAAAATATTCCGAAAAACTTAGCATACGATTATGTATTTGGCTACACGATTGCCAATGATCTAACAGCTCGTGATTTACAAGAAAAACATAAGCAATTCTTCTTAGGAAAAAGCTTGGAAGGAACTTGTCCACTTGGACCTTACCTTGTAACAAAAGATGAAATTCCGAATCCACAAGATTTAACAGTGGTAACAAAAGTGAATGATGAAGTACGCCAAAACGGCTCAACAAAAGATATGATGTTCACTGTAGAATCATTAGTATCGATTTTATCTCAGCATGTAACATTAGAGCCAGGTGATGTTATTTTAACGGGTACTCCAGCGGGTGTTGGTAAAGGCTTGAATCCGCCACAATTTTTAAAAGCTGGGGATACTGTGAAAGTGTCCATTCAAGGCATCGGTACTTTAGTGAATCATTTTGAATAATTTTTTCAAATCCGCGTGAGTTTACCTCCGCGGATTTTTAACTTCTTTCAGTAGATTCCGGACACAATTATGCAGAGGCATAATTGATGTATATTATATGAACACTATTGTAATGTTTGAAACCCTTTCCATCACATGGTAGGATAGAGTTTGATAGAAAAAAGAATATGAGGTGGGGACAATAATGGATTTCTTAACTAGCCGAACGGATGCGCATATTACTACTTGGGTAGTTGCAATCGTAATCTTTTTAATTGCAGCATTAATGGGCAAGCAGTCAAAAGGCTTACATATGACATTACGTTTATTCTACATTTTAATTATTATTACTGGTGGGGCACTATTCTTTAAATACCAAGCTGGAGATCCAATGCTATATGGTCTTAAATTCTTAGGCGGTATTTTAGTCATTGGTATGATGGAAATGGTATTAGTCCGTAAAAAGAAAAATAAACCAACTGGCCTGTTTTGGATTTTATTTGCAGTATTCTTATTCATTACATTATTTTTAGGCTTCAAACTGCCAATGGGAATAAATTTCTTGGCATAATTATTTTGAAAAGTCGTGAAGATTTCGCTTCACGGCTTTTATTTTTGGGGGGAAGTTAAATCGCTCAGGTAGCTTGAAAAACTGCTCGGGTAAGCCGGAGAAGTGATCAGGTAGGTCGGAAAACTGCTCAGGTATGCCAGAAAAGTGATCGGGTAAGCCGAAGAAGTGATCAGGTAGCCCAGAAAAGTGATCGGGTAAGCCGAAGAAGTGATCAGGTAGCCCAAAAAATGCTCAGGTCCCCAAAAAAATGCTTGGCTCCCCCGACCAAGCCCCAAATGAATTGATTAGGAGAAGTTGACACCTTTTTGTCGTAATTAATTTTGCATTTTCGGAAAATATTTTTAAATGATAGCGACGTGACTATTTTATTTGGTAAAATGACGATGGATTGGTTTGAAAGAGAGGGAATAAAAGTGAAATTCAAGAAGTGGATAAGTGCGACAGCTGCATCGCTTTTACTAGCAACTACATTAGTGAGTGCTACACCAGTTGCACATGCTGATGAAGCAACGACAAGAACGATTGCAGAAGAAAGCATCTATGATTTACTCGTTGACCGTTTCTTTAATGGTTCGGGCACTAACGATTTTGATACAAATACGCAAGACCCTACTAAGTTTGCTGGGGGCGATTTTGCAGGTTTACAGGATAAACTAAAATTTATCGGAGAGATGGGCTTTACAATCGTTTCTATTGGTCCGATTTTTGCCACTGAGAAATATGATGGATCGATGCCGACGAGCTACTCTACAATTGAGCGTCATTTTGGGACATCTGAGGAGTTCCAAAGCGTCATTGAGGCCTATAAAGCTAAAAATGTATCGATCATGGTTGATTTCCCGCTAAACAATGTAAGTCCGAATCATGAGTGGGCAAAAGATCCAGCGAAAAAGGATTGGATTGCTTCAACAAATAATGGACAAGTACAATGGGACTTAACAAACAAAGATGTACAAGAAGCACTTATTAAATCTGCAACAGATTTTGTCTCTACATATGATGTTGGTGGGGTGCGTTTAACAAATATTGCTGGTGCCGATACAGGCTTTATCAATGCAGTGATTAAGGCATTAAAAGATTCGAAAAAATCGCTCTATGTGATTTCTAATGAAGAAAGTGATGCAAACTTTGATGCAAGCATCTCACCGGCTACGGCTGATATTTACCGTAATATATTTAAAAATGTTGATATGGATTCTTCTAAGTTGATGGACCCATTTACAGGTGAAAAGCCAACTCAAATTATGGTGGATTCGCTAGAAACGCGTCGTTTTACATTTGATTCTGCGGCTGAAAATATGTTCCCACCAACGCGTTTGAAAATGGCTATGGGTGCTTTATTTATGATGCCAGGGATTCCAGTTGTGCAATATGGTACAGAAATTGCGATGAACGGGGAAACAAAGCCAGATACGCACCAAATTTTCAACTTTAAAACAGATGATGAGTTAATCGAATATATTAAAAATGTTCAATCGTTACGTAATAAATCTGAGACATTACGAAATGGTGATTTTGAAGTTATTACAAATGAAAATGGCCTACTTGTATTTACACGAACATCTGATAAAGAGAAATGGGTCATCATGGTTAACAACACTAGTAAAACACAACGCGTTGATTTAACACCTGCTCAGCTTGGGGAAGGTAAAATGCTAAATGGTATTATACATGAAGAAAAAGTTCGTATTAATGAAAAAGATGTGTATCCGGTTATTTTAAATCGTGAAATGGTAGAGATTTATCAAGTTAGAGATGATGAAGGATTAAATGTACCTTATATGGTAGCACTAGGATTAGTATGGGTTATATTCATAGGATTTGTAGTTGTTATTATTAGACGAGGTAAAGTACGTCGTAATGAGCAAGATGCTCAATAATTTTAATCAGGGAAGGTTTTTTCATCCCCACTGATTATTGTCTTCAACAATCGAGTAAACCCCCTCAACACTTTTAAGTGCGGAGGGGGTTTTTGTTAAGCTTGATAGCTTTTATTCGTAAAGAAGATGGCAATTGTACCTGGTCCAACGTGTGAGCCGATTGCTGAGCCAATCATTGTTACTTGAATGGCTTTTGGCGAAAATCTTTTTTGGATAGAAGCCTTTACTTCGTTGGCAAAGTCCACATCATCACTATGACTAATACCAATAATTTTCTCAGAAAAATCATCGCCGCGTTCTTGCATTAAATCTAACATGCGAGTGATGGCTTTTTTGCGTCCGCGAGATTTTTCAATCGGCACAAGTTTACCGTCCTCTACATTTAAAATTGGTTTAATGCTTAGGAGCCCTCCAAGAAATGCGCTTGCCTTTGATACACGCCCACCTTTAGCAAGGTAATCTAAATCCTCAACTGTAAATAAGTGTTCCATTTGTGGGGTAAGAGCTGTGATTTTTGCTTCGATTTCTTCCAATGAAGCACCTGTATTTCGAAGTCGAACCGCTTCTTCGACTACTAGACCAAAACCAAGTGAAGCACATTTAGAATCGATGATCGCTAATTTAAGGGAGGGATATTGCTCCTGCACTTGATTGCGAATCATGACTGCCGTATTATAGGTGCCTGATAATTCCGATGAAAAGGCAATATAGATCCCTTCCTCTGCATTCTTTGCTAGATTTTCGAAATGGTTGAGAAAAATCTCTGGTGATACTTGGGATGTTTTTGGGCGAGCTCCTTGACGAATAGCATCGTAAATTTCTTTGGAATCAATTGAAATGACATCATCATATTCATTATTGTTCAATTGCACTCGTAGTGGAAGAAGTTCAACATTGTTTTCTTCATAGTAAAACTTTGGTAAATCACATCCACTATCAGTAAAAATTTTCATCATTTGTCCCCCTAATTTAATATTCTATATGAGAAGTTTTCAAATACCTATACTACATAACAGGTGAACAAGTGTCGAGCTTTCACTTTCCACTTTATGTTTCTCTAAACTATTTCTAATGAAATATTATATAGATATATTATCATATCGAGTTTCAGTATAATTGCAACCCAGGATTTTTAACTTTATTCAATAAGTACCTATCGAATAAAGAGTACTTCTGAATAAAGTTAAAATGAAAAAATGACTCATTACCATAACGTGGTTGATTTCCGTTCCGACTGGGCGCTTTGTCGCTGACGCTACGCTTTCGCGCAGATAAAACATTTGTCGCTGACGCTTCGCTTTCGCACAGAGCAAAGCTTCCTGGGGGCGTCCGATGAGCCGCTTGGGCCAACAGATGTTTTTTGCACGAAAGCGTAGTGCTAACGTAGCGGTAGTAGCACCGATGTTGGTCACGAAGGCGTTATCATAGGACGTGATGGTTTTAGCCTTCGTTCCTCTGTTGCTAATCCCCAAGGAGTCGCCCAGTCTCCACTCCAATCAACTTGGTATACGCTTCAACAGGTGTCATCCACAATTTTTGGTGATGATCCAGAAAATGGGGTATCACTACTTAACTAGGATAATTTCAAGCGATCGATGAGTATTTTAGCAATGCCATCGTCATTATTGGTTGTGGTAATTTCATTAGCAATATTTTTTAAAGTAGGAATGCCATTGCCCATTGCTACACCGATGCCGGCGTAATCGATCATTTCTAAATCGTTATCTTCATCACCGAATGCAATAATACGCTCGCGTGGAATACCTAAATCTTTTGCTACATGAGCGATTCCCACTGCTTTATTTAAGCCACGGCGAACAATCTCAATAATATGAAGTGGAGCACCCCAGCGACGATGTTCAATGACCTCTGCATGAACAGCCTGTAAATGATCACGGATAATCGTGGAATTTACTTCATTCGCTTGAATCAGTAAACTAGTTGGGTTATCAAGTAAATGGGTATAGAGGTCTCCAAGAGTAATTTTTGGATTCCCCATATTAAAAATGTTTAATATCCGTTCATTCTCTGTATGCACATAAATATCGTCCTTAACTTCTGCAATGATATTTTCGTATTGATAGCTATTGATGGAATCAACGACATCATGCACTACGCCTAAATCAATAGGAGTATGCTTAGTCTGCCAAGCAGCATTTTTCGGGTGGTGGACGTAAGCACCATTAAAATTCACGATGGGCGTTGTAAGGCCAAGTTCGTGATAGTATATATCACTCGCACGATAAGGACGACCTGTAGCAATCATCACTTGATGACCTTGTTCCTTTGCCTGCAATAATGTTTTTTTAGTTTTGGCTGAAATTTGTTGTTGGTCCGTTAATAACGTACCATCTAAGTCTAAAACGATTAAATGCGGTTTCATAGCTCATTGCCCCTTTCCTATAATTTGAATAGTATCTCTTTGTAAACCATACGTCAAAATTTTGTCACATAGAGAAAAGTTTGCTAACATAAAGATAGACAAAAGTTGGGAGTGACAAAGATGATTGTTGAAAAAGAATTGTGGGGAGATATTCCTTTATTACATATACATACAGAAAATATGAATGAAAAAACCCCAGTAGTTATTTTTTTACATGGTTTTATGAGCGCAAAAGAACATAACTTACATTATGCATACCAATTAGTAGGCAGCGGGGTGCGTGTCCTATTACCAGATGCAAAATTACATGGCGACCGTAGTGAAGGCCTATCTGAGATGAAAATGAGCTTACATTTTTGGGATATTGTTTTAAATTCTATTCATGAAGTTGAACAATTATATAATGAATTAAAGAATAAAAAATTATTAGTGGATGATAAAATTGGCGTTGCTGGTACATCGATGGGTGGAATTGTAACATCAGGCTGTTTAAAGCGTTATGACTGGATTAAAACAGCAGCAGTATGCATGGGTGCACCAGGGTTTCTTAAATTAGCGGAGTATCAATTACAGCAATTCGCTAAAAGCGGTGTGAATTGGCCAATGTCAGAAGAAGAAGTACAACAAACGAATGAACTTCTTGCTAAATATGATGTCAGCCTAACACCAGAAAAATTCGCAGGACGACCTGTGTTATTTTGGCATGGGGAATTAGATAAAACCGTTCCTTTTAATGAAACGTATAATTTTTATTTAACTTTACGCAATTATTATGAAACAAATCCAGAAGACTTAAAGTTCTTAGCTAATAAAAGAGCGGGCCATGCTGTGTCACGAGATGGTATGTTAGCAGCAACTGAATGGCTTGCACAGCATTTGGCATAATAAGATGCATCTGCTATGATTAAGTTAACACTGTGACGGAAGGAGAAATACAGATGGATCAAGATATGAAAGACAGCATGTTCGGTGCATTAGAAAATGTAATTGACCCTGAGCTTGGTATTGATATCGTCAACTTAGGTTTAGTATATGATGTAGAGTTAGATGAAGAAGGTGTAGCAACCGTTACAATGACGCTAACGTCTATGGGCTGCCCAATGGGACCTGTTATTGTTGATCAAGTGAACACAGCTTTAGGTGAGCTTCCAGAGGTAAAAAGTACAAATGTCAATATTGTATGGAATCCACCTTGGTCAAAAGACAAAATGTCACGCTATGCAAAAATGGCATTAGGAGTACGCTAAGTCCACTTAATGCATGATAAAAAATCCCCGCTTGCAACAGTAAGCGGGGATTTTTGCTGTCGAAAAACTATTGTGTCAATGTAATTAAGGTGTCCTAGATAATATAATAAAGTATGGTTCTTCGGCAAAGGGGTTGATTTCCGTTTCGGCTGGGCGCTTTCCTGGGGGCGTCCGATGAGCCGCTTCACTCGCGTTGCTCGCTCCAGGGTCTCATCTGTGACGCTGTTCCCCAAGGAGTCGCCCAACCTCCACTCCAATCAACTATTTCTCTTAAGTATGTTTCTTCTGGCATGTTCCTTTAATTTATAGCGATAAAACGAAACTTCAGCAATGTTTTTATGTGCGAAAGCGGAGCGTCAGCAAGATCAGGTGTACAATAGCATTACTGTTATAAGATTCTTCTGTTTGATTATGATGAGTTGCCATAGCGTTCACTTTTGAAATATATAAAATTTATAAAAGTTCTACGCTATCGCTGATTGGAGTGGAAGGCTACTCGACTCCCGTGGGAAAGCGAGACAGGCGAGACCCTGCACGGAGCGGATGTTTTCTGTGCGAAAGCGTAGCGACAGCAACAACAACAGCGGAGGAAGCGGCTCGACGCTCGTCCACAGGAAGCTCTGCTCTGCGCGAAAGCGAAGCGTCAGCGACAAAGCGAGTAGCCTGGAACGGAAATCAACTCTATGTTATTATTGATGAATTTTTATCGGAACAATTTTAGCTTTTATCGGAATATTATCCGTTTTTATCAACTATGCTTTGCTTAAGAGAATGCTTTAATGCCACAAAAACCCCGCTTACAACTCATAAGCGGGGTTTTTGCGTGTAACGATTTAATCGATACGACATATTTGTAACGGACAATTCTCACAGGCGATTTCATCCTTTAAAAATTGTAAATCGTGAATGGTAATATAACCTTTTTCGAAGGATATGATATTTTGCTTCTTTAAGTCATTAAGCATGCGATTAATCATTTCTCGACTCGTCGCACATAAATTAGCGATTTCTGTATTTGTTAATGGGAGATCAATATAAATAGTGTCATTTTCTAAAGGCTTACCATAAGTATTTGAAAGGCGGATAAGTGTTGAAAATAAAGCGCCCTTTTTACCATTTAAAACTAAATCGCGCAAACGACTTTGATGTTTTAAATTTTCTGTTTGCAACCACTTCATATATTCCACCATTAAATTAGGTTGTTCCACTAGTAAAAGTTCCAATGATTCACGGCTTAGTACATATAAACTAGAGGGTTCTAAAACTTTAGCAGTCATAGAATTATACGTAAGGTTACAAAATAATGAGCTTTCTCCAATAATACTATCTGGACCACAAATACGAATGGTTAATTCTTTCCCATTCTCTGTTTCCTGACTAATCGAGATTGCTCCTGTTTTTATATAATAAATTTCTTTCGCACGTTCGCCCTCTAAAAAAATTTTACTATCCTTATTCACTTTAATAAAAACACCGTGTTTTTGAAAAAGATCGTGAAATTTTTCTTGTATATTATCCATAATAGTCATATCTTCAACACATCTCTTTCTTTTTACGTAAAAATTGTTTAATTATTACAAAATAAGGTGAACAATTTACTAAATCTAAGAAATATACTTTTATTATAACGTAATTTTCCAGTTATAAGTGAAGAAATTTTAGGACTATTTCTTTGCTATGATTTGTCGTGTGTTGTAAAATAAAGTTAGTCAAAAAAGGTCAAACATTTTTAATGAAACAGAATGGCGAACGGGATTCCGCTTAACATTATTGAAAAGGAGTGCTAAATATGCAATTTCAACAAACAAATGACAAAAAACCATTAGAACAATTTGGACGTAATTTAATTGAAGAAGTAAAAAACGGTAAAATGGACCCGGTAATCGGCCGTGATGAAGAAATTCGGAATGTTATTCGGATTTTAACACGTAAAACGAAAAATAATCCTGTCTTAATAGGTGAGCCTGGGGTTGGTAAAACAGCTATTGTAGAAGGATTAGCCCAACGTATCGTAAAGGGCGATGTGCCTGAGGGGTTAAAGGATTGCATACTGTATGAGTTAGATATGAGTGCCTTAATAGCAGGTGCTAGTTATCGAGGACAATTTGAAGAGCGCTTAAAGGGTGTTTTAAAAGAGGTAAAAGACTCAGAGGGGCGCATTATTTTATTTATAGATGAAATTCATACGATTGTTGGCGCTGGTAAAACGGAAGGTGCGATGGACGCTGGGAATATGCTAAAGCCAATGCTTGCACGAGGTGAGCTACATTGTATCGGAGCTACAACATTAGATGAATACCGTATGTATATTGAAAAAGATCCTGCTTTAGAGCGTCGTTTCCAACAAGTGCTTGTACGTGAGCCATCTATTGAAGATACAGTTTCCATTTTACGAGGCTTGAAAGAGCGCTTTGAGTTACATCATGCAGTACGCATTCATGACCGTGCGATTGTAGCGGCAGCAGAGCTTTCAAATCGCTATATTACAGAGCGTTTCCTGCCAGATAAGGCCATCGATTTAATCGATGAAGCATGTGCGATGATTCGCACAGAAATTGATTCCATGCCACAGGAATTGGATGCAGTAAAACGCCGTATTATGCAACTTGAAATTGAGGAACAAGCACTACGTAAAGAAAAGGACGAGGCAAGCAAAAAGCGACTAGAGCAACTCAGTGATGAATTAACAAAGCTGAAAGAATCTTCTGAGGGTATGCTTAAACAATGGGAAACCGAAAAAGAAGCGTTACAAGGCATTCAGAAAAAACGTGAAAAACTTGATAAATACCGTCGTGACTTAGATGAAGCAGAAAGTAAATATGATTTGAATAAAGCAGCCGAACTACGTCATGGCAAAATTCCTACACTTGAAAAGGACATTCAAGAGATGGAAAAACAATTAGAGAATGGTACGGAATCACGTATTTTACGTGAAGAGGTAACAGCTGATGAAATCGCATCTATCGTCTCACGCTGGACAGGGATACCAGTGACGAAATTAGTAGAAGGTGAGCGTGAAAAATTATTGCGCTTAAAAGATACATTGCATGAGCGTGTAGTCGGACAAGATAATGCTGTACAACTTGTTACAGAAGCGGTATGGCGTGCTCGAGCTGGTATTAAAGACCCGCATCGACCAATTGGTAGCTTTTTATTCCTAGGGCCAACAGGTGTTGGTAAAACAGAGCTTGCGAAGGCACTAGCGGCACAGCTGTTTGATTCTGAGGATCATTTTATTCGCATTGATATGAGTGAATATATGGAGAAGCATAGTGTATCACGTCTTGTAGGGGCACCTCCAGGCTATATTGGTTATGAAGAAGGTGGACAATTAACAGAAGCTGTTCGCCGAAATCCATATTCAGTAGTATTATTAGATGAAATTGAAAAAGCTCACCCTGATGTTGCAAATATTTTACTGCAAATTTTAGATGATGGACGCATTACGGATAGCCAAGGTCGTATGGTCAACTTTACGAACACAGTGGTTATTTTAACTTCTAACATTGGCTCAAACTATTTAATGGAAGCAAAAGAAGAAGATGTAGCAGTTGAGGATTTAGTGATGGCTGCACTTCGTCAACACTTTAAACCAGAGCTGTTAAATCGAATGGATGATATCATTATGTTCCATGCACTATCGGATGAGCACTTCACAGCGATTGCTTGGAAATATGTCGAACAGCTTATCAAACGAGTTGCAGAGCAAGAAATTACTTTACAAGTAGAACAAAATGTAATTGACTGGGTTGTAGAACAAGGAGCAGATGCTCAGTTTGGCGCTAGACCACTAAAACGCTTCGTGCAACGTTATATTGAAACTGCGGTTGCAAAAGAATTGCTTCGTGGTGAAGTATTACCAGGAGAAACATTGCACATTAGAATGCATGATGGCCAATGCATCGTTGAAAAATAACAAAAAAACCTGTTCCGCATTGAGCGAAACAGGTTTTTTCTAGTTGAATTAATGATTGTCTGCAGCTTCTGGAGTTGACTCGTTTGGAATAACTGCACCGATGATGAAAACAAGAATTGTAAATACAACTGATGTGACAACAGCAGTTTGGAAATCAAAATCTGCACCAAGTACAGCGCTTACTACGTAGTTTACCATTGAAACTAGTAGGAATGACCATATGAATGTTACGATATATTGCATTAATTTCACCTCAACCGAACTTTTTTATATCATTATCATATCATAACATAAATCGAAAAAAAAAGAACCTTTTCTGTGAAACATGGCGAATTTGTAACAACGATAATCATCAATTGAGAACATTTTAGATGGCAAAATATTCGATTGGTTCATATCTATTTTCGATTTCCTGCTGTTTCCGGAAGTGTATCTTTTCTTAGCTTCTACATTAATGTGGAAACATGATTTTTTTCATTATTGTTGGCAGGTATGAAATTTTAGAGCAAAAAGGCTAATGTTGTAGTTCTAAGTTATCTCATACCGAGGTGGCTTATTTGGGTCATCTGTGATGCGTTGGTCATTATTAATTTGAAACTTTTCTACGTACCATTCGTATTATAACTAGGACAATTCTAATTTTATAGAACTGAATAAAGGGAGAAATGAATTTTTTGAACCATTGAATGAAACAATTACTTTTTGTGATTTACTTGATTACCATTGCGGATGCGTATTACTCAACGTTGTTTATTGAATCAAAAACACCACCGCAACACCAGACGATTAAAGCGTCAGCCATTACGTTGGCACAACTACGGTAGCAAACCTAACAAAAAGAAACGTACAACACGTCGTTTGAAACCTTCTGTGTTGCAACCCATCAAGCGATTTCTTCAGAGCACTAAGTGTTCCAAAGAAAACGTGATCCTTAACGACCTATTAGAGAATAGTTTGGACGTACGCAGATTCATGCGAGAGCCACCTTTCATCTTTTTACGATATCGACTTTTACGATGTTGATAATAGCAATTGTTAGACTAAAGCTGCAGATCTATTTGCAGCTTTTTTCATTAACCACCATTATTAAATTTTTCAGCCTCACTTATCCTCAAAAATACGCTTTTTCCTGCATCAGTTCTAAAAGTTGTAGATGACATTTGTTAAATCGTATGGCATGTATATAAGTTGATTGGAGACCATTGATACTACTAGTTTTAAGACGTTAAATTTAATTCATCTTGCACCTATCCTTCATTATGAGTTATAATTATGACCAGTTACTAATAATTGATAGTAAGAAAGCAGAGGGGTTGCTAAATGAACGCTGGTATTATAGGAATTGGCAAATACGTTCCGGAGAAGGTCGTTACAAATTTTGATTTAGAAAAAATGATGGACACTTCGGATGAATGGATTCGAACACGCACGGGGATTGAAGAACGTCGTTTTGCCGCAGATGATCAGGATACGTCAGATTTAGCAGTAGCTGCTGCTAAGGAGGCTATTGCAAAAGCAGGTATTACGCCAGAGGAAATAGGCTTAATCCTTGTTGCAACTGTAACACAAGATCAAAACTTTCCAAGTGTAGCATGTATGGTTCAGGAGCAAATCGGAGCAGTCAATGCAGCTGCGATGGATCAAGCGGCTGCTTGTGCAGGATTTATATATAGTTTAGTGACAGCAAAGCAATTTGTAGAATCAAATGCTTATAAATATGTCTTAGTAGTAGGTGTTGAAAAGCTGTCGAAAGTACTTGATTGGGAAGATCGCAATACTGCTGTATTATTCGGTGACGGTGCAAGTGCAGCGATTGTTGGTCCAGTATCAGAAGGTAGAGGTATTTTATCATTTGAGCTTGGAGCTGACGGCACAGGTGGAAAGAACTTGTATTTAACACAGCAAGATACAATCGCTATGAATGGCCGTGAAGTATTTAAGTTTGCCGTTCGTCAAATGGGTGAATCTGCAGTAAACGTTTTAGAAAAAGTAGGTTTAACAAAAGAAGACGTAGATTTTTTAGTGCCGCATCAGGCGAATATTCGAATTATGGAATCAGCTCGTGAGCGTTTAGAGCTACCACCGGAAAAAATGTCAAAAACGATTCACAAATATGGGAATACGTCGGCAGCATCTATTGGTATTTCCTTGGTAGATGAGCTTGAAGCAGGTAAGATAAAAGATGATGATTTATTAGTACTTGTTGGATTTGGTGGTGGCTTAACATGGGGCGCCGTTACAATAAGATGGGGAAAATAAAAACGAAAAATGCTTGAGGGGAGTAAGACAATGAGTAAACGACGAGTAGTAATTACAGGAATTGGCGCAGTTACACCACTAGGAAATAGCATCGAAGAAACATGGACTAACATTAAAGCTGGAAAATCTGGCGTTGGCGAGTTAACGCGTTTAAATAAAGATCTTTTCGCAGCGAAAATTGCTGCTGAAGTGAAAGATTTTAATATAGAAAAGTATATCGAACGTAAAGAAGCCCGTAAAATGGATCGTTTTACACAGTATGCCTTAGCAGCGTCTATCATGGCGATGGAAGATGCACAATTAACAATCGATGAAGAACTAGCACCACGAGCAGGTGTCTGGATTGGCTCTGGAATCGGTGGGATGGAAACATATGAACAACAGTTTTTAACTTTCCAAGAGCGTGGAGCAAGACGTGTAAGTCCATTCTTTATTCCAATGATGATTCCAGATATGGCTTCAGGCCAAGTATCGATTCACTTTGGAGCAAAGGGTATTAACTCTTGTTCAGTAACTGCTTGTGCTTCAGGTACAAACTCCATTGGGGATGCTTTTAAAGTAATTGAGCGTGGCGATGCAGATGTTATGATTTCTGGTGGTGCTGAGTCGCCAATCGTTACAATGGCAGTAGCAGGCTTCTGCGCAAATACTGCATTATCTTTAAATACAGATCCAGAAACAGCTTGCCGTCCATTCGATAAGAATCGCGATGGTTTCATCATCGGTGAAGGTGCGGGTATTGTTATTTTGGAAGAGTATGAGCACGCAAAAGCCCGCGATGCAAAAATCTATGCAGAAGTTCTTGGCTACGGTGCAACAGGGGATGCGCATCATATTACAGCTCCAGCTCCAGAAGGAGAAGGTGCTTCTCGTGCAATGATGCAAGCTTTAACTGATGGTGGCGTAGAAGCTTCTCAAGTAGACTATATTAACGCACATGGAACAAGCACACCATATAATGATTTATTTGAAACACAGGCAGTAAAAACAGTCTTTGGTGAACATGCCTATAAGCTTGCGATGAGTTCTACAAAATCAATGACAGGTCACTTATTAGGTGCAGCTGGTGGTGTTGAAGCTATTTTCACAGCGCTAGCATTGAAAGAAGGCATTTTACCACCGACAATTAATTTAACAGATCCAGATCCAGATTGTGATTTAGATTATGTACCGAATGAAGCTCGAAAAGCAGAGATTCAATATGCAATGAGTAATTCACTTGGGTTTGGTGGACACAACGCTAGTCTACTATTCAAAAAAATCGAGGAATAATAAAGTAAAACTTTAATCAGTGGGGTTTCATCTCCCACTGATTTTTATAGTTCACCATTCGGGCTTTAACAGGCAGTTAATTAAGGTGTCATCATATTAAATAAAGTAAGGCTTTTCCGCAAAACGAGGGGTTGATTTCCGTTCCGACTGGGCGCTTTGTTGCTGTCGCTTCGCTTTCGCACAGAGCAAAGCTTCCCTGGGGGCGTCCGATGAGCCGCTTCACTCGCGGTGCTCGCTCCAGGGTCTCGGGCCAACACGATGTTGGTCACGAAGGCGTTATCACAGGATGTGATGCTTTTAGCCTTCGTTCCTCTATCGCTGATCCCCAAGGAGTCGCCCAGTCTCCACTCCAATCAACCGCTCTGCAGCAAAACGTCTTTATATGCGGAAAAATAGTGGCAGTAACAACAGATGTACAGTCGCTTCACTGCTATAAGTCTATTCTGTTTGATTAGTCTTTCAACAACATAAAAAAACGTCAGCCAATTTACGTGGCTGACGTCTTTTTTTATAGTTTTGTGAATAGATGATAATTAAGAAGAAATAGAAAGGATGCCCTTATCTTGTTCCGACTCTTTTTATTTTTAATGAGCTATGGCTTATTGATTCTCTCAGTAGGGAATCTCATTTTGTATTTGAATTATCGGACACTCGGATATTCCTGGCTAGTAGTTTTTAAGTTCATGGCACAAACATCAGCATTTTATATGGCCATTGGATCAGCCATTGTGTTATGCGCTGTTGTACTTGATCTTGGTTATGATAAAACTTTAAATGAAAAAGAGAAAATGTAACTCTTAAGTTGCTCTCTTTTTGGCCAAGCTCTTACAATCATCTTTATGATAAAGTCTTCTTTTTAGCGACTTGCACGACCAAGGCCCATTGCCTCTTCCATGCGTTTTAATGTAGCACTTGCAATTGCATTTGCCTTTTCAGCACCTGCGTCTAAAATAATATCTAATTCTGATGATTCTACCAAATTATAGAACTTCTCTTGAATTGGTGTCAGGTGATCAATAACAGCTGCTGCAACGCCTTGTTTGAAACCACCATAGCCAACGCCTTCGTATTTTTTTACAAGGTCGTCAATTGATACGCCTGAAATGGCAGATTCGATTGTTAGTAAATTAGAAACACCAGGTTTATTTTCTACATCAAATGCCACAATACCATCAGAGTCAGTAACAGCAGACTTAATTTTTTTCTCAATATCTTTCGCTGTATCTAAAAGCTTGATTGTCGCTTTTGTATTTGGATCAGATTTACTCATTTTCTTAGTTGGTTCCTGTAGTGATTTGATACGAGCTCCCGCTTTCGGTAATTGAATTTCAGGAATCGTTAAAACGTCACCATAACGTTTGTTAAAGCGCTCTGCTAGATCACGAGTAAGTTCAATATGCTGCTTCTGATCATCACCAACAGGGACAATGTTTGTATTATACAAAAGGATGTCTGCTGCCATTAATGGTGGATATGTTAGTAGAGCGGCAGATACGCTTTCCTTACCGTGAGATTTATCCTTGAACTGTGTCATACGTTCAAGCTCTCCAATCGATGCGACACATTGTAGCATCCAGCCTGCCTGTGCATGTGCTGGCACTTCTGATTGAATAAATAATGTAGATTTTTTAGGATCGATTCCAGTAGCGATATACGTAGCTGCTAGGTTGCGAATATTTTGACGTAATTCCTTGGGATCTTGTGCCACTGTTATTGCATGCTGATCGACGATACAATAAACAGCATCTCCTTCATCTTGTAATGCAGGGAATTGCTTAAACGCACCTAAATAATTCCCTAGAGTTACAATACCTGTTGGCTGTACGCCTGAAAAAATAGTTGTCATTGTCATTTCCTCCTTGAATTTTGTTACCTCAGCTAGTCTTTACATAAGACCTGATCCGTTGATCCAAAATAAAAAAACATCATGCGTCCTCATTAGTTTTCTAATGAAGGGACGAATGATGTTTGAATCCGCGGTACCACCCAGCTTGCCTAAATCGGCCACTTTGCTTCGTAACGTGAAGGGACGAGCTTTGCTAATAGACTCCAGTAAGGAAACTAAGACGTTCACAAAGCTAACTCGGAAGTCCATTCCAAATGCTTACACGATCTGTTTGCAGCAACCACAGACTCTCTTAACGTGTAAAGTGCATATGTACTACTCTTCGTCAGCGTTTTTTTATTTAGTTCAATAACCGTCTTCCATCTGTATAGATGAGGTGAACCCACCAAAGACATAATTGATTGATTGCAAAAAATTATATTATAAAGGATCGGTAAAAAGCAAGTGGGTAAAGTCAGACTTTTGGCGGTGTTCATTATTGGAAAAAAATTATATGCTATTTTCGCTGGTTTTTTATTTCCGTGCAGCAATAAATGTTTTCTGTCGAAAACGAAGCGTCAGCGACAAAGCGCCCAGCCGGAACGGAGATCAACCACACGTTATGGTAACAAACTATTTATTTGAAAATGCAACCAATATTAGTAAATATACGTCTATATTGTACACACGGAACTGACAATATTCTCGTTTAAATTTTTTAAATGAGAACAAAAATAATCACGAAATGAGTGTTTAAAACGTGCTGCGAATGGGAATATTATTAGTAGTTCATTAGACATGCCAAGAAGTAACCTGCTTTGAAAAGTTATATAAATAGACAGAAAATTTTGTGTGATAGGGTTATTCTTTTTTTTATTGGAACTATATTCAAACATCACAGAGTACTGTATAATGGTATGTAGATTACATTACATTAATTCTAATTTAACACGCTGGTTTATAGATAATGATTAAAAGGAAAGGATGTGTCAGTATGATAGTAACTTTATTTACATCACCAAGTTGTACGTCTTGCCGAAAAGCGAAAGCATGGTTAGAGGAACATGAAATCCCATATACAGAACGTAATATATTTTCCGAACCATTAAGCATTAGTGAAATTAAAGAGATTTTGCGTATGACAGAGGATGGTACGGACGAAATTATTTCAACTCGATCAAAGATTTTCCAGAAATTGAATGTTGATGTTGAAAGCTTACCATTACAACGTTTATATGAGTTAATTCAAGAGTATCCAGGTTTATTACGTCGTCCAATCATTTTAGATGAGAAACGTTTACAAGTTGGCTACAATGAGGATGAAATTCGTCGTTTCCTACCTCGTAAGGTTCGTGCGTATCAATTGCAAGAAGCACAGCGCATGGTGAACTAATATCTCCATATTCTGCATAGAATAAGTATTAGATGTTACATATGCATCAAGCATATAGTGACATCTATTTTTTTGTGTTTTACTTATGTAAATCCTTCTATATAAAGTATAATAAATAGTAGGGAAAAGTCATATATTTCCGTAAAGTATGTTAAACTTGATTTAAACTTAATAGTTTACTACAATTTCAATAATTCAAATATCTTCTGTGAAACGGTGTATATCCTTTTCATTTTATGACAGAACAGCATACAATATAATTAGAGACAACTGTGGACAATTAATTTTTGATTTCGGTTGCTCAACGGTTTTACTGTAGTGTGGTCAAAGGTTGAAAAACAAAAACGGGGTATGAGGTTAAAAACAATGAATAAAAGCATACTAATGAAACAAAACTGTTTTTCGACAAATGACAGTGAAGGGAGATGAGGTCTAGTGGACATCGAACGTGTAAACGAAAATACACTCAAGCTCTTTATTACGTACAATGATATAGAGGATCGCGGCTATAGTCGTGAAGAAATTTGGTACAATCGAGCAAAGGGTGAACAACTTTTTTGGGATATGATTGATGAAGTAAACACGGAGGATTACTTTGATGTAGAAGGTCCTATTTGGATTCATATCAATGCGTCTGAAGTAGGCTTAGAAATCATTGTCACACGTGCACATATTTTAAAAGACGGTGAAACCTTAGATGGTTCTTCGCAATTTGGCGAACACAAAGAGATGTTTGCCCCATTTGAGGACGTTGGAGAAGATCTTCTCAGTCAACTAACTCAGTTTGGTGACTTAGATGAATCAGAGTTATTTATGGATACAGATATTTATGTTTATAAATTTAAAGATATTGATGAGTTAATCCCTGTAGCGAAACGCATAACAGATGAATTAGTGGATTCCTCATTATTTAAATATGAAAATTGGTACTATTTGGTAGTTGATTTCGCGAACGCAGATGAAGAACTAAATCATCACGATAGAAATGCCGTTATTAAAGAATTTTTAATACCATCAAATTTCACAATCCATCGCTTAGAGGAATATGGCGAAAAAATTATGGAATATAATTGCTTTGAAACAGTGCGAAAATATTTTATTTAAAGTAATAAGTACTTGATTCAGTGGCTTAGACTGTAAACAAACTTGGTGATTATCAAGTTTGTTTACAGTCTTTTTATTTCGGTTTAAAAGATAACAATTTTTAAATTTCAAGAAAAAGCCGTTCTTTATTTGTTGCTTTAAAAACACTCCTTTACAATCAGTCAAAAAGGAGATGATTTTATGCTTATGGCCTATAACGAACTTCAGCAGATTTTCCTCCCATACCATTATTCAAGGGAAGAATTACAACGATATAGGCGGCAGATGAAATTTTATTGTCCCCAATGCCAACAGCCTGTCCAATTAAAGATTGGCCAATATAATATCCCTCATTTCGCACATATTGCTAATAATAGCTGTGAGCAGTTATTTGCAGAGGGTGAATCAAAACTTCATTTACAAGGAAAAGTCCAATTATTTGAATGGCTAAGAAAACTCGGGCATACAGTAAGGCTGGAGCCTTATTTACAGAAACTTTCACAGCGACCAGATATGCTTCTAATAAAGGAGCAAAAGCAAATTGCTATTGAATTTCAATGTAGTACAATTTCCCATGAAAAGTGGCTATTGCGTACATCTGGATATGAGGAAAATTCTATACAGCCGTTGTGGCTTTTTCAAACACCTCAAAAACAATCTACACAAGGTATTCAAAAAATTTCTATTTCCCCAATTATGCAAAAGGTGATAATGGTCACAGCACAAGGCTTAACTTATTTGGTGACCTATGATGCAAACACATCGAGATTTATTTATTGGACGAATCTTCTTCATGTTCATGGGTATACTTTTATAGGTAAAGTACTGGAACTAACGATTAACAAGCAACATTTCCCTTTTTTTGAGCCTAAGCCAATTACGAAAGAGGAATTTCATCTATATTGGCAGCTTTATAAAAAGCAGTGTAAGCAATTCGTATACCAACGTTTATTACATAGTAAAAATGGAGTACAAGATTCATTTTTACGAAGTAGTTATGAGTTACGCTTTACTTTAACTGCAATGCCTGATTACGTAGGTGTTCCGGTAAAAGATGCAGAAGCGATACCGATGTTTTCTATTGAGTGGCAAACGATTTTCCTCTATTTTTGTCGTCGATTACAATTAGAACCTCATGAACTAGACGAGAGAACTATTCGATCGTTTTTAATCCAACAAAATGTAGGGGTAACAAATCAAGCAGTACAAGCAATTAAAAATTATGGAATGGTGCTGGCGAAAAGTTATGAAGAAAAGGATATTTGTGAGCAAATATACGCACATTTATTTGCAATTGCCACAATATACTGAGAAAATATGAGAGTATAGGAAAAGCTAACAAATTAAGGGGGCTGGCACATGGCTAGTAATCAAATTTTAGTAAGAAATGAAGTTCCGGAAGAGTTAACTTGGCGCTTGGAGGATATATTTGCAACTGACGCACTATGGGAAGAAGAGTATAAAGAAGTTGGAGAAATTGCAAAAAAGGCATCTAGCTATGCAGGTACTGTAAAAAATGGGGCAGATGCATTATTAGCAGTTCTAACTTATCACGATGATATTTATCAACGAGCGATGAAGCTTTACACGTATGCTCATATGCGTTATGACCAAGATACGACAAATAGCTTCTACCAGGATATGAATAGTCGTATTCAAACATTAGCGACTAGTATCTCAGCTGCCCTATCGTTTTTAACACCTGAGATTTTATCATTGAGTGAAGAAACAATAGAACATTACTTAGCAGAAAACAAAGACTTACAACTGTATAAGCAATCTTTAAAAGAAATAACGATGGCACGTCCGCACGTTTTACCAGCAGAACAGGAAGCATTACTTGCACAAATGTCTGAGGTTACAGGTACTGCTTCAAATACATTTAGTATGTTAAACAACGCAGATATAGTCTTCCCTAAAGTGAAAAATGAAGATGGAGAAGAAGTGCAGCTAACACACGGTAACTATATTAAGTTTCTAGAAAGTAAAGATCGCACTGTTCGTGAAAATGCCTTAAAAGCAATGTATGAAACTTACGGTAACTTTAAAAATACGTTTTCGTCTACAATAACTGGCAATGTTAAAAAGCATAATGTCAGCGCACGTATTCGTAATTATGATTCTGCACGCCACGCAGCAATGTCTAACAACTTCATTCCAGAAAGTGTTTATGACCAATTAGTAGAAACAATCCATAAGCATTTACCAGCTATGCAGCGCTATATCTCATTACGTAAGAAACTTTTAGGTGTGGATGAACTGCATATGTGGGATTTATTTGCTCCACTTGTTAAGGAAGTCGATATGAAAGTCACTTACGACGAAGCGAAGGATATTTTAGTAAAGGCTTTAGCGCCATTAGGTGAGGAATATCAAGGTATTGTTCAAGGTGGTCTTGATAACCGTTGGGTGGATGTCCTAGAAAACAAAGGGAAACGTAGTGGTGCGTACTCTTCAGGTGCTTATGGAACGAATCCATACATTTTAATGAACTGGCAAGACAATGTTAATAATCTGTTTACACTTGCTCATGAATTTGGTCATAGTGTACACAGTTATTATTCACGTAAAACTCAGCCGTTTGTTTATGGTGATTATTCTATTTTCGTGGCTGAAGTAGCTTCGACATGTAATGAAGAACTGTTAAATGATTATTTACTGAAAACAATTGAAGATCCACAACAGAAAATTTATTTATTAAATCATTGGTTAGACGGCTTTAGAAGTACTGTGTTCAGACAAACAATGTTTGCTGAATTTGAACACCTAATCCACCAAATGGATAAGAATGGTGAATCTCTAACAGCGGAGCGTTTAACCGAGGTTTACTATAATTTAAATAAACAATACTTCGGTGAAGATATTGTTGTAGATGAGGAAATCGGCTTAGAATGGGCTCGTATTCCACACTTCTACTATAATTACTATGTGTATCAATATGCTACAGGTAAATCAGCTGCAACAGCATTAAGTAAACAGATTTTAGAAGAGGGTACACCAGCTGTGGAACGTTATATTAATAACTTCTTAAAAGCAGGTTGCTCTGATTTCCCAATTGAGGTATTAAAGGCAGCGGGTGTTGATATGAACGTTGCTAAACCGATTGATGATGCATGTAAAGTATTTGAAGAACGTTTAAATGAGTTAGAAAAATTATTGTTGAATAATTAATTTTGAAGGCTGTAGGTATTTCACTACAGCCTTTTTTCTATGATTAATTAAATAATAAAAATTTAAGGAATAATGATTTTTTTTGATTTCTAAATGGTTTAAAAGTACGTATCTTGAAAAAATACTGTTTGTAATCGCTTTCTATTTGACAAATTTGTGAATCTATCATCGGACTTGTTGCTATATTTACTATTCCATGATAAATTGATTCATGTGAAATAAATCACAAAAACAAACATACACCCCTTTGTTTGAACGTGAACATTTCTCCCATCCCCTTTGTGAAAAAGAAGCGTCACTATCTGTCGAGGATAGTGGCGCTTCTTTGTTTTAAATCTCAATCAAACAGTGAAGTATTCCGATAAATAATAGAGCCTAATCTAAAAATAAAATGAATGCAACCAGTTGCATTCATTTTATTTTTTATTTATAATGCAATCGAACGGTTGCATTTTATTTACATTCAATGGATGTTTAGACACCCATTGAATGTAGAAAAAAAGCCTCCGGCGGATGTCACGGATTGTTTATCTGTGCGAAAGCGAAGTGACAGCAACAATTACGCCAAGGAAAAATTGATGAAAAGAGGCTAGAAAGTGAAGAGTAAACAAAGTTATATGATGCCGGTAATTGCTGCGGCTCTTGGTTTTTTTATGGCTTTATTGGACACCACAATTGTGAATGTTTCTTTGCCAAAAATTACAGCATACTATGAAACTACAATTGATCAAATTTCTTGGGTGATTGATAGCTACAACATTGCATTTGGTGTTGTTTTGCTAACGGCGGTAAGATTTGCAGATCAATTTGGTAGGAAGAAAATATTTCAAATAGGGCTTATTTTGTTTGTAGTTTCGTCAGTTCTATGTGGATTATCACAATCTATTGGGTTATTAATTTTATTTCGGGCGATTCAAGGTTTGGCAGCAGCAATGATTGTTCCAGTATGTGTCCCTTTAGTACTTGTTCATACTCCAGCTGAAAAGGTTGGTGTTGTAACGGCACTATTTGGAATAATGGCTGGGGTATCGACAGCGTTGGGACCGACAATTGGAGGAGTCATCTCGGAGAACTTTTCATGGCAGTGGATATTTTATATTAATGTACCAATAGGGATTTTAGCGGTGAGTTTAATTCATTCTTTTGTACATGAATCGTATGATCCTACTGCCTCTAAGAAGATTGACTGGATGGGTATGATAACAATTAGTATTTCATTGTTTGCACTCATATATGGTCTTTTACAAGTGAAGGAAGTTGGGTGGTCATCACCACTTGTTCTAAGTTGTTTAATTGGCAGTGCTATAGGCTTACTAATGTTTGTAAAGTTTGAATCAAAAAATAAAGATCCAATGCTTCCAGTTCAGTTGTTTAAAAACTATCAATTCGCATGCGGGAATATCGCACTGTTATGTTTAGGAATCGGCATGATGTGTGTCTACTTTTTAATGGCATTTTATTTAACAACAGTAAACGGAATTTCTCAAATACAGGCGGGCTTAATTCTTAGCTCATCTTCTATAGCGACAATGCTCATTACACCTCTTGCAGCTAAAGCAAATAAATGGGGGACATTATGGTTTGGTGTCAGTGGTTATGTACTATTTAGTATAGGAACCTACTTGTTAGGTTTTATTTCATCAGATCAATCGGTTTGGGCTATTGTCGGAGTTTTAATGATTGTTGGTTTAGGATCGGGTTTAATATTTAGCCCATTATCAATAGCACTCATTTTGCAGGTTCCCGAAGAAAAGGCTGGGATTGCATCAGGGTTATTTCAAGTAAGTCGTGTAATTGGAGCTGCGGTTGGCGTGGCCATTTTAGTAGTGATGCTACAGCATATGATGCAGAACGAAATGAAAGCGGCAAAAAATGAAATGATCGAAAAGGTTGAGATAAGTAAACTTAGTGACAATACAAAGGAAAAGCTAAAGCTTCAATTCGAAAATAATAAAAATGAGCTAACAGAAAATAAATCGTCACTACAAGATGTTTTACATAAGCTAACGGACGAAGAGAAAAAAGTACTAAAATCTTCACCAGATAACGCACATGCTGAAATTAAGAAGAGATTTGACATTGAAAGAAAGGAAATAAGAAATCTTTATCCAGCGTTAGAAAAAATAATGAAGGATCATATTTCTTTAGCCTATAAAGCAGTTTTTAGATTTGGAGCAATTGTCATGTTAATTGGTGCTGTTTTCGCTTATTTAAATGGCATAAATGCGAGAAGAATGAAGAAATATATAAGAGAACGAAACTTTGAGGTTGCAATGAAACGTTAATTGAATGCAACTGATTGCTATCAATTTCTAATTCCGATATAATATTGAGCAAATTATGTTCGGAGGAGGAAAGAGGGCATAATGGCAAAGTTGAAAACAAGAGAAAAAATTCTTAATGCTGCTTTGACACTTTTTGGTGAAAAAGGGTTTGCTGGAACTTCGACACGTGAAATTGCTGAACGTGCCGGTGTGAATCACATTACACTTTTTAGACACTTTGGAAATAAGGAGAATTTGTTTCGTGAGAGTGTTATTTCACATAAAACAGACAGAGATTATTTTCCTAAAATAGAAGAGGCGTTTACAGGTGATATAGAGCAGGATCTTAAAATCTTGGCGCAAGCTTATTTTGAAGAAAACATTCCTGTCAAGGAAACTACTTGGGTGCTTATGCGTGAAATTCAACAAGATAAAGAATTTGAAAAAATGTTTTTTGAATACCCAAATAAGCTATTTCATCATTTAGAGAATTATTTAATTAAATTACATGAGCAAGGGAAAATTCCAAAAGGGAACTTTAAATATACAGCGAATTTTTTCTATTCATTGCTGTCGTCAATTTTAGTTTTCCAATTGACGTTACCATATATAAATGAACATATTAATCCGGATATTGATGAGATGATAGATGAGGTTGTGCATTTATTTACTTTAAGTTTGTATAATCCGAAAGAAAGTTAACTTCTTTCTGCAGATGCTTTATGTAACGTAAGTGGAACGGCAGTTACAAGTGTTTTGGTAGCGAAAGCGAAGCGACAGGTACAGAAGTTTCCCACCTCTATGGGTGATGAGATGAATGCAGTTTTAAGTCACTTTTCAGCGGGTGTCCAAACATCCGCTGAAAGAAGTTAAAGAAGAGGCTAAAAAGAAAAATAAAAGCAAGTGAAGTTTTCTTCACTTGCTTTTATTTTGGAGCTTAGAATAATAGTATAATTGCATTATTTAATACGCCACAGTGTAGCGTTATTTGTCTGAATTCGTTCAATCTTTTGTTGCAGCATACGCTTTTTTAATTCGCGTTCAGCGGTTTGTTCTGTTAATGAGTAGATGAAAGCTACTTCATTTGTTGAAAGTGTATGGAATTTTGTGAATAGCTCTTCCATTGTTGGTAATGGCTGACGCACAAGCTGTTCATCCATCATTTCTTGTAAAATATGTTCATAAACTTCATAGGAATAGCTACCACTAACTTTTAGGCCCTCATCTTCAATACATTCATTGAAAAATACAATGCTAGGCACTTCATCAACTTCCATTTCACGTTTAATATATAAATCGCATTGGAAAGCACGTGCTGCTTCCTTTGAACCAAAGTCTGCAGAAAATTCATTCATGTCTAATTGAACATCTTCCGCAATTTTTAACAGCGTAGCATAAGAATTGACATCTTGCTGGTTTAATAATACATATTCTTGTAGTTTCGACAAATAGCGTGCTCCGACACGTTTGCCCTGTAATTCTGCAGCTTTAATAGCGATAGATGGTAGGACAGGATGATTAATGTCGAGTTCAATACCTGATAAACAACCTTTTACACGTTTGCTTAAACAATTCAAAGAGGCAAGCTCTGTACTTAGTACAAAGCGCCATGTAAAGTAATGATTGTACTCTAAATGTAACTTACGAAGAATGGCTTGCATACTATAAGCTTCTGGACAAAGTGGATCTACGAAAATATACAATTCAATAGGCTTATTAGCAGTAGAAATCTCAAGAGTTGGCTTCTGCAGCATTTGAATATTATTCACGTAACAATTCCCCCTCATCGTCATTTGGTGTATTAATCATGTGATGAGCTGTTAATACTAAACGTTGATAATATGTTTCTCGGAACTTCCCTTCCAACCCCACTTCATCCATCGCTTCGGACATACATTCAAGCCAAGCTTGGGCACGATCAGGTGTAATCGGAAAATTCATATGGCGTGCACGCATCATTGGATGCCCATGCTCCTCAGTAAAAAGATTTGGTCCTCCTAAATACTGTGTTTGAAATTGAATTTGCTTGCGTGCTGTCTCTGTCAAATCTTTCGGAAAGATTGGAATAAGATCAGGATGCTGAGCAACTCTTTTATAGAATGCATGGATTAGCTCTGAAAGCTTTTCAGCCCCCAGCTCCTCATAAGGAACAGTGTATTTTCGATTCATAATTAAATGCCCCTTTAATTCTTTATATCGTAAAGTATATTTTTATACTTGGTCATCTTTACAAATGTGAATTTCTTGTGACTACCTTCATTCTATCAACGTCTTTTCGTTAACACAAACAAAGCGCTCTTCCGAAATGTTTTCGCTAAAAAAGCACAAATTTCACCACGTGGGTGAAATTTGCCGAAAAAGACTGTATTAACAATGTTTATGCGATTAAGCTGTATAGTAATTCATCACTTTTTGGACATAATTCTGTGTTTCTTTGAAAGGAGGAATGCCACCATACTTTGTAACGCGTGAAGCTCCTGCGTTATAAGCAGCTAACGCTAATGTAGGATCATTATCAAATTTATCTAGCAATTGACGTAAATATTTTGCGCCTGCCATAATATTTTGCTCAGGATCAAAGGCGTTTGTAACCCCTAAATATTGAGCTGTTTTTGGCATTAATTGCATTAATCCTTGTGCTCCAGCATGGCTAACCACGCTTGAATTAAAATTAGACTCTTGCTTAATCACTGCAGCGATTAGCTTCTCAGGTACATTATATGTAGTTGCTGCCTTTTGAATAATCGAAGCGTATTGGTTCGCACCTGCTAATGAATTGGCATACGCTGTTGAACCAATTACATTATCCGAAACATAGGAGTCGAGCTTTGTACTAGATTGTGTATTTGCTAATGCTGCCTGTACAGCAGATGGTATAAAGACGTCATTAGAACCATTATAAAGTAATGATTGATACGCACTATTTTGCATGTTTTCAGCTAACCCATTTAAACTACTAAACTGGTTCATCAATGACGAAGCGCTTGATACGCCCCCGAGCAAACTAGATAATTTTGCACTGTTAGTAGTAGTTGAGTCGCCTAGCAATTCGCTAATCATATCAGAAAACATAGAATTGCTGTCTGTAAGATTGTTTGACGATGAATTTTCTGAAGATCCTAGTGTTTGTAATGCTTGAATGTCAAGTAAAGTTCTGAGTGATTGAATATCCAAGGAGTTGCCACCCTTTCTTGTATACTAGTTAAGCTACTGTTATTTATTCATTTGTAATGCTTTCATGAAACGTGCGATTTTTTTATCTGTAGCCCGTTTTTCAATACCATATTGCTGTAGAAATTCGTCGAAGATTGCATTTCCTTTTTTTGCATCTTTTGATTCATATTCTACCTCATAATCGTCGCACTGCAAATAGAAAGAATGATCGAATACTAGAAGACCATCCCTATAAGGAATTTCGACACGATCGGTTGTAAGTGAACCAAATACTGCTAAATTTTCTAAAGGAATGTTGAAGAGAGCTAGTCTTTTTGCTACTTCTTGGGCATAAAAACCTTCTCCAACAAGCATTTTCTTAGCTTGCTCAGCAGTTAATTCGTCAGTTGTTTCTAAATGAGCATGCTCTGCATTTTTTTCTTTTAAAGTACATTCAAAATATTTGTCGATTTGTCGAATACGGAGACCACTTTGTAGTTTTCGAATAGCTTGAGAAGGCGTGTCGAAATAATGATTTGTTTGACGATGAATAGCATTTTCGGGAATGTTGAATGCTTGCAATAAGTGTTCGTATTGTTGTTTTGTTAAAAGATTTTTAAATTCTATTTCAAGTTGTTGTGCCATTATGATCACCTGTTTATTTTAATTTTTTATGGGTATTGATTAGGGAAAGGTTCCTCAGCATAGCGTGTGGTTGATTTCCGTTCCAGCTGGGCGCTTTGTTGTTGCTGTCGCTTCGCTTTCGCACAGATAAAACATTTGTTGCTGTCGCTTCGCTTTCGCACAGAGCAAAGCTTCCTGGGGGCGTCGGGCCAACAGGATGTTGGTCACGAAGGCGGTATCACAGGATGTGATGGTTGTAGCCTTCGTTCCTCTATTGGTGATCCCCAAGGAGTCGCCCAGCTTCCACTCCAATCAACTAATATGCATGGCATATATTTTGACGAAATATCATCCCTAATTTCCGATGAAGGACGTTTGTTTTTTGTGCGAAAGCGAAGCATCAGCAACAGCATGATGTTGGTCACGAAGGCGTTATCACAGAAAGTGATGGTTGTAGCCTTCGTTCCTCTATTGCTGATCCCCAAGGAGTCGCCCAGTCGGAACAGAAATCAACTACACGCTATGATAAAAAGTTTAGTTCGTTTTTTCATTGATTTAGTATTTACACACTGCAACTATTTACCCTCTATGCTAAAATAAGAGGAAGAGTACGACGAAAAGGGGAACCGCATGTGCGTAAAATTTATACAATCGAAACATTGAATTTTGAAAACGAGCAACTTCATTTTAGTTTAAACGACATTGAAGCAAATTTACAGTTAAAACCTGCTGCACAATTAATAGCAGACTCTGATGACTTTGCGTTTATTTATTTACTTGATGCAGGAGAGAATTATCATTACTTGCGTTTTCCACCGAGTAGTTGGGATGAACTTGTACATATTTTACAAAAAAAACAAAATCCAAAGCTACAACTAGGTACGGAAGTTATTGAGCTTTCTAATTTTTACGATGAACTGGAAATGCTCGTGTATAATATTGAAGGAAATTACAATTATGGGGCGGAATTTGTCCAAGAGGTGGAACATCACTTCAAGACAATTCTTGCTGAATAAAAAGACAAAACGAACAGACGGTGTTGGTTTTGTTCGATACCGATTGTCGGGAGGTTTTTGCGATGGGACAATGGGAAATATTTTTAAGTCCTTATAAACAAGCAGTAGATGAGTTAAAAGTAAAATTAAAGGGTATGCGTTCACAGTTTGGTATTGTTAATGCAAATTCACCAATTGAATTTGTAACGGGACGTGTAAAACCTTTAGCAAGTATATACGATAAATCATTAGAAAAAGGACTCGCATTTGAGCCTTCTAAACAGCTAGGTGATGAGTTAGGAGATATCGCAGGCTTACGTATTATGTGTCAATTTGTCGATGATATTTCAACAGTTACTGAGCTAATACGTCAACGTAAAGATATGCGTGTAGTGGAAGAGCGTGACTATATTACACATAATAAGCCAAGTGGCTACCGATCATATCATATGATTGTCGAATATCCTGTTGAAACGATACAAGGGAAAAAAGTGGTATTAGCTGAAATTCAAATAAGAACACTAGCTATGAATTTCTGGGCATCTATTGAGCATTCTTTAAATTATAAATATAAAGGCATGTTCCCCGAGGAAATTAAAAATCGCCTTCAAAGTGCAGCAGAGGCCGCCTTCCGATTGGATGAGGAAATGTCGTCCATTCGTAGTGAAATACAAGAAGCGCAGGCCTATTTTAGTGAATACAAAGAAGCATCGAATCCTAATTTACTTTCGGAGAAGGAGCGTGACATAAAATGAAATTTTCCATTCAATCACGTAGAGATGCACAGTCGAACGAATTAATGGAGCTAGCTAAAACGTATTTGCAAGACTTTGGGTTAACTTATGATGAAGAGGCTCCTGAGATTGTCATCTCTATTGGAGGAGATGGCACTTTACTACATGCCTTTCATCGATATGCTCATATGCTACATCAGGTTGCCTTCGTAGGTATCCATACGGGACATTTAGGATTTTATGCGGATTGGAAGCCATCTGAATTAGAAAAGCTTGTTTTGTCCATTGCCAAAAAGGACTTTAATGTTGTGGAGTATCCACTACTAGAGGTAAAGGTGGAACATCATAATGCAGAATCCAATACGTATTTAGCGTTAAATGAAGCAACTATAAAATCACCTGATGTCACGCTTGTTATGGATGTTGAGTTAAATGGTAATCAGTTTGAACGTTTCCGTGGAGACGGTCTTTGTGTGTCAACTCCTTCTGGTAGTACAGCTTATAATAAAGCCCTCGGTGGAGCAATTATTCACCCAACTTTAGCGGCACTCCAAATTACTGAGATAGCATCGATCAATAACCGTGTCTTCCGTACAGTTGGTTCACCACTCATTTTACCAGCACATCATCACTGTGTTTTACGTCCAGTAAATGAACAAAACTTTAATATGACTGTTGATCATTTACAAGTTACGCAAGGCGATGTGAAGTCGATTGCTTTTAATGTAGCAACTGAAAGAGTACGTTTTGCTCGTTTCCGTCCATTCCCATTCTGGGAACGAGTACATGAGTCATTCGTAGCAAATGAGTAAAATGGATACAAGATTTACACTGCATTTTATAGCGGAAAAGGAAGGCCAACTACTAAGAGAGGCCTTAACTGAATGGCGAATCTCCAAGCGGGCTTTAACGGCAATTAAATTTGATGGAGGCTTGCTAACCGTGAATGATGTTGAACGCAATGTTCGACATCATCTTCGCGTTGGGGATCGAGTTGAAGTTAAATTCCCTCCTGAAGAAAAAAGTGAAGGGCTCGCTGTTGAACATGGTGAACTTTCAATTATTTATGAAGATGAAGCGATTTTAGTGCTTAATAAGCCAGCGCATCAGAGTACGATTCCTTCGCGCGAGCATCCAACATATAGCGTAGCTAATTTAGTGTGTGGTCATTTTCAGCAACAGGGTCTAGCATCTACTGCTCATATAGTAACCAGACTTGATCGTGATACTTCTGGCTTGCTGTGCATTGCCAAACATGCTCATATTCATCATTTAACGGGACTTGCACAGCGCAGTGGAGAGATTTCTAGACAATATGAAGCCATTGTACATGGACATGTGGCACAAGATGTACAATCAATTATCGCTCCTATTGGACGCAAGGAGACGAGTATTATTGAGCGAGAGGTACGTGAGGACGGTCAATTTGCACATACAGATGTGTCAATTTTAAGGCATTTTTATTTACAGAATGAACCGATGACACATATACAGCTAAAGTTGCACACAGGGCGTACACATCAAATTCGTGTGCATATGGCCTATGTAGGACATCCACTTGTTGGAGATGAACTTTATGGTGGAAGTCGCGAGCATATAAATAGACAAGCCCTACACTGTGTGTCCTTAAAGATGCTTCACCCGTTGACAGATGAGCGTTTACAATTCAAAAGTAACTTAAATGAAGATATGCAGCGATTATTAATTGACTCCTTAATTTGAAGTTCGGTACAAAACCTATCTATGAACGAAGACTTCATTAGTTCACTAAGAGTGAAAACTATTACTGGATATGTTATATATTTAAGGAGATGTTCGCACAAACGGGCATCTCTTTATCATTTTATAGCCCAGTAAAAGTAATAGGTTTTTCATAACAGCACGTTAACAGTAAAGAAAGTGTTTGTATGAGACCTTGGAGCGAAGCGGGAGGGGAACGAAGGCTAAAAGCATCACGTCCTGTGATAACACCTTCGTGACCAACATCCTGTTGGTCCGACGCCCCCAGGAAGCTTTGCTTTGTGCGACAGCAACATTTTATCTGTGCGAAAGCGAAGCGACAGCAACAAAGCGCCCAGTCGGGACGGAAATCAACCACGCGTTATGATAACAGGTGAAAAATAGAAACGTTTACCCGAAGATTTATCCAATTAGATAGTGGTAATGATGTAGGTTGTTATGTAGTAAAAAAAGGGTTTGCAGAAAAGGCACAATACACTCTATTATATATAAGGTAGATTTACGGCATTGCCCGTATCAATGATTTAACTTATTTCAGCAAATGTTTTCTGTACAGAAAGCAAAGCGACAGGTACAAATGAATTTACTTTTCGGCGGTTGGTCAAACACCCGCTGAAATAATTTAAAGCCTCCGGCGGATGTCACTGAATCGGAAAGGAGTTCTTTGTGCAAGCACAAAGCCGATTCTGGACGCAATTATGCCGAGGCATAATTGATTGCTCGGAAGGAGGGGACAAGCATGATAGAGGAAAGAAATGAAAAGGATGATGTGCAGTTCGACGAGGCACGTTTGCGAGAAATGCTCGAAGCACATGATATTAACGCATTCCGCGATGAGTTTTTAGAGCTTCATCCATATGATCAGGCAACGTTTTATGAGAAGGTGGAACCTGATATAAGGAAGATCATCTATTCGTACTTGTCTCCGACGGAAATGGCTGATATTTTTGAGGCAATCGAAATAGATGATGATGAATACACAGCGTATCTAGCTGAAATGGATCCGTCATATGGTGCAGAAATGCTTTCTCACATGTATGCAGATGATGCTGCAGACGTTTTAAATGAGTTGGATACGAAACAACGTGAAAGCTATTTAGGCATGATGGATGAGGAAATAGCTGAAGAGATCAATGAGTTATTAAGTTATGATGAAGATACAGCTGGTTCTATCATGACGACTGAATATGTAGCGATACCTGAAAATTCTACTGTTCGTTCAGCAATGGCGATTTTACGGAAAGAGGCGCCAGATGCTGAAACCATTTATTATATATTTGTCGTTGATGAAGCACATCGATTAACTGGCGTTATTACGCTTCGTGATTTAATTATTGCTGATGAAGATACCCTTATACGTTCGATTATGAACGAACGTGTTGTGATGGTGCACGCAGGGGATGACCAAGAAGAGGTTGCTCAAATTATGAAGGACTATAACTTCTTAGCAACACCAGTTATTGACGATAAGGGTGAATTACTAGGGATTATTACAGTCGATGATATTATCGACGTTATTGATGAGGAAGCATCGGAAGATTACTCTAAATTAGCGGGTATTTCCGATATGGATAAATTTGATACAACCTCGTTCCAAGCAGCTAAAAAGCGTTTGCCATGGCTTGTCATATTATTATTTTTAGGGATGTTGACAGCAAATTTGATGGGACATTTTGAGGCAACATTAGAACAGGTTGCGTTACTCGCAGTGTTTATCCCTCTCATTTCAGGTACTTCAGGGAATAGTGGAACACAGGCACTAGCGGTAGCTATTCGAGGTATTGCAACAGGAGATGTCGAAGAGCATAGCAAGCTAAAATTACTACTACGTGAAGCCGGTACAGGCTTAATGTCTGGAGTTGTTTGTGGGTTGATTGTGATTGGCATCATCTATGTTTGGAAACAAGAGTTGATTCTTGGAATGCTGGTAGGAGCAGCGCTTTGTGGTTCTATTTTAGTAGCAACACTTGCAGGTTCTTTTATTCCACTACTAATGCATCGTATGAAAATTGACCCTGCTGTCGCATCAGGTCCATTCATTACAACTTTAAATGATATAACAAGTATTTTAATTTACTTAGGTTTGGCGACAGTATTCTTAAGTCAAATAGGCTGAGAACCAAACTTCTTCCTTTTGCATATTGTATGAAAAAAAGGGAAGTGAGTAATGTGGGTCAAGAGCCACGCTTGTTTATAAAGTCACCATCATATTTTCTCAATATTTCTAAGATGCTACATGAGCTTGAATTGGATGAAAGTACGTCAGTGTATAGTAAGGACGGCTATTTCAATGAGCAAACTATTGAAGAAAAAGAAGAAGTAGTTGAAAAAGTACAAATAGATCCGTATTTACTAAAGCAGCTTCAATTTTTAGAGAAGCCTTTTCGGCAAAAAGCCTATCAACCGTTACTTATATGTTTAAAGGATGGTAGAGAATTACGTGGTAGTGCATCTGATGTACAGACCGATTCATTGATGCTTACTTCTTACGAATTAAAGACGCAAGAGATTATCTATTTTGAGGACATAGATCAAGTATTATGGCGAGGTAAACAATTACCTACCTTATGAAAAAAGTGTACAGCAGAGGATGCTGTACACTTTTTTTATGTGTAGTGTGTCAAAGGTGAAAAGACTATTCACAAATCCCTAAGTCAACATCAGCAATACATTGTACAGCGCAGAAGCATGATAAGTCTACAGTGATACAGCTCTCAGTTGAATTCCAATCATCTACTTTACATATTTTTTTCATGTTGACACAGCAGCCATCTCGACTTAATAGATCTACTGTACTTTCGCTGGAGTCAAATGAACATAAAGGCTCTAAAACACGCAAAGTAGCGCAGCACTCATCGAACATATCTTCTACACGGAAAAATACTGATGTACATATACATGGATCTGCTGTTGGTGAACTGAAAAATGCTTTAAAAGGAGTACCGTCTTTTGTAATTAACATGAATACACGTGTATCTGCATGAGAGCGTGCAGGACTTACTATGCCTCCAAGTGGTTCTAAGAAACAGTTAGCTGTACATGGTTGACATTCATCTCTCACCGCTTGATTCTGAATGTCTAAAATAGCGCGTACTACGTCACAAACGCAGCCTGCTGAATGGATTGGTCCAATAGGATTTGTTGGCTTGCCACAACCCATATTGTCACCTCCTTTCCTTGTTACTACTTCTACAATATGTGCTTCTGAAAAATGGACTCGGGCTTTCGTATATATAGTTAAATGAATAGTTTTTTTATGGTTGGAGAAACTTTAAAGAAAAGGAGGGTAAAAGCTTGAAGCTGTTAGGAATAATGTTACCTCTATTAGTCAGTTTATCGCTTTTAAGTGGTTGCGGTGAAAAAGAAAAAGTTATTGTCTATGGTTCACCGGAAAATGAAAGGGAAGTTGAAGCCATTTTAAAAGAACAGAAATATGTAGACAAAACAACGGTTATTCAATATGACAATAGTATGCTTGTGGCCGTGCAAATTAAACCATGGGATAAGTGGAAAAAGACTAAATTAGAGAAAAAGTTGCAAAAGAAATTTGATGAAAAATATCCAAACAAAGATGTTTTTGTTTCAGCTGATTATAAAATATTTTATGAAGCCAATAAAATAAAAAGGGAACAAGTTGAAGATAATAAACTGAAAGATAAAATTGTGAAATTAAAAAAGCTTGCAAAGGAGGAAACATAGTGGAAAAAGAACAATACCAGCAATTAGAGCAAAATGTCACGCCAAAACCGCCTTATTTTAAAAATGTTGCAAAGGCGTTTCTAATAGGTGGACTTATTTGTACAATCGGACAGGCCGTATCCCTTTTTTATATGATTTTCTTTGATTTTACCGAAGCGACAGTCGGAAATCCAACAGTTGCAACAATGATATTTTTCGCCATGATTTTAACTGGGTTTGGCTTATATAAAAAAATTGGTCAATTTGCTGGAGCTGGATCAGCTGTGCCTGTAACAGGGTTTGGTAATGCTGTTATTTCAGCAGCCATTGAGCATAGATCTGAAGGATTAGTACTTGGTGTCGGTGGGAATTTATTTAAATTAGCTGGATCAGTTGTATTATTTGGTGTTGTCTCCGCCTTTTTTATAGCACTTATTAAATTCATTCTTGTGACGATAGGAGTGGTTTCATGGTAATTGTCTTTCAATCGAAGCCGTCCTTAATAGCAGGTGGTGTGGTAGCAGGGCCGCTAGAGAAACGTAGTATATTTAGTCAACATTTTGATGCGACCTATGATGATGAGCGTTGGCAAATGAAAACAAATGAACAAGGTCATCGAAAAATGGTTGAAGAGGCCTGTGAATTTGCCATGAAAAAAGCAGGCGTGAAAAATACGGACATTGATTACTTTATGGGCGGCGATTTGGTTAACCAAATGACACCAACCAATTTTGCGGCCAGAGACTTAGACATTCCTTTTATCGGATTATTCTCAGCGTGTGCTACCTCTATATCCTCCGTAATTATTGCGAGCCTGTTAACAGAAGTAGGTGCCTCCAATTTATCGTTAGCCGGTGCATCTAGTCAACATAATGCGGTTGAACGACAATTCCGCTATCCAATCAATTATGGCTCACAAAAGCCCCAAACTGCTCAATGGACGGTAACGGCTGCTGGTTATGCTCTTGTTGGTAAACATCATGAGGAATACCCTTCTATTGAAGCAGCGACTATTGGAAAATCGGTTGATTATGGTATGGATGACCCTTTTCACATGGGTGCAGCGATGGCACCTGCCGCTTTTCAAACCATTCAATCACATTTAGAGCAGCGAAATCAAAAAATTTACCATTATGATCTAATTTTAACAGGTGATTTAGGTCAACTTGGCATAAAACTTTTAAAAGGAATGTTTGTTG
Organism: Lysinibacillus sp. NPDC056185; assembly: GCF_047737915.1. NCBI lineage: Bacteria > Bacillati > Bacillota > Bacilli > Caryophanales > Bacillaceae > Lysinibacillus > Lysinibacillus sp. NPDC056185. The sequence goes on from NZ_JBLLLQ010000029.1 coordinate 51,678, forward strand.
AGAGTGGCATAAAGAGTGAAGAGTTAAAACCTTTACGTGATGCAGGTGCTGAGTTTTATGGACAGGATGAAACGTTCCAATCCGGTGCAAGTGGTGCAGGCTGTTCGGCAGCTGTTTTTTTTAGTTACGTGATCCAACAGATGCGAGCAGGTACCTATAAACGAGTACTTCTTGTGGCGACAGGAGCATTACTGTCTCCGCTTTCATTTCAACAGGGCGAGACAATTCCATGTACGGCACATGCGATTGAAATTACAATGAAATGAGGCAAAAGCTATGGTTATGACATTTGTGTTTGCATTTTTTGTAGGAGGCATTATTTGCGCTATAGGTCAATTATTAATGGATGTTGGTAAATTAACACCTGGACATACATTGAGCACTCTTGTAGTAGCTGGTTCGATTCTTGCCGGAATGGGCTTGTATGAGCCACTTATTAATTTTGCTGGTGCCGGTGCAACTGTTCCTATTACATCTTTTGGAAATTCCTTAACGCAGGGTGCAATTGTTGAAGCGGAAAAACATGGGCTTGTAGGTGTGTTAACTGGGATGTTTGAGGTGACAAGCTCAGGAATCAGTGCTGCCGTTGTTTTTGGCTTTATCGGAGCATTAATATTTAAACCTAAAGGAAATGTTAATTAGACGAATACCCCACCCATTTTTACAACGCTAACATATGATAGGTTGTAGAAGGGAGGGGTATTTTTATGGGATATCAAGGCTGGGGTGCGCATCCTTATGGAGGGCATGCTGATGGTTATTACGGAGGAGATTATGGAGGTTACTATGGCGGTCACCACGACGGTTGCCATGACGGTTACTATGGTTACGGACATGGACATAGTTCAACATTTATCTTAATTGTTGTCCTATTCATTCTTCTGATCATTGTAGGTGCCGCTTGCATATAATTTGAATAACTTCTTTCAGCATATCTCTTTTGTACCGAAAGCGAAGCGACAGGTACAGAAGTCTCCCACCTTTATAGGTGGTGAGATGAATGCGGGTTTAGCTATTTTTCAGCGGATGTCCAAACATTTGCTGAAATAGAGGAACTTAGTCTAAGAAAGCCACGTCCTGTGGCAACGACTGAGTGACCAACCTCGTGTTGGCCTAAAGCCTCCGGCGGATGTTACGGAATCGGCAAGGAGTTAGTAAAGGATGTTGCCTAAAATCATCGCATCCATGCGATAACGGCTAACTAACCTGCATCGGTAAAAACGCCACGTCCTGTGGCATTACCGAAATGACCGACATCGTGTCGGCCCTCATGCAGGCCTAAGCACAAAGCCTATTCCGAACGTAATTATGCCGAGGCATAATCGATTGTGACAGTAGATAGAGGCTTTAGCTTTTCTTCAGAGTGCTTCATTTTCTGAATAAAGTTTAAAGCCTTCACTAGTTGTCATATGTTTCGTGCCTGAGAACAACAGTAGGAATAAATTTGAATTTTAACTGATAGGAGGGGGAACATGAATCGCTCGCTTTTTAATTCAATTGAACAAAAAACTGGAGTATCAATGGATGAAATCTTTGCACTAGCAAATGAAATTCAACATGCTGATTTTAAAAATGAAAAGCAAGTAAGAAAAATCGTACGACGCGTAAGTAAAATGTCCAAGAGACAAATTACGCAAGAGCTTGAAGATAAGTTAGTACAATCTATTATTCAAGATGGTAATTCACTAGATTTAGATAAAATTACTAAAATGATGAAATAACATGAATCTACTAGGCAAAGCAATATATCTAAAAGGTTGATTTAAATGGATTTTCATTTATAAATCAACCTTTAAAGCTTTGTATTGCAATAAAAAGGGTGTTACGATATGCTTCAGCATTTTCGTAACACCTATTTGATCAATTATGCCTCGGCTTAATTGCGTCCGTTTTTAGACTGAGTTTCGCTATTACAGCGGATGTTTGGACACCTGCTGTAATAAGCTTAAACTCGCATTTATCTCACCTATAGAGGTGGGATACTTCTGTTGCTGAAAGAAGTTAAATCATTTTTTCCATAGCACGATGTGGGATACCAGCATCCATAAATTCAGGAGATGTTACCGTATAGCCAAGCTTTTCATAAAACGGAATAGCATAGCTTTGTGCATGAAGTTTTAGTTTTTTCTTATTAATTAAAATGGCGTGCTTCTCCATTTCCTTCATTATTAATGCACCTAGTTTTTTACCACGCTGATCTTGTAAAATACAAACACGTTCAATTTTTGCAGCATCGTCCTCGATACTTCGTAAACGCGCAGCACCTACAGGGTCATTGTCTTCATACATAATGAAATGCGTTGCAGATGCATCCTCAGCATCACATTCTAGATGAAGTGGCACACCTTGCTCCTCAACAAAAACTTGCTTGCGGACTGCAAATGCATCCTCATGTTCTTTTGTTGTTTCAACAATCTTTACGTTATACAGATTACTCAGCTCCAGTCAATCGGAAAGTTTCATATGTTGTCCACGAGCCGTCTTCCAATTGATATAAAAGATGAATGCGATCAATTGTATCTTTTTCGTCAACACCTGTCATACGTAATTGCCCAAAGATATCATCGTGCTCGGAATCTGTCATTTTTTGAGCAATAGTAATATGTGGTACAAATACGTGTTTTGACTCACCAAAAGGTACTTTTTCTTCTAGAGCTTGGTGTAATGATGTTAATTGTTCAGTTGGTTCAATACGGAAATAAATCGCATTTGTTGTTGGGAAAAATGAACTTATGCGTAATGCATGAATGTTTAAAGGTGCATAGTTGGCAGCAAGCCCATCTAATTGTTTTACGACAGATTGAATATCTTCTTCCGTTGCATCGAAGCTGTCCTTTAATGTAATATGCGGAGTAATTTTCGCATAATGAGAATCGTAACGTTTTCGATAAGTATTCGCTAGATCTTGTAATTTTTTTGATGGAAATGCCACAATACCATATTTCATAGGCCATTACCTCCCGAAAATAAACAATTTTTTATTTAAGTATAACAGAAATTTCCGATTTCGTAATTTGAATCGTCTAAATTAATTAAAATTTTCAATTAATGCGCGGCGTAAATCAGGTTTCCAATATTTCCATGTATGATTGCCATTAAATTCTTCATAAAATGTAGAGAATCCTTTGTTTAACATGAGATGATGAAGCTGACGATTGGGTGTTAAAAAATCTTTAATTGTTTTATCCATCGTGACAACTTTATCTTCTTCTTTTCCGACAATATGATAAATGGAAATTGCGCCTGGATCTTTAAAATTCTCTACAGCTTGCAAAACATCTTCGTCAACATACGGTGATTGTAAAATGACCTTGCCAAAAATATTTGGGTATTTTAATGCGGCCATTAAGGAAGCGGTTGCAGCCATTGAGTCACCAATGACCCCACGACTCATTCCCACTTGATAGGTTGCATATTCAGCATCTAAATACGGCACAAGCTCATGAGCTAAAAAACGAAGATATGCTTCATGTTGCTCTCCGCTTGGAATATATTTATGACGTCGATCCTTAATGTCCTTATATGGAACGAAGGCAATGATCAAATTTTCGATTTCATAGTCATCGATAAGTTCATCAGCAAGTTTTGTAATACCTCCAAGTTGGAAATAATCTTTTCCGTCTGATGCAATTAAAATATTATATTTATATAGTGGAGAATAATTTGCAGGAACATATATAAATATCTGTAATTCCTCCTGCAATGCTTCACTATAGAACTTTAAATCCTGTACAGTTCCCTTATCCAATGATGACACTCCTTCTCGTGTTTGTAACGAAATTGTACCATATACCCAAAGTAAAGGTATAATAGGTTGGGCTAGCACTATTCTAGCAATAAAATCGAAGTGAGGGATAGTTATGCATGATAAAAATACTCGCATACACTCTGATGAAGTAGCGAAGGCAGCTCAGGCTGCACTTATTCGTCGTGGTGTATCGCTAGAGGATATTGCTAAAATCGTTTATGAAATGCAAAAATCCTATAATGAAGGCTTAACATTAGACCACTGTGTTCATTCTGTCGAGCGTGTATTACGTAAGCGTGAAGTTCAACATGCTTTATTAGTAGGTATTGAACTAGATGAACTTGCAGAGAAAAAGTTATTATCGGCACCGTTACAGCAAATAGTAGAATCCGATGAGGGTTTATTTGGTGTGGATGAAACAATAGCACTTGGATCTGTTTTTACATATGGTAGCATAGCGGTAACAACTTTCGGACACTTAGACAAGCAAAAAATCGGTATTATTAAGAAGTTAGATACAGAACCTGGTCATCATGTAAATACGTTTTTAGATGACCTAGTTGGCAGTATCGCAGCTTCTGCCGCATCCCGTATTGCACATCGTATGCGTGACTTGGAAGAAGAGGGCGGTACATTTGCTGATATTGAGCCCGAAGAGCTAGGACCAAAACCAAAATCACATAATGAGATTTAATAGTAATCATATATATAACAGAGCCTTCTCAATAATTTGAGGAGGCTCTGTTTAAGTTGTAATATGAGTATGGCGCTACGTCAAAACGAGGGTTGATTTCCGTTCCGACTGGGGACGATTCTTGGATGTTATCAGCGATTATCGGCATTTTATCAGCGATCGGCATTCATCGCACGTTTCCTCCGCTTTTGTTGGTTGCTGACGCTAACGCTTTCGCACAGACAAAACCATGTGGTTGCTGTCGCTTCGTTAACACTCCGCATTAGCACAAAAAACATTTGTTGGCCAAAACGGATCATCGGGCCACAATGAACAGAGCATCATCAATAATTTGAGGAGGCTCTGTTTTTTATTATGCTTAGCCGATTGTTTACTCATACACTTAATCAACAAAAATAGATACATAAAATAAGGATATGCAAAGATAGAAAATAGTCAGCTTGTTGAAGTATCTCCAGATTATTGGTTTGCTATTGCAACTACATAACTTGAATGTAGTAGCCTGATATTTTACAATAGAAACATCGTGAAACTTTTTAGGACTTTTGATGAATTATGGATTCTTTTAGAAGCTTCCTTAAAGTGTAATGAAGATGAATAGTTGTGAGGGACCTACTACATGAAAATGCAAGATATAAAAACGTTAATTACGAGTGGTACAATCATTCTTGCCGTTGCATTGTATATGATTTTTGGCAGATCACCAGCCCAAGAAAAAGATGCAACATCGACAAACCAGAATGGTACTATTTCTATTGAACAAGTTGAACAAAAAACAGGAAATAAACGCTTTGATGTAGATTATATTAAAGCATATGATGGTGATACAATTCAGGCGACAATAAATGGCAAGAAACAAAAAATTCGCCTATTGATGGTAGATACACCAGAGATGAATTATAACAAAGGTGAAGCTCAACCTTATGCTGAAGAGGCAAAGGACTATACGATTAAATTGTTAGAACACGCCAAAAAGGTTGAAGCGGTTTACGATGTTGGACCAGAGACAGATAACTATGATCGC
>NZ_JBLLLQ010000030.1:0-15233 GCF_047737915.1 Lysinibacillus sp. NPDC056185
TTTTTTTAAAAATATGGGTCAGTAGCTCAGTTGGTAGAGCATTAGATTGAAGCTCTAAGTGTCGGCGGTTCGATTCCGTCCTGACCCACCATATTTGCGGGTGTAGTTTAATGGTAAAACCTCAGCCTTCCAAGCTGATGTCGTGAGTTCGATTCTCATCACCCGCTCCAAGGGCCTATAGCTCAGCTGGTTAGAGCGCACGCCTGATAAGCGTGAGGTCGATGGTTCGAGTCCATTTAGGCCCACCATTTTTCCGAAGTAGCTCAGTTGGTAGTAGCACCTGACTGTTAATCAGGTTGTCGCAGGTTCGAGTCCTGCCTTCGGAGCCATTTTTTTGTGGGGAAGTACTCAAGAGGCTGAAGAGGCGCCCCTGCTAAGGGTGTAGGTCGGGTAACCGGCGCGAGGGTTCAAATCCCTCCTTCTCCGCCATTGGCCCGTTGGTCAAGTGGTTAAGACACCGCCCTTTCACGGCGGTAACACGGGTTCGAATCCCGTACGGGTCATACTGAAATGCAGTAGATGTAATTTACATCTACTGCATTTTTTTTATGCTACTTTATCAAACATCGAAAATTCCTTTCCGCGAACCGCTGTACAGTTAGAATAGCCCGTTCCATCGAGTTTGCTAATTCATACGATCAAATTCTTCCTCTTATCACGCTTAGAGACAATCGTATATAACCTTCATTTAGCCTTGGCTATAAACTATCTAAAAAGCCACTAAAAACCAACCTTAAGATCCGCGTCTCTCTCAAAATAAAACATTAAAACTATGCAATGCATATAGAAAAAATTAAATATAATTAGTATTTGCTTTGTGACCACTATTAATTGGACAAATAATCCATGGAAAATAGCCGTAATATTGGTATATCCTTTGGAATATATCTATCTTTCTTTTATAATGGGAATGAATAGAATTAATAGGAGGTAATAATTATGAAAAAAAAGCAGAGTAAATGGATTATGAGTGCAGCGTCTGCTGCTTTGATTGCTGCAGCTGTTGTTCCTACTGCAAATGCGGCTAACTTTACAGATATTGCAAAAAATGACCATAAAGAGGCCATTTTGGCACTAGCAGATGCAAAAATTGTAGCTGGATATCCAGATGGTACGTTTAAGCCAACTGGGGTCCTTACGAAAGGTAATGTAACAAAATTTTTAGGAAAATGGCTTGAATTAGAACACTTCCAAGTGCCAGCAGACTACAATAAAAAAGTACGTTTTACAGACATGCCTACATCTTCAAAAGATCAAGAATTACTACAATATGCAGCGCTTATAAATGATACTGGTATTTTCAAAGGGACTAACAACAAGTTATTACCTTCCGAGTATATCTCTCGCGAACAAATGGCTTCTATTTTAGTACGTGCAATTGAGAAAGTTTACGATATCGATTTAATTGCGATGTATAAAAAAGAAAACTTTAAATCTTCTATTACAGATTTAAAAGTAGCTTCACCAGAAAATCATGAGGCCATCATCGCATTAGAATATGCCAAAATTACAAATGTAAAGACATTTAATCCGAAAAACACACTAACACGTGGTCAATTTTCATCGTTTTTACATCGTTCAATGACGAATATCGGTGAAATGGTAAGGGGTCCTGAAGTGGCCATCCAAACAGTTAAAGTTATAGATGCAAAAACACTACAGGTAACATTAACAGATGGGACAAGCCATAAGGTAACATTAGCGACTCTACTTACTGAAAATGTGGAAACGAAGGTAGATTTCAAAATTAATGACAAACCATATTCCGCTGTTGTTACATATGAAGTGAATGAGTTAAATGTACAATCAATTGAGGGAATTAATGCTTCTCAGATTAAAGTTGTCTTCAACCAAGCAATTGACCCACTTTCTGTGTTAAAAGCAGATGGGAAATTACAGGATAATGTTGTAGCTTTCTCTAATGTGGATACTTTAAGAGCTCTATCAGTTGTAAAAACAGAAATCAGCGCTGATAAAAAATCAATCACTTTTACAATGAATGAACCATTAAAAGGTACACATCGTTATGTGTTCAGCAACATTAAATCTGAAAAGGGCACAGTGCTTCAAAAAGCAGATGCGAATTTTGTTATTGCTGGAGATACACAAGCGCCTACGATTTTAGGAACAACGCAAGGAAAAAATTCTTCAATCGTTAAAGTGCAGTTTTCTAAGCCAATGGCAGCATTTCCAAATGAACGCATTCAATTTACATTAGCAAATGGTACAAAGGTATCGAATGTAGTTGGAAGCATTGAGCAAAACTCAACTGAAGCGACATTTGACTTATCAGCTGCAACCATGAATGGTAAGTATTTAGACCCTGGTACAGCTGTTCAAATTACATTCGTAGCGGCAACAGATATGGCAGGGAACATAATTTCACCAAACCCTTCTACTGTAACAGTGAAAAAGGGAGATAAGGATGGTGTTCCACCGACGTTTTCTTCTGTTACACAAACTGGACCGAATACGTTCCAGCTATTGTTCTCAGAGGAGATTCAACCACTTTCTCCATATGATCTTTCAGTCAAAAGCGGTCAGACTTCAATTTCTGTGAATTCAGTAGAGAAAGATCCTAAAAATGGTCGTTTATTTAATGTTACGGTAGATTCAAAAAGCTCGCTTCAAGGAATTACAACGATCGGTACAGCTTCTGGTCGAGTAATTACTGACTTATCAGGTGAAACGGCAACATTCTCAACAGTGTATAACTTTATAAGAGATGACAAAGCGCCCGCCCTAACGAATTCTGAAATTGTTTACGAGGATAGTGTAGAATATTTACAATTAACTTTCGATAAGCCAGTACAGTTAGGCGTTAACGCAAAAGCATCGTTTACTGGGAAATTCACGAATAATTACATTTTATATGAGGTATCAAGAGGACCTCAAAGTGATATTCAGACCGTAAAAGATCAACCTACGAAATTACGTGTTAAAATGGCAGGACTGCTAGGCATGTATGATACAAAGGGAGCTCTTTACGATGGCAAATTAAATTTATTTAATGTTACCAATTTATACGGTGTGCCAGCCACTGAAGTGCAAAATGTTAAATTTACACGTAATGGTGATTTAAATATAAATGGCAATAAATTAGCTTTATCACAATACAATGCAATTCAAACATCTGCAACAGATTATTCTATTAAAGATAATAATATTGTTTATTTAAATTTCAATTATCCTGTTGATCCTGCACTTGCTCAAAATGTTCAAAATTATAGTATTGATAATGCTCAGATAGAAAGTGCTGTTGTAGAAGGATCCAATTTAAATCGTATTAAGCTCACATTAAAAAAGGATTCAAATTATTTTAATGGCGCACGAAACTTTACGATTAAAGGCTTAAGAGCAGCAAACTCTATGGAATCATTTGACGAGGTGCGAACATCCATTAACCTTAAAGAGAATATTGCACCAAAGGTTGTGAATGTTAATGTCAGCAATTCACAAACATTAGAGCTTGTTTTCAGTGAACCAGTAACAAACGTTAATAATTTGGATTTTAATATTACAGTGAATGGTTCTTCGGTAGCAGCAACTACCTATTCACAAGGTAATGATAGAGTATTAATTACAATACCTCAGAATGGCTATTTATTTGAAAACGGCAGAAGTGTTACGATTCAAACTTCACCGCGTAATGAAATTATGGATTTTAATGGGAATAAATTAGATTTCACTTCCCAAACAATTACAGTACAAAGATAAATAAAAAGGGATTAAGCAAGAATTTCCTATGAAATAATATTTGTCTTTAACTATAAAGAATAGCATGCTGGATATATTCTCAGCATGCTATTTTCTTATATCTAATGGGAGATAAACGGTGCTTTATGTACGTATTTTGTATTATCAATATGATCAATGATAAAAGTGGCTATATCTTGATTCGTAATTTTTGTACCAGGCATATCCGTCAGGTTTTCCTTTATCTGATTGGATGTTAAACTATCTTTTACAAACGGTAATCTAATTAGTGTCCATTTGATCTGTTTATTATTTGATAAAAATTCCCATTCTGATTTTTTATCTTGCATCATTTTTGAAAGGAATACTTCAAATATCTTTGCTCCTAAACGATTCATCATGCTTTTTTTGTCCTCTTTAATCGTTAGAGAACCACCTGAAACACCTATATAACGACTAATGTTTAATTCTTTCATCACATTAAAAATATTATTTGTAACTTCGCTATATATAGGTTCCTCTTTAGTTGGTTGACCAAATGTATTAATAACAACTTGACAATCTTTAAGAAGTTCTCGGATGTTTTCTATATCCTGTACCTGCCCTTTTACTATTTCAATAGCATCATTTTTATACTGTAACTTTTCAGGATTTCTAACAAGCATCCGAACATGATATCCTTTTTGTATTGCTTGAGTTGCTATATGCCTTCCTACTCTCCCTGTTCCCCCAATTATCGCTATCTTATAAACATTACCCATTATATCCCTCCTGTTGAATATATTAGTATATATACGATAAACCTTATCAAAAGGATTCAAATTTTTCTTTTTTTAATAAAGTATGTAATATGGTTTTGTTTTGCGAATCTATAAGCTAAGATGAAAATAGAACAAGCACTAGGGGGATATGAATGGGGAAATTATTGTGGACTAACAACCAACAATATTTGTTACAGAAGAATGTAGAACAAGTAGAACCTTTTCTACGTCATTTTTCATCGGAACAAGTAAATCGTGTTGGTAAATTTCAGCGTACATATGAGAAGTTTGAAAGCACACCATTACGTAGTTTAAATGCTTTTGCATCATTCGTTGGGGTACAAAAAATTGTTGTAAAAGATGAATCTTATCGATTTGGCTTAAATGCATTTAAAGTATTAGGTGGCGTGTATGCAATTGGGCAGTACGTTGCCAAAAAGTTAGATAGAAATATTGATGAGCTATCGTTTGAGCAACTTAAATCACCTGAAGTAAAGGAGCAGCTTGGGGATTTAACGTTTATTTCAACGACAGATGGCAATCATGGTCGTGGAGTGGCATGGGCTGCTAGAGAACTAGGTTTGAAAGCCCGTATTTACATGCCAGCTGGTAGTGCAGAGGAACGTCTCCAAAATATTAAAAATGAAGGTGCATATGCTGAAATAACGACAATGAATTATGATGATACCGTTCGTTATACGTCACAACTAGCAATAGAAAATGGATGGATCATTATTCAAGATACGATGTGGGAAGGCTATGAGGAAATTCCGTTATGGATTATGCAAGGCTATACAACACTAATAAAAGAAGCCGTTGAGCAGTTGGAAAAAGCACCTACCCATGTATTTTTACAAGCTGGGGTTGGATCTTTTGCAGGGGCAGTTGTAGCTTTCTTACAACAATATTATGAGCAAAAGATTACATTTGTCTTAGTGGAGCCTTTTGTAGCGAATTGCTATTATGAAAGCTTTAAAGCAGGAGATGAACAGTTTGTAACGATTGGTGGAGAGATGCAAACAATTATGGCAGGTCTTGCTTGTGGTGAGCCGAATCCGCTTGCTTGGGGCCTGTTAAAGACTTATACGAAAGTAAGTATTTGCTGTGATGAGGAAGTTGCTGCAACAGGTATGCGCATTCTAGGGAATCCGCTAGCGACAGATGCACGAATTATTGCTGGAGAATCGGGAGCTGCCCCGGTTGGATGTTTTTATGAGTTGATGACGAATAAGCAATATACAGAACTGAAGGAAACATTACAATTAGATGAAGATTCTCGGGTATTGTTTATTAACACTGAAGGTGACACAGATGTAGAAAACTACAGAAATATTGTGTGGCATGGTAAGTATTCCGAAATTTAATTAAAGTAGCAAACTAGTGATAATAAAATGTTCTAGTTTGCTTTTTTCATTTACGACGCGCCTAGTCGGAAGGGAAATCAACCCAACGTTATGGTAATGAGCCAATTTTTCTTGATTTTTTTTCTTGACCTTAACGTTGCGTAAACATTTACAGTAGCATTAATGGAGGTGAAAAATGTGGAATATACAATTCAAGAGCTTGCTCAATTATCTGGGGTTAGCACAAGAACACTGCGTTATTATGATGAAATTGGATTACTAAAGCCTGCAAGAACGAATGAGGCGGGCTATCGATTTTACGAACAGTTTGAAGTTGATATGCTCCAGCAAATTTTATTTTATAGAGCATTAGATATGAAGCTAGCAACAATTAAGGAAATTATTCAAGCGCCTGATTTTCAACATACAGAGGCACTCAAAACCCATCGTACTGCTTTACTGAAACGCAAGGAGCAGCTGGAAAAGATATTACAAACAGTAGAAAAAACCATTCAATCTATTGAGGAGGAACAACCAATGGCAAATGAAGAAAAATTTAATGGACTAAAAGAGAAGCTAATCGCGGAAAATGAAAAGCAATATGGTCAAGAAATTCGTGCAAAATATGGTGACAAAACGGTTGATGCATCAAATGCAAAGGTAATGAATATGACAGAGGAACAGTATGAAGCAATGCAACGGCTAGAACAGCAATTATTTAATCGTTTAAAAGAAGCGATGGAAATCGGCGATACAAACAATGATGTGGCAATGGAGGTTGCAGAGCTTCATAAGCGCTGGCTTAGCTTTACATGGTCACAATATTCTAAAGAGGCACATGCAGGTATAGCTCAGATGTATATAGCGGATGAACGCTTTTCTGCATATTACGATGAGCGCGTTTCTAAAGGAGCAGCACAATTTTTACATGATGCCATCATCAGTTTCACCTTGGCGTAATTGTAGCTGTCGCTGTGCTTTCGCTACAGAAAACATTTGCCGCTGACGCTGTGCTTTCGCGCAGAAAACATTTGCCGCTGACGCTGTGCTTTCGCGCAGAAAACATTTGCCGCTGACGCTGTGCTTTCGCGCAGAAAACATTTGTAGCTGTCGCTGTGCTTTCGCTACAGAAAATAATGCGTCAGGATTTTGAATTGTGCTTAGGCCTGCATGATGCAAGTTAGTTAGCTGTTGTCGCAGGAAGTGACGATTTTTAATTATACAAAATAAATAACTCCTCTTTATGCTTTAGTGTTTTAGAAATATTAATTTAGGAAAAAATGAAGGCATGAGGAGGAGATTTTTTTGAACCCACAAGTAATGGAAAAATTAAGAAAGCAATTAAAGCAGGAACTACAGGAAATAGAACAGCAACTTGAGGAATCAGAGCGTCCGCAAGCTACAGAGCTGTCTAATTATGATAATCATCCAGCTGACAATGCGAGTGACTTAACGGATCAGCTAACGGAAATGGCGATTGACGAGCACAGGGGTGATGATGCTGAGGAAATTAAGGCTGCACTACAAGCGATGGAGGATGGTACGTATGGTAAATGCGCTGTTTGTGGTGAAGAGATTCCTATAGGTCGCTTAGAAGCTATGCCGAAAGCATTGACATGTGTTGAACATGCTGAGCACAAAGAAGAAAATTTAAGACCAGTAGAGGAAGATGTGTTGTCTTCTACGCCAAGATCGGATGATTTCATAGAACTTGAGGAATTCGGCTCTTCTGACACTCCTCAAGATAAAAGTTAGTAAGCATTTTCACTCACAGGCATTATAATAGCTGTATGGGGTGAGGATATGGACATAATTGATTTACATTGCGATGCTCTATCGAAATTAACAACTTTAGAAGCGGCAAAATTTGAAGATGATGTACGTTTGCAAGCCAATCGACAGAGATTACAATTAGGGCAGGTTAAGGCACAAGTATTTGCTATTTTTATTAATCCTAAAATTCCGCAAAGTATGCGATTTTTAGAGGCAGTGCGGCAAATTGAAGCCTTCCATACACATGTATTACAAACTGAGGGCATGGTGCATATTACGGATTGGTCGCAATTAGATACTTTAGCTCCGCATGAAATTGGTGCAATTTTAAGCTTAGAGGGCTGTGGTCCAATCGGCGAAGATTTAGCAAAGCTTGCTGCAATATTAGATGCAGGTGTGAAGTTAGTTGGCTTAACGTGGAATGAGGAAAATGCTGTGGCCCACGGTGCTGAACAGGATGCAAACCTTGGTTTAAAACCATTTGGTAAAGAGGTTATAGACTTGCTAAATAAGCGAGATATTATTATCGATGTCTCGCATTTAAATGAACAGAGTTTCTGGGATGTCTTACCACTAGCGAAGCATATCATTGCGAGCCATAGTAATGCACGTGCACTTTGCGATCATCCAAGAAATTTAACGGACGCTCAGGCAAAAGCACTTATCGAGCATGGAGGGCATATTCATGTCGTTTACTATCCGCCTTTTATCCATGACAATGCTACGATTGAGGATTTAGTAGCGCATGTGAAGCATCTAGCGAATATAGTAGGGGTAGAGCACCTTGGACTAGGTTCAGATTTCGATGGAATAGATGCTACTGTAAAAGGATTAGCACACGCAGGAGAGGCACAAAATTTGTTAGAGGCGTTACGTGAACATTTTTCAACCGAAGAAATTCGTGGTATTGCAAGTGAGAATTTTAGATGCTATGTAAAAAATGTAGCAGCCCGTTAAGGCTGCTACATTTTTAATAAAAGAAATATTGAATTAATAAACCGATTCCTAAGAGGAAGCCGAAGAATGTATTTGTTTGCGCTGTAAATTTCATCGCAGGCATAACTTCTTTCGCTTCTTTTTTATCGCGGAAAATTTGAGTCGCACGAAGTGGCTTTGGAACGCTTAAGAAAATGATTAGAGCCCAAAAAGTAATACCATCAATGGCTACAAGAGCAATTACCCATAAATACGAAACGATAAAAAAGCCAGATAGCACAGAAATGGCATTATCTCGACCTACTAAAATAGCAAGCGTTCGTCGACCACCCTCTGTATCTCCTACGATATCACGGATATTGTTGGACAGCATTATAGCTCCAACTAAAATCATACTTGGTACTGAAAGCAAAACAGCGTCTAATGTCACAGTAAGCGTTTGAATATAAAAGGCGATTAAGACAATCCCCATTCCCATAACAGCGCCAGATACAATTTCTCCAAATGGTGAATAGGCTATTGGATAAGGTCCGCCAGTGTATAAAAAACCAATAAGCATACAAACAAGCCCGACAGCAGCAAGCCACCAAGAAGTTGAGGCACATATGTAAATGCCAAGCAACATAGCGATTGCATAGAAGCTTAAGGCAATCATCATAATTGTTTTTGGTTGAACACCGTGACGCACAATCGTTCCGCCGATGCCGACAGAATTTTCATTGTCTAATCCTAGTTTGTAATCGTAATATTCATTGAACATATTTGTTGCTGCTTGTATAAGCATACTTGCAATGAGCATAGCAAAAAATAGTCCAAAATCAATTGTTTGTTTTTCAATTGCTAAAGCAATAGCTGTTCCTAAAAATACTGGAACGAATGAAGCGGTTAAAGTGTGAGGACGTGTTAAATGCCACCAAACTTTAATACCCCTATCAGCTTCAATGACTTTGGTCATAAGGTCTTTCTCTCCTTCAAATGTTGTAGACTATTCTTATTTTATACGAAGAATGAGAAAATGGATAGGTTCACAGCTTATTATATACAGTTCAGATCAATTATGCCTTGGCATAATTGCGTCCGGAATCGGCTTTGTGCTTAGGCCTGCGTGATGCAGGTCAGTTAGCCGTTATCGCATGGATGCTATGATTTTAGGCTAACATCCTATATTGAACTCCTTTCCGATTACGTGACATCCGCCGGAGGCTTTTAACTTCTTTCAGCGGCTGTTTGGACACCCGCTGAAGAGTAGCTTAAATCCGCATTCATTTCACCACCTATAGAGGAGGGAGTCTTCTGCTGAAAGAAGTTAAAAAAAATGATACAATAGAACATGCATTTATGAACTGAAAACAATAATTAAGATAATAGCAACAGTACGAAGAATAGGCTAGCAAATAAAAGATGACCCCTATTTTAACAGAAAAATATGATGTGGTAAAAGTACAAACGTTCATTTCATGATGCAAAGTTTTGGTCAATTGTGCTAAAGAAAAGCCAAAGCAGTATTTATGACTGAAAGTGTAGAACGAGTACAAAATATACCGTGTGTCATTCATTATGTACATTGCAACAACGGAGGTAATTTTCATGCAACAGAAGTGGTACCAAGCCACAGAGGTAGAAGTGGACTCTTTGGGCCAAAGCCTTCATTTTTATATGGAAACAATTGAAGTTAGTCGCTTATCGGCGCTCGCATTTTATGCAGCGGGCGAGGAGCATTATAAAGGTGAACGATTTTATTGGCAAAATAGAGAAAAAACAATGACATTAGTAGGGCTAGGACATGCCTATACGATTCAAAATAACGCCAAAAATAATCGCTTCGATGCAGTAGAAGCAGAGTGGAAAAATTTAACGAAAAACTGTGTGAAGGGACAAAGCGAGCTACAACCAATTTTGTTTGGTGGATTTACATTCGATCCACAAAATGAAGTAACTGGGGAGTGGACAGACTTCCCAGAGGCTTATTTTGCACTCGCAACATACCAGCTTGTTATCCGAGATGACAAAGCGTTTGTAAGTATTCATCTTATTTCAAAAAATGAGCAGGCAGAGTCCCAACTCGAAGCGCTACGTAAAGAGCGAGATCATTTAATTCATGCTGCTCAAGTAAAAGAAGTGAAAACGTATGCAAAGCCTGAAATCACAAGTTACTTTGAGCCATATAAGGAGCCGTATTTAGCTTCGATTGACCAAGTAACTGCATTGATTAAGCAGAAGAAGGCAGATAAAGTCGTTATTGCACGCTCACTAGCATTGCAATTTAAAGAACAAGTTTCTTCACCACAGGTACTCTCACAAATTATTCATGAGCAGCCAGAGAGCTATTTATTTGGTTTAGAACGTCAAGAATTATTGTTCTTTGGTGCGTCCCCTGAACGTCTTGTAAAAGTAGAAGAGGGCCGAGCCTTTTCATCTTGTGTTGCAGGTTCTATTAAACGTGGTAAGACAGCAGAGGAAGATGAAGCCTATGGACAAAGCTTATTAAATGATTCGAAAAATGGTGGCGAACATCAATATGTTGTCGATATGATTGCAGAAACATTCCGTAAAAATTGTGTAGAGATGACAATACCGGATGGCCCACGCTTACTAAAAATTAGAGATATACAACATTTATATACACCTGTTGAAGGTCAGTTAAATAATGAAGCAACAATATTACAACTGACAAAATCTTTGCATCCAACGCCAGCTTTAGGCGGTGTGCCAAGGAAAGAGGCAATGGCAGCTATACGTAAGTATGAGCCTATGAATCGTGGGCTTTACGCTGCTCCAATTGGTTGGGTAGATGCTGATGGCAATGGGGAATTTGCAGTGGCCATTCGTTCGGCTGCTTTACTTAAGGACAAAGCTTATTTATATGCTGGTGGCGGTATTGTAGCAGATTCAGAGCCACAATCTGAATATGAGGAAACATTAGTGAAATTCCGTCCAATGCTTCGTGCGCTAGGAGGACAATTACATGAGTGAACGGAAAATTTTAACGGATTATGTTTATAAAATGGTAGCATCACTAGTGCAAGCTGGTGTTGAGAACGTTGTTGTCAGCCCTGGTTCACGTTCGACACCTTTAGCTTATGCATTTGCTTCAACGAAACAGCTCCAAATGTATCGTCAAGTTGATGAACGATCGGCTGCCTTTTTTGCGCTAGGAATTGCAAAGGCTACAGCAAAACCTGTTGTTCTTTTATGTACATCGGGAACAGCTGCGGCAAACTATTTTCCTGCCATTGTTGAAGCAAGCTATGCTCGTGTACCGTTAATCGTCATTACAGCTGATCGTCCACATGAATTGCGAGAGGTGGGTGCACCACAGGCTATTCATCAGCCGAATTTATATGGTACAAATGTCAAATGGAGCGTGGATTTCCCTTTGGCAGATGGTGCTGCACCAACATTGCCGTTTATTGAGCGTCATATTGCACGTGCGGTAGCGGTGGCGATGAGCGCACCATTTGGACCAGTGCATATTAATGTACCGTTCAGAGAACCGTTGTTGATTGATTTTCGAGAGGAACTTCCAGAAGTGACATTTAAGCATAGCAGTATGGGTCAGTTAGTACCTTCAAAGGAGACTCAACAAGAGCTATCGGAGATTTTACGTGCAAGCAAAAGAGGCTTTATTATTATTGGTGAGCTAGCACTCGGTACAGATTTAACAACTATGTGGGAGTTTATTCGCCAATTAAAATGGCCGGTCATTGTCGAGAGTTTATCTAATATGCGGTCATCTGTACCAGAAGATTGTCTGCCTTATATGATCACGACGTATGATGCCATTATGAAAAGTGAAGATTTTAAAGCATTAGTTGAACCAGATACGGTGCTACGTTTAGGAGCACAGCCTGTTTCTAAATTTATCATGCAATTTATTACTAAATCTCAGCCTAATGCGTATATTGTTGTCGATGAAGATCCGATGTTCCGTGATTCTACAGGTGTGTCTACTCATTTTGTTCATGCAAGTATTGGTGAGTGGCTCACGCAATTAGAAATCTCTGAAACAGCACTTGAGACAGAGTATTTAGCTGAGTGGCAAGATGCTAATGATATTGCACTTGAGTATATTGAACATTATGCTGACGGTGCGATTGATGAGGGAGCAATGGTAAGTCGATTACTAAAAATGATTCCTAATGGCAGTGATATTTTTGTTAGTAGCAGTATGCCAGTGCGTGATATTGATACGTTTTTAATGGCGACACAGAAGGATATTCGAATTGTTGCGAATCGTGGAACGAATGGTATTGATGGTGTCGTATCAACTGCAATGGGCTTTAGTCAAGGAAATAACCGTGAAACCTACTTGCTTATTGGCGATTTAGCCTTTTTACATGATGTCAACGGTCTCATTGCTTCAAGATACCAGGAATGCAATTTGACAATGATCGTTATGAATAATGATGGCGGCGGTATTTTCTCTTATTTACCACAATCTACAGTTGAGGCACATTATGAAGATTTATTTGGTACGCCAACTGCCCTTAAATTCCATGATATTGCCAATATGTACGATATGGATTATATACGAGTAGATGATATTTCAGAGCTATCAGTAAAGTTCACTACGATGAAAAAACGACCAATGCGCTTAATTGAAATTTTCACGAATCGAGAGGAAAATGTGTATGCGCATCGAGCACTATGGAATCGCATTAACGTAGGGTTAAAAGCATGGCAAAGCTAATGATTCGAGGGCTTGAAACATACGTAGAAATCTGGAATGAAGAAGCGGAGCAAACGCTCGTGGCATTGCATGGTTTTACAGGTAGTACGGCTACATGGCGAAATTTAGCGAAGGCTCTACCTCGTGTACGAGTTATTGCCATCGATTTAATTGGGCATGGCCAAACCGTTATACCTCAACAAATTAGTCGTTTCTCTATGCAAGAACAAATCCAAGATTTAGAGGAAGTTTTTGTCCAGCTACAGCTCAAAAAATTTATGCTGCTAGGCTATTCAATGGGAGGGAGAGTTGCATTATCGTATGCAATCTCCTATCCTGAACGAATTGAAAAGCTGATTTTAGAAAGTGCTTCACCAGGTTTACGAACTGCAAAGGAACGTTCTGAACGTTGTGAGAGGGATAACGCTCTTGCTGAAAAAATAATTAGTAATGGATTGTTATCATTTGTCAATGCATGGGAAAACATTCCTTTGTTTGAATCTCAAAAGTGTTTATCACACAATGTGCAAGAAGCGATTAGGTTCGAACGACTTTCTCAGAAGGAAGAAGGCTTGGCAGGTAGTTTACGAGGCATTGGTACAGGAAGTCAACCATCAAATTGGATGGCATTGGAGAAGCTTGAATTTCCTGTGCTTTTAATGACAGGCTCACTAGATGATAAATTTTGTAAAATTGCACTAGAAATGAAAGCGTTATTAAAAAATGCCAAACATACGACAGTAAATGACGCTGGACATGCAATTCATGTGGAAAATCCCGCTGAGTTTGCTACAATAGTAGAGGAGTATTTAACGTAATATAATTTTTACGTTATCGTCTCGACTTTGAACGAGACGAATTTAATTATTAGGAGGCAATTCAATGACACGTCAATGGACAAGTTTACATACTTATGAAGACATTAAGTATGAGTTCTATAACGGTATCGCAAAAATTACGATTAACCGTCCAGAAGTGCGCAACGCATTCCGACCAAAAACGGTAATGGAAATGATCGATGCTTTTTCACGTGCACGTGATGATAAAAATGTTGGAGCTATCATTTTAACTGGTGAAGGTGAGCATGCCTTCTGTTCAGGTGGAGACCAAAAAGTACGCGGTCATGGCGGCTACGTTGGTGAAGATGAGATCCCACGTCTAAACGTTCTTGATTTACAACGTTTAATCCGTGTTATTCCAAAACCTGTAGTAGCGATGGTTGCAGGTTATGCAATCGGTGGAGGACACGTATTACACGTTGTCTGTGACTTAACAATTGCTGCTGATAACGCTCGCTTTGGACAAACTGGACCAAAAGTTGGTTCATTCGATGCTGGTTATGGCTCAGGCTATCTTGCACGTATTATCGGTCATAAAAAGGCGCGTGAAATTTGGTTCCTTTGCCGTCAATACGATGCACAACAAGCACTTGATATGGGATTAGTTAACACAGTTGTTCCTTATGAGCAATTAGAAGATGAAACTGTACAATGGTGTGAAGAAATGCTACAAATGTCTCCAACTGCTCTACGCTTCTTAAAAGCAGCAATGAATGCAGATACAGACGGTTTAGCTGGTCTTCAACAAATGGCTGGCGACGCTACTCTTCTTTACTACACAACAGATGAAGCTAAAGAAGGTCGTGACGCATTCAAAGAAAAACGTCAACCAGATTTCGGTCAATTCCCAAGATTCCCTTGATTACCTGAAACGTTTAAACGGCTCGTATCTTAATGAGATACGAGCTTTTTGTATATCTAAAGGGCCGAGACGGATAGACTTGCTAGAGCGACGGCACAAGGTGCGTTAGCGGCGGAAGAGGGTGCGTTAGCGGCGGAACAGGATGCATTAGCGGCGGAACAGGATGCATTAGCGGCGGAACGGGATGCATTAGCAGCGGAACGGGATGCATTAGCGGCGGAACGGGATGCATTAGCGGCGGAACAGGATGCATTAGCGGCGGAACAGGATGCATTAGCGGCGGAACAGGATGCATTAGCGGCGGAACAGGATGCATTAGCGGCGGAACAGGATGCATTAGCGGCGGAACAGGAT
>NZ_JBLLLQ010000030.1:15331-52249 GCF_047737915.1 Lysinibacillus sp. NPDC056185
TAGCGGCGGAACAGGATGCATTAGCGGCGGAACAGGATGCATTAGCGGCGGAACAGGATGCATTAGCGGCGGAACAGGATGCATTAGCGGCGGAACGGGATGCATTAGCAGCGGAACCCCGTGCATAAGCGACGGAGCCCATGTATAAGCGTCGGACCACCATGCTTTGCAGTGGAAACGCACGCCAAAGCGGCAAAAGCCCTATGTCAGAGCACCGAATAGACGGATGATGCGATAAAGCGGTAAGATTAAGGCTGATTGGAGGAATAATGAGATGTATTTAAATTGGATTTTACAGCGAGCGTATTTAACACCTTTACGAAACGGTTTAACATATAATGGGCAGACTTGGACGTTTCAAGAATTAAATGATTTATCGTTGAAACGTGCTCGTCAACTTACAGCACTGGATATAAAACAAGGGGACCGTATTGCAATAATGGGTCCGAGTAAGCCTTCCCTTGTCATTATGATGTACGCATGTATGCATTTACAATGCGAGATGGTTATGCTAAATCGTAGGCTAACACAGAATGAAATTGCCTATCAGCTAGAGGATTCAGAGGCTATGGCGGTATTAATTGCCGATGAGGATATAGAAAAATTACCATCACATACGTCTTATTATTTATTTTCTACTATAGAAAAAAGTACAGAAGCGGCTATTGATATTACGAAAGAATGGTCTTTAAACCAAACAACATCGATTATGTATACATCTGGTACGACTGGTTTTCCAAAGGGCGTTTGTCAAACAGTCGGAAATCACCAGGCAAGTGCAACGGCCTCCGTTTTAAATATAGGTTTGCATGCAGAGGATACATGGTTATGTGCGGTACCACTTTTTCATATTAGTGGCTTTTCTATTTTAGTGCGCTCACTATTGTACGGCAATAAAGTGCATTTATATGATCAATTTGATGCAGAAGTCATTTCCCAAAATATAATGGATGGCGAGGTTACACATATGTCGGTAGTCGCTGTCACATTGGAAAGGATTTTACATACCCTTGAACAGAAAAACGCACAAGCCTCACCGAAATTTAAAATGATGCTAGCAGGTGGTGGACCAGTGCCAGAAGATTATTTAAAGAGAGCGCATGCATTAAATTTAGCTGTAGCTCAAACGTATGGTATGACTGAAACCTCGTCACAAACTGCAACATTAGCAAATGAAGATGCGATGCAAAAAATTGGTTCTGCGGGAAAACCATTATTTTTTAATCAAATTCGCATTGCTGAGCCGAATGACAACGGTGAAGGAGAAATTTGCATACGTGGCCCACATGTTACACCAGGGTACATTGGTCGTTTTGCTCAAAAAGATGCAACGATTGATGGCTGGCTCCATACGGGGGATATTGGTTATATAGATGAAGATGGTTATTTATTTGTCATTGATCGTCGGGCTGATTTAATTATTTCAGGTGGCGAAAATATTTATCCTGCTGAAATCGAAAATGTACTACTTACACACCCTGCTGTTAAGGAAGCGGGAGTATGTGGAATCGATGATGATGCGTGGGGGCAAGTACCAATCGCCTTTGTTGTATTAAAAGAAGAAGTACAGGTAGAGCAAATACAAGCATTTTGTCAAAAGAAGCTTGCGAAATATAAAATACCAAAAGAAATTATTGTTACGGACGAGCTCCCTCGAAACGGTGCCAACAAATTACTTCGTAGAAAATTAATGAACTAATAACAAAAAGAAGCCTTCGTTGATAAGATGGCTTCTTTTCGTGTTGGTGAAAAACAATTATCAAGTATGGATCTTCGGCAAAACGAGTGGGTGATTTCCGTACCGATTGAGCGCTTTGTTGCTGACGCTTCGCTTTCGCACAGATAAACCATTTGGTGCTGACGCTTCGCTTTTGCGCAGAGCAAAGCTTCCTGGGGACGTCAGATGAGCTGCTTGGGCCAACAGATGTTTTTTGCTCGGAAGCGTAGTGCTAACGTAGCAGCAGCAGGCAATATAAATGGAGGAAGTTGCTTGATGCTCTCCAACGCAGAATAGCGAGTAGCGTCAATGGGGTTAGTGATAGGTATTTCTGAATTAAAAGTAAATCCAAGAATGAGTGCAATAATATCTTTCCTTGAATCTGCGTTTGCTCTTTTAGTTTGCTTCTATATTTCTAACTAGCAAGGGCGTTGACCAAGAAAGATTAATGCTCTCTTTTATTGAATTTTGATCAGGTTAACAAAATTTATTTAATCGAAATTGGTTAAATGATACAATAATAACATTACAAGGAAAGGTGTGATAAAGATGAAACACATTAATTTCAACAAGGTGATTGAAAAGTAGAGGGAATCTTCTTTTCAATCAATGAATTTAAAAATTATTGAAAAGAGGAATTGTATGTATAAAGATAACGAATTAATAATCCGTCCAATTGAGAAGCAAGACTTATCGAAACTATGGGAGTTAATTTATAAAGAAGATGCACCAGAATGGAAGAAATGGGATGCACCTTACTTTCCGCATAAATCCATTACGTTTGGAAAATTCATGGAAACTGCACCAACATGGGTTGGTAAAGAGAATATGTGGGTTATCACAGTAGATGAAGTCGTATGTGGGATTGTTTCTTATTATTTTGAAGATGAACAAGGTGTCTGGTTGGAATTAGGTATTGTTATACACGAAGGTCAAAATTGGAATAAAGGAATAGGGACTCGTTCTCTAAAACTTTGGCTTAATCATATATTTAATTCATTACCACTTGTCAGAGTAGGTTTAACTACTTGGTCAGGGAATGATAGAATGATTCGAGTTGGAGAGAAGTTAGGTATGCAAATGGAAGCTCGTATCAGAAAAGTACGCTTTTATGAAGACAATTATTATGATTCTATTCGTATGGGCATTTTAAGAGAAGAATGGGAAGCATTAAAACCTGCTTTGGAAATTTAAGTAAACAAGAGTTGGCTTAACAACTGTTGTTTTATTAAATATGATTGTGAAAGTTTGCACTTAAAGTAACGGGGGTTTTACTTGAAGATCATTGAGTTGCATATGCAGCTCTTTTTTTCTTTATTGAACTAACGAAGCAGTTTAGTTCAATAAGCATCACTATTGTATTTAGTTATTTTTCCATATGTTGTATAATTTGGGTAGTAATATTTAACTTTTAGTATTTTTAATAAATTATTTCGGGAGGTAAAACTTGTTATATTTAGCTTTATTAATTGGCATCGTTTCAATTGTAATTACAGATAAGCTTACGCAAGCTTTTAAATTATCAAGCATTTGGGGGATGATTGGTCAAATTTGTGCATCACTTGTAATAATAATGGTCGGCAAACTTGAGGTTAGTGATATTAATCTAGGTAATCACTTTGAATTAGGATATTTGACGATTCCGTTTACGTTATTATGTCTTGTAGGTTTTACAAATGTAATGAATATAGAAAAAGTGCAAAATCCTTCAATATTGCTGTTGCCATTCGTTTCTTTAGTTTGTTTCTCAATGGCTGCTTTCGTCATAGGCCATTCATTTGTTTTAATAACGGGAATTTGTGCCAGTTTAACGATTATGTTTATTCTGCTATACGGCTATTTTTCAGGTAAAGCATTTGTAGGAAGAACTCTTGCTACGTCAATAGGCTTCGTAATAGCAGTACTTTCAATATCCCTTATTAAAATATCTATTATAACAATTTATATTCCGATATTTACTTTAGCGATACCACTCACTTTATATTATTTTATTAAAGATAAATTTACGAGTATACAATTAATTACAGTTAGCACTTTAACAGCTATTTTATTTGGTGTATTAATGTTCATAGTTCCTTTTCATATAATGTGGTATCTCGTTGTTGGGTTAACGATTATTTTGGTCATCACGCAATTTTCACGTAAATATCGCTTTATTTAGAAACTAAAGTTCTTTTTAAACTCCCATGAAAGAATTTAATCATCTTTCATTTTCTGTGGTGTAGCGCTGGTTTTTGCGCTACATGGATGGCGAACGGGTGCTTTACTTCAAGATGGGATTCCACAGAGGTTCCACCTTGTTCTTATTCAACTAACGGTGCAGGTTAGTTGAATAGCAATTAGGTGTGATTGGAAGAATTGTCGATGATATAAAAAAGACACCGAAGTGTCTTATGTATTTTCAAATTAAGCTTATGGACAACTTGGAATTTGAAGGGTTAATCATAATAGTGAAATTCAAAACCGTCTTCTGGTTCGCCAATTTCATATCCCAATAATTTTGTAGCTCTATTCTTAAATAATGCAATCCATTCATTCCATTCTTCTGATGGTAATTTAGCATAGAATTGTAATCCACTTGATTCAATACTTACTTCTATCAATTTACCATCTGAACCATACCACTGTGGAAAGCCGTTTACAAAGTTGTTCCAGTTAGGCATTTCTCTATATAAACACTCCAACTTATCCCAAACTTCTTGTAGGGCAGAATAATGAATATTCAAATTAATGTTGTATATTTCCATATGTTCTCCTTTTCATATTTAGATTTATAAGTTGTTAATTCTTGATTTTATTCGCTAATTCAACCAAAAGTCGAACTTCTGAATCTTGTTTTACTGTGGGTCAACTGTGATAAAAACACTTTTTAATCCATCATCCGTATATAAAAACTCCATTTGTAAACACATATCTGCCAATTTTGAATTTGAAGTTAAATCATAATCAACAGCAAATCCACTGTTATCATTGAATTCATAGAAGTTGATTTGTGAATATTCGTATTTTGGGTGGAAATTACATGGAGCGCCAAATTCATCAAATGAATCAAATCCATTTAAGTTTAATGTTTCTTGGACATAATAGAATAACTCACCAATATCATCCACTTCAGATTCATCCACATAATTTAAAATGTTTTCATATTCTTTACTGTGCATTACTTTTAATATATTAGTAATAACAGTTAAAGCATATTGTTTATCTTCACTTTTCGTATTGAACCTCCAAATTCTAATTTGTCTTTCTATTCAACTGTATAATATCATACAATTTGTGAGAAAATTCACTTAAACTAACAGGGCATTAATTGAATAAGTATTATAAAAAGCCTGTATCAATGATTACTTTGTAATCAACGATACAGGCTTTCTAATTGTCCTTATATATTTCGTTTCAAAGAAGCCTTCTTTATTCGTTTTAGAGTTAATTTTAGTAAACTTTTAGGATTAAATTAATCATTCATTAACATAATAAGAAATGACAGGCATAAACTAGTTAATAAAGGAGAAAGACTCATATGAGAAAATATATATATAATGTTGTCATTATATTATTTGTTCTACAAATGAGTCATGTGCAAGTATTCGCAAACTATGAACAAAAGAATATCGCAACGACCAATACAATAGAAACACTACAACATCTAATTCAAAAACAAGTCATGCAATTATCTACTGAATTTGATATTCGTTATACTGGTAATACGTCGGAAATAAAAGATGAACTATCAGAGCTTATTAAACATGCTATTCAAGATCCGTATATTTACGCCAATATTTCTAGTTTTAAATGGAAATATGATGGCTATGCCAATAATATTGTCATTAGTTTTGAGTTTAGCTATCATATTTCACAGGAAGAGGAGGCATTTGTAGAACAGACTTTGACGAATATTATTACACCTATGCATGGATTAAGTGAATTGCAGAAAATACAGGCTGCACATGATTTTATCGTTCTATCTGCTGAATATTCGAAGGAAACGAAAGGAAGTCAGTATTCTCCCTACACATTGCTTACTGAGAACAAGGGAGTTTGTCAGGCATATGCTCTAGTGCTTTATCGAATGCTAGAGAAGCTAGGCTTTGAGGTACAATATGTACCAGGAAAAGTAGGGGAACAACTACACGCCTGGGTCTTAGTGAAGCTTGATGATGAATGGTATCATATCGATGTTACATGGGATGATCCATTGCCTGATCGTAAGGGTGAGGTCCGTTATAATTATTTTTTAGTGTCTGATCGCCAATTAGCTCAGGATCACTCTTGGGACTATACGAGTTTCCCAGCCGCTACAAGTGAAGCCTATTTTGATTTACAAAAAACGAATAAGGTTGAAGTTCTTACAAAACCAATACTGGATGGTCATTTTGCCTTTGATAAAGGGCTGTCCATTTTAAGTAAAAATAAACAAACAGTAAAACAATTAATAGAACAGCCTAGACTGCTTTTAAAAGGTAATAAAAGCGATAATTCTGTTCAGGTGCATTTAAATGAATGGGAACCAATTATTTTAGAAAGTAATATAGCCCAAGTAAAGGATAATCGAAAGAAAATACAAATTGCTATCCATAAGAAAAAAGGGCTAATTAGTATTTATAGAGCGGAAAAACGAATGCCACAAGAAAAGTACGTCATAATAAAGGAGGTGCCCCATACTATGTTCGGGGCACCTCCTTACTCATTTATTTGTGTTCGTTTAACTTCTTTCAGCGGGTGTCCAAACACCCACTAAAAGAAGTTAAAGCCTCGGGCGGATGTCACGGAATCGGAAAGGAGCTCTTTGTGCAAGCACAAAGCCGATTCCGGACGCAATTATTCCGAGGAATAATTGATTGCAGTATTTAAAGTTTTAATATTTCTCTTCATAAGGGTGAAGTATGTTTCATTATTCTTTACATCATCTGCTGTTAAAACACTTAAATTATGCAAGACGAGAGACTCTGCTCCAACCTCTTTTTGGATAACTTCAGCTAATTTAGAAGAGACATTTTGCTCGAATAAAATGTAGTGAATATGCAATTTATTTGCTTTATCAACAATCGCCGTAAGTTCTTTTTGAGAAGGCTCATTTTGTGAGTTTAAACCGGCTATTGGAACTTGCTTTAAGCCGTATTGTCCTGCGATATAGCCAAATGCTGCATGAGATACGAAGAACGTTTTCTCTTGCGCTTTATCAGCCATAGCTTTGAATTCATTGTCTAAACCTTGTAGTTCTTTTACCAATGCCTCGTAGTTAGCTGTAAATGTAGCTTCTTGTTCTGGCATTTTTTCAACTAGAGTGTTTTTTATGGAAAGTGCTAAGTCTTGACTGATAGTTGGAGATAGCCAAACATGTGGATCTACATTACCGTGATCATGGTCATCATGTCCGTGTCCGTCTTCATCTTCGTGATCATGATGTGCTTCCTCTTCATCATCATGTGAGTGACCTGTACTCATAGCTAATTTTTCATCTGTAACCTGATCTGCAGTTGCTACCATTGTTACATCTTCATTAGCTAGAGTCTTTTTGGCATTTTCAACAAAGCCTTCGAGTCCTAAGCCTATATAGAAAAATATATCGGCATCTGCTAATTTCATCATATCTTTTTGTGTTGGCTCAAATGTGTGCTCATTGGCGCCAGCAGGGTAAATAGAAGAAACCTCTACAAAATCGCCACCAATTCGTTGTGCAAAATAACTTAATGGATAGACAGTTGTGTAAATTGTTAATTTATCCTTTGTCTCTGACTGTTTGGATGTAGCTGATTTATTCCCACAGGCAGCAGTGAATAGGGCAAGGACTGTAACTAAAAATAACAAAAATACTTTTTTCATCTTATAGCATACCTCTTTCAAATAGTAATCATTACGATTTATTTTTTAGAACAGTTCCTATAATAACGCACATCTGATAAAAGCACAAGAAAAAATGACCCTCGAAAATTAATTCTTTTTCGAAGGCCATTTTTCAGGTACTGGATCAAAGCCACCTGGATGGAATGGCTGGCATTTTGATATACGTTTAATCGTTAAATAGAATCCTTTAATGGCACCGTGTTTTTGAAAAGCTTCAAGTCCATAGGAGGAGCATGTAGGATGGAAGCGACAGGATGGCGGTGTCATGGGTGATATAAATTTTCTGTAAAACTTAATGAGCCATATAAAGGGATATTTCATATTTTCTTGTCCTCTTGTTGAGCGTTAATTTGCTTCGGTTTAGCATCGATAGTTTGTGTAAAGAAATTGCCTTTTTTCTTCAACAAGACAATGACAGAAACGCCAAACATAAGCATCATCATTGCGATCATAATGATTATTGGTAATGGTACTCCCATTGTGTTCACTCCAAATTCTATTTTTAATAATATTATAAAAGAATGTCTTAAAAAAATGTACAAATTGAACTAGTCATCATCTTTATGAAAGCTTTGCTGTGGTTTTTCATCGACCGTATGTTTAAAAGCATACGCACGATTGACACTTAAAATAGTCGCAATCGTTACTAATACTACGATGATTGCTGCTACAACTAAGAGTGTGATTAAACTCATGGCATTCACTCCGTTCCTTATTCATACTTCCTATTATAAATTAGATAATCCTACTTAGTTGTGAAGGAAGTTTGACATTCCAGCGAATAAAACAGTCCTTTTACCACCATACTATGGTAAAAGGAGTGTTTTGTGATGGAGCGTCAGCGTGTATATTTTTCACTTGCCAATAGAACGTATTATACAAATCCATATGCAGGACAGTGGAACTTTGAACTCAACATAGATCGCCAAGCATTAGATGTCTTTGAAAAGATTTTTCAGCAAATGCAAATGTTGGAAATCGCGAATGCGTGGCGTGCGCAATTGCCATATATACAGTATCATCTTGATAGAGAAAATGATGAAATTGATTTGCGCTTAAAAAAAATCTATGCATTAGTTCATGAGTATGGGGATGCGGATACGAAGGCATTTGTTGAACAACTTCCATATTTCAATAAACGTGTCTAAAGGTAGAGGGTCACTGAAAAACATCAGTGACTCTTTTTTATATGAATGAAAGCTAATTTCTCATGGGTCTTAAGAGAAGAGCTCGTGTTTATTAGTAGCCAGTAAAAAAATCCAATTCAGGACGATATTATTGTTTGCAATCGAATGAACAGAGTATTAGATGTGGTATTACTTCTTGAAAAAAAGACACCTATCGCACCGCTTAATAGAAGTCAATATTAGTGATTTTATCTGTTGATTATAGATACATGAATACACTATAGTGAAATAAAAGATCATCACCGTAACGCTGATTCGACTCAGTGTATGAAATATAGAAAAAGGAGTTGAAGAGCATGTTTACATTTACAGATTTAAATGGTTTTCAAGTGGATTTAAGTTTTAAAAGAGGCGAATTGGACACTGAGCCTAAGCATGTACTTGTTTTATTAAAACATGAAAATAAATGGTTATGTACGATTCATAAACGACGTGGTGTCGAGGTTCCAGGTGGAAAGCAAGAACCTGGGGAAACATTGGAGCAGGCAGCAATTAGGGAAGTATTCGAGGAGACTGGTGTTCATGTAAAAAATCTTAGATGGTTTGCAGAATACGCCGTTCATGATGACATCTTATTTTGTAAAACGGTCTTTACTGCGCAGTTTGCGGGGCAGGAGGACATTGAATTTGATTTAGAAACTTCAGGGATGACTTGGCTTACGGATGATGAATTTGCTCAACATCCAAATTTAAGCTTTCATATGAAGGATGCAGGAATGCAGAAAATGCTGGAGGAGTTGAAGCATTATGACCAATGGTAAGATCGTTAGAAAACGTCCTTATCCTTCGCCTAATCCAGCTATTCGTTTAACGGAAATCACGTATATGTCACAGGGTCTCCGTGTGAAGGGATTACTAGCGGAGCCTAAAGCAGAAGGTACATATGATGGCTTTTTATATTTACGGGGAGGCATGCAAAGCATTGGCATGGTTAGACCTTCGCGTGTCGCACAGTTTGCAGCTCAAGGCTTTATCGTTTTTGCTCCATATTACCGTGGCAATCGAGGTGGAGAAGGACGAGATGAGTTTGCGGGAGCGGATCGTTATGATGCTGTATACGCAGTAGACGTGCTAAAACAGTTTTGTAATGATAATATTCATGTCTTTGGTTTTTCACGTGGTGGTATTATGGCGCTTTGGACTGCTATCTTACGTAGAGATATTACATCTGTTGTGACATGGGCAGGAGTATCTGATGCAACAGCTACATATTGGGAGCGGACAGATATGCGCAGGATGATGAAGCGTGTTGTTGGAGGGACGCCTAATCGTGTACCAGATGCTTATGATGCTCGAACACCACTTTTCGAGATAGAGCACATTACAGCTCCAGTACTTATTATTCATGGCTATCGTGATGAAAATGTAGATATTGAACATGCGAGACAATTAGAATTTTATTTAAAGGATGCTAATAAAAGATATGAAACATGGTATGATCTTCGCTATGCTCATCAGTATCCACCGGCCAAAAATAGAGAAACAGTACATGCACTTTGCGAGTGGATGAAACGTCAATAAAACAATATGTTTTGAGAGGAGAGTATTGTTTGAAATACATAATAAGTAAAAGACGCAAGATTATTGTAGGATTGGTATTTATGATAATCGCTTCTACTTTTGTTTATTATAAGTTTTTAACACCTTCAGCAGATGTTCAACAATACAAGGAATATTACGCTCCGAAAACAAAGCAAAAAGCATTAAATCAAGGTCAGATAAAGGTCACGTTTTTAGGAACATCATCTTTATTATTTGATGATGGCAACACACAATTATTGATTGATGGTTTTATTTCTAGACCGCCCTTATTAAAAATATTGCCTTTCAGTACTGTAAAAACTGATGCAGATGCTGTAAATAAAGCTTTAGAAAAAATAGGAATTGATAATAATAAGCTTCAGGGATTATTTATTGCTCATACACATTATGATCATGCGTTAGATTTAGCTTATATCGCTAAACAAACTGGTACACATGTATATGGTTCAGAATCAGCAATTAATATAGGACTTGGTAATGGTATAAATATGAAACAGATGTCTGTATATGAAGTAAATAAGGCTATGCAGTTTGGTGATTTTAGTGTCACTGTCCTTCAATCAAAACATTCACCAACCTTTGACGAAGGAGAAAAAATTAAAGAACCACTTAAACAACCAGCAAAAGCTCTAGATTATCATGAAGATTCTTCATACGATTTCGTAATTACGCATCATAATAAAACGTTCTTTGTTAAGCCAAGTGCAAACTATATAGATGGGGCATTAGATGACATTCGAGCTGATGTATTATTTTTAGGAATTGGAGTATTAGGGGCTCAGGATCAAGATTTTCAAAACATGTATTATGAGCAAACCGTGCGGAAAGTACAACCTAAACTTATTATTCCAATACATTGGGACAATTTCAACAAACCTTTAACAGATACTCTGGAAGCATTGCCTAAATTTGCAGATAACACCAAAAAAGGATTTGATTTTATCATTCAGAGGACAAAAGCAGATAAAATTGATTTACAAATACTTCAAGGTTTCCAAAGCATTTATTTCTAAAAGTTGCAGGGGAATGGATACAAATTTCACATTTAGAGAGTTTACTCCGTTTTGATTAACACTTTTTCAAAAAGGAGTTTTTTTATTCGAAGACTGTTCAGGTAGACTGAAGAATCGCTCGGGCCAGGTGAAAACTGCTCAGGTAGACAAAAAACGTTCAGGTGCTTTATGGCAGGCACCTGAACGGTAGAAAAAAAGACATTTAGTCTATATATTTTGCTAAAAAGTTATTAATAGTTTTCCAATAAGCGTCTCCAGCAACGCTTTCTGCACCGCTATGTCCGGCACCTTCAACTATAAATTTCTCCTTCGGTACATTGGCAGCCTCATATACTTCATCTAGCATATCAGATGGAACAAATGTATCATTACTTCCGTGAATGAATAGCATCGGTGTTTTCGATTTTGCTACTTGCTTGACGCTATTAGCTTCACCAAGCGTATAGTCAGCTTTTAACTTCGTTACAATTGAAGAAAACTGCATAATGGGAAATTCGGGTAAATTAAAGATTGCTTGCAATTGATAGGAGAATTCATCCCAAACTGAGGAATAACCACAATCCTCAATAATAGCCTTAACATTGCCAGGTAGATCCTCTCCTGAGGCCATCATCACTGTAGCACCTCCCATGGAAACACCATACAAAACAATTTCAGCGTTTTTATCAGAACTGATAACATTATTAATCCAAGAGACTACATCAAGTCGATCATGCCAACCCATACCGATATAGTCACCCTCACTTTTTCCATGAGCCCTTGCATCAGGTACGATAACATTGTAGCCTGTATCATAAAAATGCTTAGCATACTTTGTCATTTGTGAGCCATCAGATGAATATCCATGGAAAACAATTGCCCATTTATTTGTGTTGTTTGTATTTTTAAGTGTATAGGCATGTAATTTTAAATCATCGAAAGACTGTATATAAGAGTCCTTGTAATTTTCTTTAAACCACTTTTCGCTCTCTTCTTTTTCTTTAGCATCCTTAGGACTGACAACAATAGAATTTTGTGGAGCATTAAACACATCTGATTTATCAGTATTAGGATTTAAGGCGAAGTTATAAAAATAATTCCCTGCAAAAAATCCAGCCACAACAAACAATACTAATAGCAGACTGACAATGGTAATAATCACTTTATATTTTCTTTTCATATATATCCCCCTCAAAACTACTATTATGAATTATACACAAAGTTACTAATATGAAAAATAGAATTCTATAAAATAGGGGAGATAAAAAAGGGAACGACTCTAATCGTTCCCTTTGCATGTTGTTAAAATACATGAAATTAAGGTGTCTTAAAGTATGGCTCTTCGGTAAAACGAGGGAGTTGATTTCCGTTCCGACTGAGCGCTTTTCCGCTGACGCTTCGCTTTCGCGCAGAGCAGAGCTTCCTGGGGGCGTCCGATGAGCCGCTGCTCGCTCCAGGGTCTCGGGCCAACACGAGGTTGGTCACGAAGGCGTTATCACAGGACGTGATGATTTTAGCCTTCGTTCCTCTAATACTGATCCCAAGGAGTCGCCCAGTCTCCACTCCAATCAATCACTCCACTCGGCATGTATTTTCTGGCGTGCCACTTTAATTTATGGTGATAAAACGATACTGTTCTGTGTGCGAGTAACCTAGAATGGAAATCACCCTCATTTAAAGGGCTAGTATATTCACAAATATTTTCTCTTTCAACACAAAAAAGGGAACGACTGAAATCGTTCCCTTTGCTTAATGAATTATTTTAATGGACCGCCAAGTTTAGTGATAGCTTCAGAAACATTTGAGAATTTCTTGAAGTTTTCGTTGAATAAACCAGCAAGTTCAGAAGCTTTTTTATCATAAGCAGCTTTATCTGCCCATGCATCACGAGGATTAAGCACTTCAGTTGGTACACCTTCAATAGAAGTTGGAATGTTTAAACCGAATACTGAATCTTGAATTGTTTCAACATTAGCTAATTTGCCGTCAATTGCAGCACGTACCATTGTACGAGTGTAAGAAAGCTTCATACGGCTACCAGTTCCGTATTCGCCACCAGTCCAACCAGTGTTCACTAAGTATACTTGTGCACCGTGCTCGTCAATTTTTTGACCTAACATTTCAGCATAAACTGTTGCTGGAAGTGGAAGGAATGGAGAACCGAAGCAAGTTGAGAATACTGGTTCTGGCTCCGTTACACCACGTTCTGTACCAGCAAGTTTAGATGTGAAACCGCTTAGGAAGTGGTACATTGCTTGCTCTTTTGTTAATTTACTGATTGGAGGTAATACACCAAACGCGTCAGCTGTTAAGAAGATGATTGTTTTTGGGTGACCTGCAACAGATGGATCAACAATATTTTCAATGTATTGAATTGGATAAGCTACACGCGTATTTTCTGTTAATGAACCATCATCATAGTCACAAACTCGAGTTTCTGGATCAACAGCTACGTTTTCTAGTACAGAACCGAAGCGGATTGCGTTGTAGATTTCTGGTTCTTTTTCAGCAGAAAGGTTAATTGTTTTTGCATAGCAACCGCCCTCAATGTTGAATACACCGTTATCAGACCAACCATGTTCATCGTCACCGATAAGCTTACGATCAGGATCAGCTGATAAAGTTGTTTTACCAGTACCAGATAAACCGAAGAATAATGCAACATCACCAGCTTCACCAACGTTTGCTGAGCAATGCATTGAAAGGATGCCTTGTTGTGGTAACAAGTAGTTCATAATACCAAAAATAGATTTTTTGATTTCACCAGCGTATTCAGTACCACCGATTAGGATAATTTTCTTTTCAAGTGATACAATGATGAATGTTTCAGAAGCAGTGCCATCAATAGCAGGATCTGCTTTAAAGTTAGGAGCTGAAATAACTGTGAAGTCAGCAACATGAGAAGCTAATTCTTCTTTAGTTGGACGGATAAATAATTGATGGGCGAAAAGATTGTGCCAAGCATATTCATTGATTACTTGGATGCTTAATTGCGAATCTTTGTCAGCACCAGCAAAGCCTTTGAATACGAATAATTCGTCACGTTCTTTTAAATATTTTACTACTTTTACATATAAGTTATCGAACACTTCAGAAGAAATTGGTCGGTTAACTTTGCCCCAGTCAATTTTATCTTTTGTGCTATCTTCTTCTACCGTATATTTATCTTTAGGTGAACGACCAGTGTATTTGCCAGTTTCTGCACGAACTGCGCCATCTACTGTTAACATAGCTTCACCACGAGAAGTAGCCTTTTCAGCTAATTGTGGTACTGAAAGTTGAACATTAATGTTACCGCCGCTTAATAATTCCTTCAGTTCGTTTGCAATTTCTACTGAATTCATCGATTAAATACCATCCTTTTTTATAGTATTCCCTAGAGTTTGAGGGAGATTTTCTTAATTTCAAAAATAGTATAACACAATTGCTTAAATAATCTATACTAATTCAGAAATTATTTTTCAGATTTTATTACTTTTCAAGAAAACGACAAAAAGTAAATTGATTCGTTTTGATAATGCTTTTTACCCTATTTATAATAAGTGATCACACATTCACTTTCGACACAGCAAAAATTGTGTTTGGAAGCTTTGGGCTAACATGGGGTTCGCACAGGATGTGAAGTTTTAGCTTGCTTTTTATTAGTTGGAGCTTGTCTTCAACTGAAAAGGGGCTACAATCATATTCATCCACCACATGTTCTGTAGCTAACGCTTTGCTTTTGCTACAAAATGTGCTGTAAAGGGTTACACATATGTTAACACATGATGTAAGGTGGAGAGTAGGGATTATTTTGTTTTAAATTACAGTATAATCCAAATTTGTTTCTATATAAATCCCATACTTTCTTTATAAGAATACAATCAATTATGTCTTGGCATAATTGTAACTGTCGCTTTACTTTCGCTACAGATAAACAATGCGTCCGGAATCTGCTTTGTGCTTGGGCCTGACAATGTTTTTTGCGCGAAAGCGTAGCGTCAGCAAAGGACGATGTTGGACACCCGCTGAAAGAAGTTAAAAATATTTGACAATGTTCGACCTTTTACGTATTATGAGATATTGAACGGATACTCTTATCCCGAGCTGGTGGAGGGTCAGGCCCTGTGAAACCCGGCAACCTGCATGAACTATTTCACGACATGCGCTGGTGCCAATCTGATGCAAGGGGAAACTCCCTTGAACGATAAGAGTGAAAGGTTACGAAGTCATTATTCCTTTCCTCATGTTAAGTAAGCGTGAGAAAAGGATTTTTTTATTGTTAAAAACGAATTAAAGGTAAGTATACAGTCCTTTCCTTATTATAATGACGGATCTTTCAAAAATCCTCGTGTTAAAAGAAGCAGCTGTTTATTTGTGCGGAAGCGTAGTGACAGCAACAACTGTTTTACTGTGCGAAAGTGCAATGACAGCAACAATGGCTTGAGAGTTCAATCCTTAGGGGCGAACTTGACATGGGTAATGAGTACCGTATTAATTCGCAAATATTATTTGTAAAAGTAATAGGAGGAAAATCAAATGACAAACCGTCGACTGTTTACATCAGAAAGTGTAACAGAAGGACATCCAGACAAAATTTGTGACCAAATCTCGGATGCCATTTTAGATGCTATTTTAGCAGAAGATCCAAACGCGCGTGTAGCGTGTGAAACAACAGTAACAACAGGCTTAGCATTAGTAGCTGGAGAAATTACTACTTCTACTTATGTAGATATTAAAGGTATCGTTCGTGATACTGTAGCAGAAATCGGTTATACACGTGGGAAATACGGCTTTGATGCTGAAAACCTAGCAGTTCTTGTTGCTATTGGCGAGCAATCACCTGATATTGCTCAAGGTGTTGACCAAGCATTAGAGGCGCGTGAAGGCTCTATGACAGACGCTGACATTGAAGCAATTGGCGCAGGTGACCAAGGTTTAATGTTCGGTTATGCATGTAACGAAACGCCAGAGCTTATGCCATTACCAATTAGTTTAGCGCATAAATTAGCTCGTCGTTTAACGGGAGTACGTAAATCTGGTGAACTAGCATATTTACGTCCAGATGGAAAAACGCAAGTAACGGTTGAATATGATGAAAACAATGTACCAGTACGCGTTGATACGATTGTAATTTCAACACAGCATGATGAAGAAGCTACACTTGAGCAAATTCAAGCAGACTTAAAAGAATTCGTTATTGCTCCAGTTGTTCCAAGTGAATTACTAGATGCCGATACTAAATATTTCATCAACCCAACTGGCCGATTCGTAATTGGTGGTCCTAAAGGGGATGCTGGTCTAACTGGACGTAAAATCATCGTTGATACATACGGTGGCTATGCACGTCATGGTGGAGGTGCTTTCTCAGGTAAGGACGCAACTAAGGTAGACCGTTCAGCAGCATATGCAGCACGCTATGTGGCGAAAAATATCGTAGCTGCTGGTTTAGCTGATCGAGCTGAAGTACAACTAGCTTATGCGATTGGTGTTGCTCAACCTGTATCTATTGCTGTTGATACATTTGGAACAGGAAAAGTTACGGAAAGTGAAATTGTAAAATGGGTACGCGAGCTATTTGATCTACGCCCAGCGGGGATTATCAAAATGCTAAACCTTCGTCGTCCTATTTATAAGCAAACTGCCGCATATGGTCACTTCGGTCGTACAGATTTAAATGTACCTTGGGAACAAACAGACAAAGCTGACGCATTAAAAGAAAAAGCAGGTTTATAAACTATTCAGCTAAAGCAATGAAGTAGCTGGGAAAATATTTTAAAATACTATTACAGAAAGGGGCTTAACATTAATTTAGCCCCTTTCGCTGTTTTTTAACGAAAAAAATAAGCTCCTATATTGCTCGGTTGCCCAAGCAATCGTGGAGCTGCTTTACATTAATTTTTTGGTTGAAGAGATTTATAGTATTGACCCTTTTCTACATATTCACGTATGATGCGTTCCATATCTTCTTTATCTTCATCGTTTAATTCTCTTACAACCTTTGCAGGACGGCCTAGTGCTAAACTATTTGGAGGAATGACTTTGCCTGGAGGTACTAGACTACCCGCCCCAATGAATGCACCCTCTCCAATCTCCGCTCCGTCTAATACTATAGAGCCCATACCTATTAAGGCTTTTTTTCGAATCGTACAACTATGTAAAGTTACTTGATGTCCAACTGTTACTTCATCTTCAATAATTAGTGGATATTTGGGGCTTTGATGTAAGCAACAGAGGTCTTGAATACTAACTCTTTTTCCTATAATTGTTGGTGATACATCTCCTCGAATAACTGTGTTAAACCAAATTGTTGTTTCAGCACCTATTGTAACGTCGCCGGTAACGGTTGCATAATCAGCAATAAAAACAGAAGAGTCAATATTGGGTTTTTTACCTTTAAATGGATAGATCATGAGGATCGCCTCTTTTCTTTCTTTGATGTAATATTATCGTATCAAATACGCAACTTGATGGAAATATAAAATTAAAATGATCAAGATATTACGATATAATCATTGTGTAATTATTTTTTTAGGAGGACTATGTGAAATGTGGAAATGGGAAGCTGATGGACAAGCAAAGGCTGTGGTTGCTATTCTTCATGGTGCATATGAAAATCACCGTTGGTATGCATGGCTTATAGAAAAACTTAGATTGGAAGGCTTCCACATAGTCATGGGGGATTTACCTAATCATGGAGTAAATGTAGGATATTCAAGTGTTCACGATGAAGATTTTAAAGAATACAACAAATATACAAGGCATTTAATCGAGAATGCTTTTTCGTATAATTTACCTGTCTTTTTAATAGGACATGGACTTGGTGCGACTCTATTACTACATACCATGCAAAAAAGAAAATATGAATGTGCAGGAATTATTTTAACTTCACCTTGGCTTCATTTAAATCTATTGCCAGGTAAACTATCAAATGCTTTAACTAGTTTAAGTGCCCTGACTGCCAATGTGAAGCTGACCCATGAAATTACATTAGAATCACTAACGCGCAGTATAGAAGGTAGAGATGAGATGAAGGATGAGGTTCCTTTTTCATCCGTTGTTTCAGTGAAATGGTATCGCGAGCTACAACAAATGATGCGCAATTTAGTGTTATTGCCGAAGGCTGAATTCCCTAACATGCCTATGTTAGTTATGACAGCTGAAAAAGATAATATTACTGAAACCAAACAAACACGGAATTGGCTTTATCAGATGGAATTTACAGAGTTTCAATTCAAAGAATGGGCAAACTGTTATCATAATCTATTTCATGAAGTAGAGCGTGACGAGATTTTTGTTTATATACGTGATTTTATTAATAATGCTCTTCGAAGAATTGGCTATATAATTGAATAGTGAATTACCTCTCCAATTAACTAGAAAATTACTAACTTTTTGTTACTTGAATATAATGTTGTAATTTTCAGAAAAGTGTAATACTATAATGACTTAAAGTAATATTTTTTCACATTGGAGGGGTAAAATGGAAACAATCGTTGGGAAAATTAATGAGATTTTATGGGGACCGTGGTTTATTTATGGCATTTTGTTAATTGGGCTCTTTTTTTCAATTATCACACGGTTCCTACAAGTAAGACACATTAAAGATATGTTTGTTTTAATGTTTAAAGGCGAAAAATCGGATAAGGGGATTTCATCTTTCCAAGCGATGTCTATCGCATTGTCTGGTCGAGTAGGTACAGGTAACATTGCCGGTACAGCTACAGCAATCGGGATGGGGGGACCTGGTGCTGTTTTTTGGATGTGGGCAATCGCATTTATCGGTGCGGCAACTGCTTACGTTGAGTCGACATTGGCTCAAATTTATAAAGAAGAGAAAGATACAGAATATCGTGGTGGGCCAGCTTTTTACATAGAAAAAGGAATGGGGCAAAAGTGGTTTGCAGTTATATTTGCTGTTGCTGCATTAGCTGCCATGTTAATTTTGATGCCGGGTGTTCAATCGAATGCAATTGCGACAGCTGTTGAAAACGCTTTCGATATTAAGACTTGGATTACAGGACTTATTATTGTCGTATTATTAGGTACTATTATTATCGGTGGTATTAAATGGATTGCCAATGCTGCGCAGATCATTGTACCGTTTATGGCATTAGCATATATTCTGATGGCCATCATCATTATTGCAATGAATATTAAAGAAGTACCAGCTGTATTTTCATTAATTTTTTCTAGCGCATTTGGTGCACAAGAAATCTTTGGTGGTATTATTGGCTCCGCTATTGCATGGGGGGTTAAACGTGGTATTTATTCAAATGAGGCAGGTCAGGGGACAGGGGCGCATCCA
Organism: Lysinibacillus sp. NPDC056185; assembly: GCF_047737915.1. NCBI lineage: Bacteria > Bacillati > Bacillota > Bacilli > Caryophanales > Bacillaceae > Lysinibacillus > Lysinibacillus sp. NPDC056185. Next base: position 34,901 of record NZ_JBLLLQ010000030.1, read on the forward strand.
GCAGCAGCTGCAGAGGTATCGCATCCTGCTAAACAAGGTATCGTTCAAGCAGCTTCTGTGTATATTGATACTTTATTAATCTGTACAGCTACAGCATTTATGATTTTATTTACTGGTATGTATAATGTACACGATGAAAAAGCGGGTACTGATTCATTTGTTTATGTTGGCGATTTCAATAAAGGCGGATTAACTGGAGAAGAACAAATCACATTTGCGAAAAGTATTAAAGAAGGCGCAGCATACACACAATATGCAGTAGACTCTTCACTACCAGGTTTTGGTGGACCATTCGTAGCGATTGCCTTATTCTTCTTTGCTTTTACGACAATTATGGCATACTACTACATAGCCGAAACAAATGTGGCTTATTTATTCTCAGGAGCTACAGAGAAAGTCGTCATATGGCTGGCTAAATTTGCAATTTTAATTTCTGCGTTTTACGGTACAGTCCGCACATCCGATCTTGCTTGGGCGATGGGGGATGTTGGATTAGGCCTAATGGTTTGGATTAACGTTTTAGCGATTTTAATTATTATGAAGCCTGCTATAGTAGCATTAAAGGACTATGAGAAACAGAAAAAAGAAGGAAAAGATCCTGTTTTTGATCCTCGTAAACTAGGAATTAAAGGTGCAGATTTCTGGATAGATTATAATGAAAAACGTAAAAATAAATAGACAATAAAGAGAAAGCTATCTAATAGAATTTAACATTCTATTAGATAGCTTTTTTGTTTTATAAAAAATTTCTATTGACGGCAATAGAAAAAGAAGGTATATTTTGTCTTAAGGAAATTATCTTTCCTTTGAGAAACTTTTTGGGAGGAGGTGAAAAATTGACTGTGTTCCATTTACCGAAACTATCATATGATTATGATCAGTTGGAGCCCTATATTGATGCTAGAACGTTAGAGATTCATCATTCTAAGCATCACGCTACGTATGTAAATAATTTAAATGCGGCCTTAGAAGGTCAAAAGGATTTACAAAATCAGTCGTTGGAAGATTTATTAAGCAATCTTGATGTGCTACCAGCAGATATTCAAACAGCTGTACAAAATAATGGTGGAGGACACTATTGCCATAGTTTATTTTGGGATTTGATGAGTCCCAATTGCGGTGGTGAGGCAAATGCTGATATTGGCAAGGCGATTGATTATTATTTTAAAACGTTTGATAATTTTCAGGATCAGCTATCTAATGCAGCGATTACCCGCTTTGGAAGTGGGTATGGATGGCTAGTGCTGGATGGCGAACAATTAACCATTATGAGTACAGCTAACCAAGACACGCCTTTAAAAGAAGGGAAAATTCCTCTACTCATTATTGATGTATGGGAGCATGCGTATTATTTGAAATATCAAAATCGTCGACCTGAATTTGTTACGAATTGGTGGAATACTATCGATTGGGATAAAGTCAATCAGCGATATGTGGATGCAATGAAACGACAAACACTTTTAAAATCTAACTAAGTTAATTAAGGTAATTTGACATGAAAGTAAAAATTAAGTACTCCTCCCTATCCCCCGCGCCATCGGGGGATATTTTCTTTTCTAAAATCAATTATGCTTCGGCATACTTGTAGCTGACGCTTTTCTTTCGCTACAGAAAAAAATTGCTGAAAGAAGTTAAAAAAGCATGATTCCAATGCTTTATCGGAATCATGCCTCATATTGAAACGTTCTAACTAACTTAACGAGTAATCTTTCATTTTCTCCAAAGCAATCACAAAGGGAGGATCATTTTGTTGATTTAGAAACTCGTATTTTAATACATGTACATATTTTTGGGGAAGTTGACTGACATAATCTATTACAGCATCTCGTTCTTCCTTACCACCCGGATGACCATGATAAATGACAAGGACAATAAGACCACCGATTTTTAGCATCTTTAGCAAATCTCCAATTGCTTGTATCGTAGTATTTGGCTGTGTAATGATGTCGTGATTACTACCAGGCAAATAACCGAGATTAAAGATTGCAGTAGCTACAGGCTTGTGGACATAGTTGGCTACTTCTTCATGCCCTCTATTTAAAACAAGTGCACGATGCTCTAAGCCATTGTCTAAAAGGCGGTGGAGAGTTGCATCAACAGCGCTCTTTTGAACATCAAAGGCGTATACTTGACCCTCATCGCCGACAAGTTGTGCTAAAAATAATGTGTCGTGGCCGTTTCCTGCTGTGGCGTCTACTACAGTATCGCCCTCTTCAACTGTATCTTTTATCAGCTGTTGTGCATATTGTAAAACGCGTTGTAGCTTCATTTGGCAACCTCAGCTTGATAAAATTTCCCTTGCCAGCTTCCACGGCGTTCTAGCTCTGCATCAATACCATTTAATACTTCCCATTTATTAACACTCCACATTGGGCCAATCATTAAATCAATTGGTCCATCACCTGTAATACGGTGAATAACCATATCTGGCGGTAGAATTTCAAGTTGATCTGCCACTAGTTTTGTGTAAATGTCCTGATCTAAAAATTCTAACATGCCCTTTTCATATTGCTTAACCATTGGAGTACCTTTTAAAAGGTGTAGTAAATGAATTTTAATGCCTTGTACGTCAAGCTTTGCGACTTCACGAGCAGTTTCCATCATCATGTCATAGTCTTCAAGAGGAAGGCCATTAATAATGTGAGAGCATATACGAATACCATGCTTTCGTAGCTTTTCAACACCTTCCACATAGGTTGCATAGTCGTGGGCACGGTTGATAAGATTTGCAGTTTTTTCATGCACAGTTTGAAGCCCAAGTTCAATCCACAAATAAGTACGCTCGTTTAATTCAGCTAAATATTCGACTACATCATCTGGTAGACAGTCTGGGCGTGTTGCGATGGATAATCCAACAACACCCTCTTGAGCCAATGCTGCTTCAAATTTTTCCTTTAATACAGGAAGTGGTGCATGTGTATTTGTATATGCTTGGAAGTAAGCCATGTATTTGCCATCCTTCCACTTTTGATGCATTTTGTCACGAATTTCAGCAAATTGCACCTCGATAGGATCAACTTTGTTGCCCGCAAAATCACCTGAACCTGCTGCACTACAAAACGTACAACCTCCGAAGGCAACCGTACCATCACGATTTGGGCAGTCAAAGCCTGCGTCTAGTGCTACTTTAAAAACTTTATGACCAAATTGCTCACGTAAATAGCGATTCCATGTATAATACCTTTTTCCATCTGAAGGAAAAGGAAAGTTTGTTTCTGTCATTTATTTCACTCCTCTAACACTATATTTTATCACGTGCTAGTGCTTCCGTCATGAGGGAAGAATTTAATATTATGTGAATGACCTGAGCGATTGATGAGGGAAGCCAAACGAAAATTACATCGACAGGAGTAAATCATGAGGATGGTCGAAAAAACTACACAGTAAATATTCTAAATCCTATGTGAAAAGAGTAAATTTATTTTTCTTGTACTTTTGTATTTTTCAACATAAACTAACTATTTAGAGTAGCGAAATAATGGAGGATATTTTATGCCAAAAAGCGTTTGGTTTTTAATTATCGGAATGCTTGTGAACACGACGGGCAATTCATTTTTATGGCCTTTAAATGCCATTTATATGCACGACTATTTAGGGAAGTCCCTTGCGATGGCTGGCTTTGTGTTGATGCTGAATTCTGCTGCTGGCGTAATAGGAAATCTCTTAGGTGGTTATTTATTTGATAGAATAGGTGGCTATAAATCAACAATGCTAGGCATTCTGTTAACGATTGCCTCATTAATAGCTTTAACGATTTGGCACGGCTGGCCACATTATGTGTGGATTTTAACGATACTCGGCTTTAGTGGAGGTATTGTATTCCCAGGAATGTTTGCTTTAGCTGGAACTGCGTGGCCTGAGGGTGGACGAAAGGCCTTTAACGCAATTTATTTAGCTCAAAATTTAGGAGTAGCAATTGGTCCTGCACTTGCCGGCGTTGTTGCTGATTATAAATTTGACTACGTCTTTAAGGTCAACTTAGCTATGTATATTTTGTTCTTTTTTATAGCGTTTTTTACTTTTAAACGATTAGAAGCGGGGAGCATTGCACCGATGAATGTCGTGGGTGAAAGTAAGCGAATTATAAATAAAGCGCCGTTTTATGCATTATTAATTATAAGTTCTTCCTCTGTACTATGCTGGCTCGCTTATTCACAATGGAGTGCGACTATTTCTTCCTATACGCAAGATCTAGGATTAGGATTGAAACAGTACAGCTTACTTTGGACTATTAATGGTCTGCTTATCGTTTTAGGGCAACCGCTAATTGCGCCGCTAGTGAAACGTTGGGAAAATAAATTAAAGCGTCAATTAGTATTAGGCGTTATCCTTATCGCAATATCCTTTGGAATCATTGCATTTGCAAGTGATTTTAAAATGTTTGGAGCAGCAATGGTAGTGCTAACTTTTGGTGAAATGTTTTATACACCTGCTTTACCTACCATCGCCAATCAGCTTGCACCAAAAGGGCGTCAGGGCTTTTATCAAGGGATTATTAATAGTGCGGCAACAACTGGTCGTATGATTGGCCCTCTATTTGGTGGTATTATGGTCGATCAGTTTGGCATGATTGTACTCGTATTAATCCTAGTAATTATAGTATTGTTTGCGATTATTCCATGCCTTATCTATGATTATCCTTTACGAAAGAATAAAACAGTGATAGATTAATAGGTTAAATTTAACAAAGAATTTCCGAAAACGAGCAAAAACTGTGTGGGAAACACGTTTTTTGCTCGTTTTTTAATGTTTGATATTGAAAGTTTGCTTATAGTAGCGTACAATCAATCATACATATTCAAATATTTGAATATATGAAAATGAAGTTCCGTGGAGGGATTTATGTGGAAGAGAGCTTGCAGCAATTTAAGGCAGATTTTTTTAAAGCTTTAGCACATCCATTACGAATTAGAATATTGGAATTACTAGTAGACGGTAAGAAAAATGTCAATGAAATTCAAAGCTGCTTAGAAAAAGAGGGCTCAGCTGTTTCTCAGCAATTAAGTGTATTACGAGGCAAAAATATTGTGCATGGGACGAAAGAGGGGAAAAAAGTTTACTATTCTTTAAGCGATCCGATGATTGGAGAATTACTAGGTGTAACAAAAGATATTTTCAACAATCACTTGATAAATACAATTTCAAGATTAGAAGAAATGACTATTAACGAAAATAATGAAGAAGATATGTAAATTTTGTAGACTGTGTTCTTATGAAACATTTACCTTGCTTATTATTTTGAAGGGAAGATTTATAGATGAAGTCACTGTTTACAGGACGATATGAAGGATATTCTGTTCATCATTTGAAGAAAGATTTAATCTCAGGGACTATTGTCGGGATTGTAGCAATACCACTGGCAATGTCCTTTGCCATTGCGTCAGGTGTTAAGCCTGAGTATGGAATATATACAGCTTTTATTGCTGGAATACTAATTTCTCTTTTGGGTGGTTCGAAGTTTCAAATCGGAGGACCTACAGGTGCGTTTGTGCCAATTCTGCTAGGGGTAGTCATTTCATATGGCTATGAAAACTTACTTATCGCTGGATTAATGGCAGGGGTTATTTTGTGCTTAATGGGGATATTTAAACTTGGCTCATTAATAAAATTTATCCCACGTCCCGTGACAATAGGTTTTACAGCAGGAATTGCAGTTATTATTTTTACAGGCCAAATTGCTAATTTCTTAGGTTTGACTAATATTAAAAGACATGAGTATTTTATTGACAATGTAAAAGAAATTGTTATGCATATTGGTACAACAAACTTTTATAGTGTTTTAACGGCAATCATTAGTCTGATCATTATTTTAATAACACCGAAAGTTTTACCCAAAGTTCCAGGGGCGTTAGCAGGCATTGTTGTTTCTACATTAGTTGCAACGTTCTTTTTTTCTGGACAAGTTGCCACAATCGCAACGGCCTATGGTCAAATTCCAAATACATTACCGAATTTTGCGATTCCAGATATCACATGGGAGCGAATTCAGCTACTTATTGGACCAGCCTTTGTGATTGCTATGCTAGGCGGAATTGAATCACTTCTATCTGCAGTAGTAGCGGATGGAATGACAAATACAAAACATAATAGTAATCGCGAACTTGTTGGTCAAGGAATTGCTAATATCGTCACTCCTTTCTTTGGGGGGATCCCTGCGACAGGGGCTATTGCGCGTACTGCGACAAATATTAAAACAGGTGCAGTATCACCAATATCAGGTATTATTCACGGTGTATTTGTATTAGTTACTTTATTATTACTAGCGCCCTTTGCTTCACATATTCCGTTAGCAAGTATGGCTCCAGTTTTAATGGTCGTGGCTTGGAATATGAGTGAGCAAAAGCATTTTGCGCATATCATTAAATTAAAATCAGGAGATTCCCTCGTTTTAATGATTACGTTTTTACTGACTGTTTTTACAAGCTTAACATTAGCTGTGGAGGTTGGACTTGTGTTAGCAGTCGTATTATTTGCGAAGCGTATGAGCGAAAAGCTTGTAGTAACAAAAGTATTACCGGATCATTCGAAAGAGAGTGGGAAGGTACAATCACATGTTGTCCACCAGAAACGTGACTGTCCACAAATTAGTATTTATACAATTGAGGGTCCTCTTTTCTTTGGCGCAGCTCAAACTTTTGAGGAGGCAATTGTAAGTTCCATTCAACAACAACAAAAAGTTTTGATATTACGCATGAGCAAAGTGCCCTTTTTGGATACGACAGGTGAGACATATTTTGGTAATGTCATCCGGAATTTTAAAGCTCAGGGTGGCACTATTTTAGTTACAGGTGTGCAAGATGAATTGAAATTAGCGCTACAAAAAAATGGTTTATATGCTGAAATTGGTGAAGAGAATTTCTATCAGCGTACAGGAGAAGCGATTAATAAGTCTTTAAGTTATTTAGATACAAATAAATGTATTGGATGTAAGCACTTTGCTTTCCGTGAATGTCAGGAATTATCCCGCGTTAACGGGCAGTAGTTACCTGAAGAAAAACTGCCCGTAAACGCCCGATTGGTGAAGACTAATAAGCAGTGGGGATGGAGAAAATCCTCACTGCTTAAAGTTTCACTTTATCCCGCGTTAACGGGCAGTAAGTTATCTGAAGAAAAACTGCCCGTAAACGCCCGATTGGTGAAGACTAATAAGCAGTGGGGAATGGAGAAAATCCCCACTGCTTAAAGTTTCACTTTATCCCAACCTAACGGGCAGTAGTTTATTCTCACCGAAAGTGAATCAACAGGTAAAGTCTCTCACCTCGGAATTCTACGAAAATGTAGAAGTTAGATGGGAGATGAACTGTATGAGAGATTATGATAATCATCTCTACAACAAAAAAGGCCGAGTGTCTTTAGACAAATCGTTCATTTTGTCCTTTCGAGATAAAGCGCTTTCATTTTGCTATAATTAATAAGAATATGCTTTCAAATAATAGAAATCATATCATAGTAGAAATCTTCTATGAATAATTATAGAAGTATGAATATGAATAGGCTGCGAAGAATGTAACCAAGCTTACAGGGGAGGAATAAAATGAAGAAAATTATGAATCAACCTGAAACACTCGTTATGGAAATGTGCAATGGGATGGTTATGGCTCATCCGGAACTTGAGTTGTTAAAAAAATATAAAATAATTAAGAAAAAAGAAATGAATGAAAATAAGGTAACTTTAATTAGCGGTGGCGGTAGTGGGCATGAACCGGCACATGCGGGGTTAGTAGGGAAAGGAATGCTGGATGCTGCAGTATGCGGTGACGTCTTTGCTTCTCCTTCGCAAATACAGGTATATCAAGCAATTAAAGCAACAGCTAGCAAAAAAGGTACACTGCTTATTATTAAAAATTACAGCGGAGATATTATGAACTTTAAAAATGGTGCCCACTTAGCTACTGAGGATGGCATTCAAGTAGAGTACGTCCGCGTAAATGATGATATTGCAGTAGAGGATAGTCTTTATACAGTAGGAAGACGCGGCGTTGCTGGGGTTGTGTTAGTGCATAAAATCGCTGGCGCTGCAGCAGAAGAAGGTTTGGATTTGATGCAAGTCAAAGCTGCTGCGGAAAAAGCAGCGGCAAATGTTCGAACAATTGGTCTAGCACTAACTTCCTGTACGGTTCCAGCTAGTGGATCACCGACTTTCAAATTGGATGAAGATGAGATGGAATATGGCGTCGGTATTCATGGAGAGCCAGGGAGAAAACGTGAAAAAGTTATGGCCGCAGATGAATTAGCTTTTCGTATGACAAATGACCTTGTGAAAGATTTAAGATTAGATAAAGATGCTGAAATTGCTGTTCTAGTAAATGGTTTTGGCGGTACACCGCTTCAAGAACTTTATCTGTTTAACAATGCAGTGACTAGAGAGTTGAGTAAAAGAAATATACGAATCAATAGAACGTTTGTCGGCAATTACATGACAAGTATTGATATGGCTGGGATTTCTCTAACAGTAATGAAACTAGATAATGAGCTGAAAACATTACTATCGAAAGAATGTAATACACCTGCATTTAAGGTAGAGGGACCGGTTGATAATGTAGAGTACGTAGATATTAATGACAACTTGGAAGAGAAACAAGTTGTCTTTGAGACGGAAACAGTGGAAGAACACGCTATTATCAAGAGTGAGGTAATCACATTAAATAATATAATTTATCTCGTAGATAAAATGAGCGAAATTATTATCAAGAACGAAGTACCTTTCTGCGAATTAGATACACATGCAGGAGATGGCGATTTCGGAATGAGCGTCGCAAAAGGATTTAAGCAATTAAAACGAGAATGGAGCTCGATTCTAGGTCAGGAACATTTAAATATTGGGACTTTCCTTGATGCGAGTTCTATGGTAATTATGGAGCATTGCGGAGGAGCTTCTGGACCCATTTGGGGAGGGGCTTTCCGAGCTGCGGGTAAAGCTGTAGAAGGAAAAATGGAATTAACGGTCGGAGAGTTTGCTGAAATGTTACAAGTTGCGCTTAAAGGCATACAGTCTATCGGTGAGCGCTCTTTCGGAAGAGGGGCAGAGGTAGGCGATAAAACGCTTGTAGATGCGCTTGTACCTTGTGTAAATGTTTGGACAGAAAGCGCTGCAGCTGGTGCGGATTTTAAAACTGCCTTTGAAAAAGGGGCAGAGGCAGCTGTTAAAGGAGCAGAATATACAAAAGAAATTGTTGCTCGAATGGGTCGCGCTGGTACAGTTGGTGAAAGAAGTCTAGGTTATCCGGATGCTGGTGCTTATGCGCTAGGGGTTATTTTTACGGAGCTTTCTCGTAGTTTAAAATAGATACAGTCTAACAAATAGGGTTTGAATTGTTCAATAATGGGTAGTATGTAAACAAAGTCTTGTGCTTTTCAGTACTTTCTATTAGAATAAATGCAATACTTGTAAAGACAGTGATGAGGAATAGTAAATTTGTGGTTCCTTTTAGAGAGCTAGCGGTTGGTGGGAGCTAGTAGGAAAGCAAATTGAACTCGCCTTCTGAGTCTGCCCGCGTGAAATAGCGCGTGCCGTTCCTTCCGCGTTAAGGAAGCAAAAGCCGAGTGTAATCACTAATGTGGGTGGTACCGCGGGAGATACGAATTCTCTCGTCCCTTTCTGACAAAGAAAGGGGCGAGTTTTTTTATTTTTTAAATATTTTGTCAATTCTTCAAGAAAAGTATGACGCATTCAAAGGAGGAAAAATAATGAGTTTTAATCATCAACAAATTGAAAAAAAGTGGCAGCAATATTGGGCAGATAACAAAACTTTCAAAACTGAAAATGAAACTGAAAAACCAAAATTTTATGCATTAGATATGTTCCCGTACCCATCTGGTGCAGGTCTTCATGTAGGACATCCAGAGGGCTACACAGCGACAGACATCCTTTCACGCTTCAAGCGCATGCAAGGCTATAACGTCCTACATCCTATGGGCTGGGACGCATTCGGTTTACCAGCAGAACAATACGCACTTGATACAGGAAATGACCCAGCAGAATTTACAGCGAAAAATATTGCGACATTCAAGCGTCAAATCCAAGAGCTAGGCTTTAGCTATGATTGGGATCGTGAAATTAACACAACAGATCCAGAATATTATAAGTGGACACAATGGATCTTTATCCAACTTTATAAAAAAGGTTTGGCTTATATAGATGAAGTAGCTGTAAACTGGTGTCCGGCACTAGGAACAGTACTTGCAAACGAAGAAGTAATTGATGGAAAATCAGAGCGTGGTGGTCACCCTGTAGAACGTCGTCCGATGAAACAATGGATGCTTAAAATTACTGCCTTTGCTGATCGTTTAATCGACGACTTAGAGGAAGTTGATTGGCCAGAGTCTATTAAGGATATGCAGCGTAACTGGATTGGTCGTTCGGAAGGTGCAGAAGTAACATTTAGTATAGATGGAACAGATGAAAACTTCACAGTGTTTACAACTCGTCCTGATACGTTATTTGGTGCTACATACTGTGTTCTTGCACCTGAGCATCAATTAGTGGAGCAAATTACAACTGCTGAACAACGTCAAGCTGTTGAAGCTTATTTAGATAAAGTAAAATTGAAATCTGATTTAGAACGCACAGATTTAGCGAAAGAAAAAACAGGCGTATTCACAGGTGCCTATGCAGTGAATCCAATTAACGGTAAGAAAATGCCGATTTGGATTGCAGACTACGTGTTAGTATCATATGGTACAGGTGCAATCATGGCGGTTCCAGCACATGATGAGCGTGACTATGAATTTGCAACAGAATTTGGTTTGGAAATTATTCCTGTTCTTGAAGGTGGAGACATTAGTAAAGAAGCATTTACAGGAGATGGTAAGCACATTAACTCTGACTTCCTTGATGGCTTAAACAAAGAGGACGGTATTGCTAAGGCAATTCAATGGCTTGAGGAAAAAGGAGTAGGGGAGAAGAAAATCTCTTACCGTCTTCGCGACTGGTTATTCTCTCGTCAACGTTACTGGGGAGAGCCAATTCCTATGATTCATTGGGAAGATGGTACAACGACGCCAGTACCGGAATCAGAATTACCATTAGTGCTACCAAAAACAGATAATATTCGTCCTTCAGGTACGGGTGAATCTCCGTTAGCGAACATTGCTGAATGGGTAAATGTTGTTGATCCTGAAACAGGCAAAAAAGGTCGTCGCGAAACGAACACGATGCCACAGTGGGCAGGTTCTAGCTGGTACTTCATACGTTACATTGACCCAACTAATAAAGAAGCAGTTGCGGACCCTGAGTTACTGAAACGCTGGTTACCAGTTGATATTTATATCGGTGGGGCAGAGCATGCCGTATTACACTTACTATACGCTCGCTTCTGGCACAAAGTATTATACGATTTAGGTGTTGTACACACGAAAGAGCCATTCCACAAATTATTTAACCAAGGGATGATTCTTGGTGAAGGTAATGAAAAAATGTCTAAATCAAAAGGCAATGTCGTTAACCCTGATGAAATCATTTCTTCACACGGTGCGGATACTTTACGTCTATATGAAATGTTCATGGGTCCACTAGAAGCATCTGTTGCATGGTCAACAAATGGCTTGGACGGGGCACGTCGCTTCTTAGATCGTATTTGGCGTCTATTTGTCAATGAAGATGGTACAATCGCTGCGAAAATTCAAGCTTCTGATGACAAAACACTTGAAAAATCATATCATCAAACTGTGAAAAAAGTGACAGAGGATTACGAAGGTATTCGCTTCAATACAGCTATTTCACAAATGATGGTATTCATCAATGATTGCTACAAAGCCGATGTTATTCCAACAGCTTACGCTGAAGGTTTTGTGAAGATGCTAGCTCCAATGGTTCCACACGTTGCTGAAGAGTTATGGCAGATTTTAGGTCATGCCGAAACACTTTCATATGCGCAATGGCCAACATATGATGAGTCTAAACTTGTTGATGATGAAGTGGAAGTCGCTGTTCAAGTTGCCGGCAAAGTACGTGCAAAAATCATCGTAGCAAAAGATGCTTCAAAAGAGGAAATCGAAAAAGTAGCACTTGCAGATGGTAAAGTACAAGAGTATATGGAAGGCAAAAACTTAGTGAAAATTATTGTCATTCCAGGTAAGCTTGTTAATATCGTTGTTAAATAAATGAAGGAAACAACTTTTACATGCTACTATAAAAGCTAAGATTACATGTTACAGAACAGGTGAGTCTTAATAGAAGCACTTTTAATGGTTGGGTCATTTCATTAATATAAGATTAAAGGCAGAATCAAATTTTGATTCTGTCTTTTTACATTTCACCGAACGTCCCCAGCCGGAACGAGAACGGGAATTAACCACACATTTTAGTGCTGAAACATTTGTATCTTTTAATATTAGCCCCGTTTACTATGAAAAAATTGTTTTCTACTGAAACCAACTGAGATTTCGATACGACTATAGTGTGAATGGAAATAGGAGGTGTTTGTTTGAGTGAGCATTTAGCAAATATTATGAATGAGCATGGTGAATATTGTCTTCGAGTAGCTTATTTATATGTTAAAGACTGGGCAATTGCTGAAGAAATCGTTCAAGATGTATTTTTTGCTTATTACCAGCAACAAGAGCGCTTTGAACAACGATCCTCATTAAAAACATATTTAGTAAAAATAACAGTACATAAAAGTCATGACTATTTACGAAGCTGGAAAAATAAGCGTCATATTTTATTTGAAAAGCTGCACATTGGAGCTAGCAAGCGAACGCCTGAAACAAATTTACTTGAAAAGGATGAGCGGAGAATTTTGACAGCAGCTTTGTTTGAGCTTCCAATCACCTATCGAGAAGTGATTATTCTTTATTATTATCAAGAATTAAAGGTTCGAGAGATAGCGGAGGTTCTTGCATGTACAGAAAACACGGTGAAGACAAGACTTCGCAGAGCTAGACGAATATTGCAGGAAAAACTGGATTCAAGTCATTGGGAGGTGCTAGAAGATGACATCTTTTAAGGATAAACTGGATAAAGAGCTTGGAGAAGCCCCGCGTTTTTCACAACAATTACAGGAGCGAATTTTGCAAAATGTTTCTCAGCAAAATAAACAACCTAGTAGATGGCGATATCCGACGATTATCATTGGAGCTGTCGTGACGATCCTCTTTTTAATTGTAATTGGGCCATGGAAACAAGTAGACACAGCTAAACATACTAGCATTGTTGAACTAGCACAACATGAAAATATTAAACAATTTACCATTGCGCAAAATTGGCAGGAAGATACCTTTAAGGCAGGAAGAACTGGCTGGATTTTAGGACAACAAGCTTATAAAACAGATCCGGAAACAACGCTCATTGCCGATGTACTAAAGAAGGCGGTTATATCACAGAAGGACACTAATTATTATGCATTTAGTGATGTATGGGTGGAGTTTGATAATGGGCAGGCTGTGCAGCTAAAAATGTTCTTAAACGATGAACAGCTAGCTTTTAGCGATCGACATACAAATATCTTTTACAAGGTGAAAGACGACGTTACTGCTTCAGCATTTATTGCCCTTATGCAAAAAGATGGGAAGGATTTTAGTTTCGGTGAGATGTTTACTTTTTTACTCATTGTTCTCTTTTTAGAGTGGCTTTTAGTAAAAGCAATTCGAAAAAAGTTTAACATTCCAAAGGAGCCGAAATATATAAATACAGGTCATCAACGTTCAACGTATATTGCTATGTTTATAAAAGGGGCGATTTTAATTGTATTTAATATATATGGGTGGTTTTTATATACAGCTGGAATATGCGTATTTCTAGCAGTCTTCACTGTAGATTCTATTGTGATTGACTATTATTATGGGCGTGAGGAAAAAAGGCATTATATATCGATTGGTTCATTTATTGCACTATTGCCAATAATTATTGTATTTTTTATTTATTTTCTATAAAAAAGGAAACGAACGAAAAGAGATGCTCGAATTATTTTAGAGCATCTCTTTTTGATACATATAATCGTCTAAAATTGACGGACTTTAATTGAATAATAGCAACCAAAGTGATAATTGAGGTATAAAAACAACAAATAATAAAATTAAAATCATATAAAGAACTAGCTATTTTTTACATAAAGGATCCTATTTCGAAATTTTATTCCGATTACAATATTGGTAAAACATTACTGTTTTTACTTGTGTGCCATAGCAAATGTTTTTGTTATAACTGATTGGTTTAGTTGCTTTTAAGTTTAAAAGCATTACTTGCCATAGTCTAAAAATGTGCAGGATTCATTTTTAAGTGAAAAAATATATATTTGAATAATAAAAATGAATGGGTAGTGATGATTCATTTTGAAATATACAAAATGTGTATTGGGTTTATTTAATTGGATATCCAATTAAAGTTAAACGAATCATTTAATAGTGTTTTTTAGCATCCTTTTACGAGAAAGAAATTCGTTTATTTAAGCTTTAAAATTCTCTTTTATTCTAAAAATTTCTACATATTGATTATCTTTTTGTGTCCTGTTAAAGAAATGTGCAGGATTAATGAGAGTTAGAAAAAATGCAATATACATAGATTGCATGTGAAAATATGCACAAAATTAATTATATCAAAATAATTTATGTGCAACTTGATAATAGAGTAGAAAAATAATTTTAGCTAAAAAATGTTGTAGTTTTCGTTCAATAAACATCTATTTACTTAGAGGCTGTAAGGTTTTCGTTATAAAATTACTAGGGTGAAAAATGAAATACTTTTTAGAGAAATAATATTTTTTGAAAAAACATCTTGCATTTGAATAATTCTAAGTGTTAAATTGTTTTCAGGGACGTTCATAAAACTTTCACAGGTAGCAAAAGAGGGGAGAAGAGAGAAATTATGAATAAAAATAGATGGTTAATTGCATTATCCGCAATCGCTATTCATCTTTCAATCGGTGGAGCATATGCATACAGTGTATACAAGCTACCGATTGTCACAGAAATGGGATGGAGTGAAACAAACGTAACGGTTGCCTTCACAATAATGATGGGGCTTGCTGGTTTTTCAGCAGCATTATTTGGTAACTTAGTAGAAAAAATGGGGCCACGTAAATCTGCAATGATAGCAGCTGTTCTATTTGGGGCAGGACAAGCTGGTGCGGGTGTAGCAATTTCAATGGATTCCGTAACATTGTACTGGTTAACATATGGTTTACTAAGTGGATTGGGTATGGGTATTGGTTATATTGCACCTGTATCGACATTAGTAAAATGGTTCCCGGATCGCCGCGGTTTAGCAACAGGTATGGCTGTACTTGGATTTGGTTCAGGGGCACTTATTACAGCGCCGGTCGCAGCTAACTTAATGGAGGCTGTAGGTATTTCTACAACGTACTTTATTTTAGGGGCAAGTTATTTCACGTTAATGATTTTAGGGGCTTCATATATAGCACCGCCTAAACCTGGTTATATGCCAGCGAATATGAAGGCTGCTGCAGATAATGGTAAAGACGTAGTGAAAAAAGATTTAGCTGTCATGTCAGCACGTGAAGCTGTAAAAACTAAGCATTTCTGGATGCTTTGGTCGATGCATTTAGTAAACGTAACAGCAGGTATTATGATGATTTCTGTTGCATCTCCAATGGCTCAAGAAATTGTAGGATTATCAGTTGCGGGAGCCGCAGCAATGGTAGGAATAATGGGATTATTTAATGGTGGTGGTCGTTTAGTATGGGCTGCTGTGTCTGACTATATTGGTCGTTCGAACGTCTTTGTAATTTTCTTTATCGCACAGCTAGTTACATTTATCGTCTTACCGCATACAACAAACGTTATTATTTTCCAAGCACTTATTTTCTTAGTTGTTAGTTGCTATGGTGGAGGTTTCTCGAATCTACCTGCATTTGCAAGTGATTTATTCGGTACGAAACAACTTGGAGTTATTCATGGTTATTTATTAACGACTTGGTCATTAGGTGGTATTTTTGGACCGCTTTTAGTGAGCACAATTAAAAACTCTTATGGAAGTTATATTCCAGTATTCTATGTGTTTACAGGATTAATAGCTGCTTCATTAATTATTTCATTAACATTACGTGCAGATGTACGTAAACGAACAGCATTAAAAGAAGCTTCTCAAAAGGTTGGAGACGTCTCCGCTACACAATAAATTATACTTTCAATTCGCACTTGAAGGTATCGGCCATATGAGTGTCATTTCGCACATGACGCTTGTATGGTCATTTTTTTTGTAGCTGTTGTTATATAACACTTGATTAATCTCTGTTTAATGTATAACAGTCGGTGTCTGATGTCAATATCATTACGGGAAATAAAGTGATTTCGCTACCAAAAGAGAAATTTTGTAACGGAAAGCGATTGAGGGGTTCATTTTCAAGAGGGCGATCAAACTGTTTTTTTTGTCACCCCTTATGTTCCTCAATAAAGCTTGTTTAATTTTATTAAGGGATAGAGGAGTCATCTAATAAAAAAGTAAACAGTATTGATTGAATCTTTTTAAAAGTTGAAACGTATATAAAATAAACAAGGAGGCTATGTGAAATGGGGAAGTTTTCTTTAAATGAATTTATTAATAAAACACAGCAAGACGACAATGAAAATGAATATTTCGAGTTAGAAACTGAACGTGTATTGGAGGTCAACCTAAATGGCGAGGTTTGGTCGAAAATGGGCGCGATGATTTCTTACATAGGAGATATTAAGTTTGAGCGTGAGCGTGTGTTGGAACATGGCCTCGGTAAAATGTTTAAAAAAGCATTAACCGGCGAAGGTACACAACTTATGAAAGCGAAAGGTAAGGGGCGACTTTATTTAGCCGATCAAGGGAAAAAAATAACGGTCTTCGATTTAAAGGACGAAAGTATTTGTGTAAACGGCAATGATTTACTTGCCTTTGAGCCAAGTATTGATTGGGATATTCATTTAATGCGTAAAATGGCAGGCGTGATGTCAGGTGGGTTGTTTAATGTAACCTTACAAGGAAGAGGGAAGGTAGCTATCACAACTCATTTCGAACCGTTAACATTGTTAGTGAAGCCTGGTGAAACGGTCTATACAGATCCTCATGCCACAGTAGCATGGTCAGGTAATCTGGCACCAGAGTTTAAAACAGATATTAGCTTCCGAACATTTATCGGTCGTGGTAGTGGCGAATCCATTCAAATGGCGTTTTCAGGTGAAGGATTTGTCATCATTCAACCATTTGAGGAAGTATATGTGTCTAAAGATAGCTAAAAAAGCGTGTCCATTTCGGGACACGCTTTTTATTATGATGAGAAGTAACTTGAATCGCTGATAGAGGACTTAGAATCGCTGATAAGCCACTGAAAATCGCTGATAGAGGACTTAGAATCGCTGATAAGCCACTGAAAATCGCTGATAGAGGACTTAGAATCGCTGATAAGCCACTGAAAATCGCTGATA
>NZ_JBLLLQ010000030.1:52347-54085 GCF_047737915.1 Lysinibacillus sp. NPDC056185
TAGAGGACTTAGAATCGCTGATAAGCCGCTGAAGATCGCTGATAAAAGACTCAGAATCGCTGATAACGCCCGAAAAATCGCTGATAGAAGTCTGGGATACAGGGGATATTAAAGTGCTGCATTCATCCCTGCAATACGTCCTGTAACGAGTGCGGATGTTATATTATAGCCTCCTGTGTAGCCATGAATATCAAGGATTTCTCCGCAGAAAAATAAACCAACTTTTTTCTTTGAAGCCATTGTCTTTGGTTCAATCTCTTTAACAGAGACGCCACCCCCAGTGACGAATGCTTTTTCAAGGGATTGCGTACCACTAACTGTCATTGTGAAATTGACGAGTAGTTTTGCTAAATTGCGGATTTTTTCCTGTGATAGTTCAGTACCTGTCAATTGTACATCAATGTCTGCACGTTCACATAAAAATAGAAGCCAGCTTTCAGGTGCAATTCCTTTCCAAACATTTTTCACCGCTTTTTTTGGATCTTCTTTAATGAGTCTGTTTAAATATTGCAGACACGTTTCTTCATTATAACCAACAAGAGTTTGAATTCGCATTGTCACAGGCTCGTAACCTGTTTTCATTAATTCTTTCACGACAAATTGACTACAGCGTAAAACAGCAGGACCGCTTAATCCGAAATGAGTAAAGAGCATGTCCATTTGATGTGTTACGAGCACCTTGCCCTTTTTATTTAAAACAGAGACAGCGACATCTCTTAGGGCAAGCCCCTGTAGCTCACGAGCTTGAATAAAATCCTCTTTTGATAGAACGGGAACCTCAGTAGGGAAAAGAGTTGTAATTGTATGGCCAGCACGCTCTGCCCATGGATAACCATCTCCTGTTGAGCCTGTTTGTGGAACCGCTTTTCCGCCAACTGCAACGACTACTGCCTCGCTACGAATTTCTGTGCCATCTGTAAGGCGTACCCCAAGAATTTTTTCCTCATCCATTAGAAGTTTATTAACAGGTGTGTTTAAGCGCACTTCAACATGTAGCCTCTGAAGCTGACGAATAAGTGTATCTACAACATCTTGCGCGCGATTAGATACAGGGAACATACGCCCATGATCTTCCTCTTTTAATGCCACGCCAAGTCCTTCGAAAAATGCGATAATATCTTCGTTATTGTAAACCGTGAATGGGCTGTAAAGAAAACGGCCGTTCCCAGGTATGTGCTTAACTATTTCTTCAACAGGTAAACGATTTGTGACATTACAGCGACCACCGCCTGAAATGGCCAATTTTTTACCAAGCTTTGTCCCTTTTTCTAGTAATAATACTTTCTTTTTATGCTCTCCAGCAGCGATGGCAGCCATTAAACCGGATGGGCCACCACCGATAACGATAACATCGTACATATATTTAAACTCACTTTCTTTTCAAATTAGGAATCTTTCCTATTATACATGAAGTCTATATAGAGGGGCTTCTTTCACATTGAAAATAAAACAAAAGTATTTTATAATGCTTTATCTTCTACTTTAAGTAGCTTGTCACAATAACGTTGGGAATGACATGTGATAAAACTTTTGCTATGTATATCAGTTGATTGGAGTGGAGACTGGGCGACTCCTTGGGGATCAACAATAGAGGAACGAAGGCTAAAACCATCACATCCTGTGATAACGCCTTCGTGACCAACATCGTGTTGGCCCGAGACCCTGGAGCGAGCAAATAGAGGAACGAAGGCTAAGAACATCACGTCCTGTGATAACGCCTTCGTGACCAACATCCTGT
>NZ_JBLLLQ010000031.1:0-52588 GCF_047737915.1 Lysinibacillus sp. NPDC056185
AGTTAAGCTCTTTAGCGCCGATGGTAGTTGGGGGCTTCCCCCTGTGAGAGTAGGACGTCGCTAGGCACCTGAAAAAGTCGAGGATTTATTCCTCGACTTTTTTGTTTGCAATTTTTTAGTAAACGTTAACCCTACCTTATTAGTTGAAGAAGTGTCGACATTATATAGCCCAGGCTCAAAATTAATTAGTACTTGGGCTTTGGTGTTGCATTATCAAATCATTTTAGCCATTGTAATATTCGTAATTTCATAACCCATTTTTTCATATAAGCCACGTGCAATTTTATTATGACCAAAAACGTTTAGACCAATTTTATTCATACCTAACTCTTTAGCAATAATTTCAGCTTCTTTCATTGCTTTCTTGCCATACCCCTGCCCTTGATATTGTTCAAAAATCACAAAATCATATATAAAACCTTCATTAGGATTTGTAGGCGCCTTTTGCGAAATCCAAATCATTCCAACTAAGATATCGTTGTGAAAGATAGAGAATAAATGATTATTCTCGGTCTTCTCATTTTGTGGTAGTAGTCGTTCAAATGATTCCCTCGACAAGTCAAGCGCTTCATCTTCAGTCCAATTTCCGGAAGCAATCTTGTCTTTTGCGTAGTCTTCAATTGCATAGCTGATATATTGTTTGAACTCCTTTGGTTCATAGGTTTTAATGTAATCAATTTATTTTCCTCCTATTCTATTTATTTAATTTTAGCATCTTTTTAAAATTTCCGATAATGATACTTGAAACCGCTCATCATACAATCCAATTAAACAAAACATAAAAAAAGTGGAGTTACTATCATAAGATAGTAACTCCACATAGCTTGCTGATGAAATTATTTCCAATTAAAACCCTTTTTCGCTAAGAAATCTTTGATATGAGGACGGCGTTGTTCAATTAAAAAATCAGCCATTTGCTTTGTCCAGTTATCAATTTTTCGATTGGATGAGCGAGAATTGTAGTATGCTTCCATTGTGTCGTTGTAAGCTGGTAAAAGCTCCTCGTATTTTTCTGCATTGTACTCATTTTCATGTAATACTGCTGCGACAGGTAAACGAGGTTTTACTTCATTGCGACGAGCAGGAACTCCAATTGTTAAGCCGAATAGTGGGAAAACATAGTCAGGTAGATTGAATAATTCGCTTATTTCTTCAAGCTTATTACGCACTCCTCCAATGTAACAAATTCCATATCCCATAGATTCTGCGGCAACGACAAAGTTTTGTGCGAATAATGATACATCGGCTACTCCAACAAGTACGTTTTCTGCCGAATCAGCTACAATGTCTACACCTTCTAATTTACCTGCTGATTGAAGACGTTTGAAATCTACACAAAAGACAAAGGCACCGCCAGAAGTTTCGTATTGACGAGGATTACCAGAGAGCAATCCTAATTTTTCTTTTTTCTCGGCATCTGTTACCCAAATGACACTATAAGCTTGTACAAAATGTGATGTAGCAGCCATTTGTGCAGTAGCAATTAATTCTTCAATAATTTCTTTTGAAATCGGATTTCCATCATAAATACGAACCGAAGAGTGGTTCCGTAATAGTTCTTTAACCATTTATAAAATCTCCTTTTTCCCTTTATATATACCAAGAGCATATCACGCTTCGTCTTCAAAATCGAATTTTTTCGATGTTGAAGTTATTTTCAGATAATTTACGAATGCATAAAATCTCTCGTATAATAAAATATTTTGTTGGTTATAGATTAAAAATTCTAAATAGTTTAAAATTATGTATGGACGGTTTATTTGGTTAGATTTCTAATAATTGGATGACTATACCAGTGGATTAAACCGAGTAATTAGTTGAATAAAAATAAAGTCGGATGGAGGAATAAGGGATGGCAGAAAAGTTGGCGAAAAAGCTTCGTAATGAACAGCTACGGAGCAGGGTTGTAACAGCAGAAGAAGCAGCATCTTGGATTAAAGATGGTATGGTACTTGGAATGAGCGGGTTTACACGTGCTGGTGATGTTAAAGTGGTACCTCTTGCACTTGTGGAGAAAGCTAAAAAAGAGAGCTTCCAGGTAGATGTGTATACAGGTGCATCACTTGGCCCAGAGGTTGACCAATACTTAGCGGAAGCTGGCGTTATTCGTAAACGTGGACCTTTCCAAGCGGATGCTGGTATTCGTAACAAAATCAACAGTGGTGAAATCGCATTTGTTGATGCTCATCTTTCACATAATGCGGAGTTAGTACGTCAAGGCATTATTGGTCCTATTGATTTTGCGATTATTGAAGCAGCTGCTATTACAGAAGACGGCTTACTAATTCCTACAACTTCAGTTGGTAACTCTCCGATTTTTGTGCAAGAAGCAGACCAAATAATCATTGAGTTGAACGTAGCTCAGCTTGATGCATTAGAGGGTGTCCATGATATTTTTGTACCAGGTCCACAGGGAAAACGTGATCCAATTCCATTACAAAATGTATCCGATCGGCTTGGCGCAATTGGCATACCACTAGATTTAGATAAAGTAAAGGGCATAGTGATTTCAGATATTTTAGATGCGCCATCAACGATTGTTCCTGCAGATGAAGAAACAGATATTATGGCCAATCATTTATTAAATTTCCTACGAGAAGAAATTAAAGTAGGTCGTTTAACAACAAGCTTAAGACCAATTCAATCCGGTGTAGGCTCAGTTGCAAACGCCGTTTTATTAGGTTTTAGAGATTCTGAGTTTGAGAACTTAGAAGTATATTCAGAAGTACTGCAAGATGCAGTATTCGAATTAATTGATGCAGGAAAAGTAAACTTCGCATCTGCTACTTCTATTACCCTTTCCGAAGAAGTAGGAAACCGAGTTTATGGTGATTTTGAAAAGTATGCAGATAAGCTAGTATTACGTCCGCAAGAAATCTCAAACCAACCAGAAATTATTCGCCGACTCGGGTTAATTTCTGTTAATACAGCACTCGAAGTAGATATTTATGGGAATGTGAATTCTACGCATGTTTCTGGCACGAAAATGATGAATGGAATCGGTGGCTCTGGAGACTTTGCACGTAATGCACGATTAGGTATTTTCGTCACAAAATCTTACGCGAAAGGCGGAAATATTTCTAGTATCGTTCCAATGGTATCGCATGTAGACCATACAGAGCATGATGTAGACGTTATCGTAACAGAGCAGGGAGTAGCAGACTTACGTGGGCTGGCTCCAAAAGAACGGGTTGGGCTCATTATCGATCACTGTGCACACCCGGAATATCGTGAGCAATTATGGAAGTATTTTAACGATGCCAATGAAGCAACAGGTGGGCACCATACGCCACACGAACTAGAAAAAGCGCTTTCCTGGCATGTGAATTACGCAAAAAATGGTACGATGAAGAACCCTGCTTTATTGAAATAATAAAGTAATAAAAGCCTTGAAGGACAGTTGACCGGTTCCTTCAAGGCTTTTGATTGTTATTAATGTTGTCCCGAAAGTTTAGGTAGCCCCGCGAAGTGATCGGGTAAGCCCGGTAAGTGATCGGGTAACCCCCTTAAGTGCTCAGGTGTCCAAAGAAAACCCTAGCTGCTTTTTACAATAAGCTAATCCATTTCCAATATGTTGCGGAGAATAGAAGAACTAGGATGTATCCAATAATCGTTAATGGAATACCAGATTTTAAGAAATCCTTTGTTGTAAAGGCTCCTGTACCATAGGCAAGCATATTTTGCGGTGCACTAATAGGTAAGAGGAAGCCGAAGCTAATAACGAATTGTTGTACGATAACGAAACCAATCTGATCGACATTAGCCGTTAATGTTGAGGCTAAAACGATAAATACTGGTATAAGTGCAGATGCTAAGCTTGTTGCACTCGCAAAGCCTAAATGAATAAGAATATTAAATAAAGTGACAAGCGCAATTGTTGCAAGAATTGGCATAGAATCTAAACCGAGTGAACCGAATACCTTATCAGATAACCACGATGCACCTTTAGTATTAAGCAAGACTGTTCCTAGCATAATTCCTACTGCAAAGACGATAATTGTTCCCCAAGGAATATGAGGCTCAACTTGCTTCCACGAATAAACTCCGATTTTTGGCATTAATAAAATGGCGATTGCAACGATTGTGACGGTTGTCGTATCGAATGGGTGGAGTTTACCCTCTGCTGCCCAGAAAAATAGTAAAACTACCGATGTGATGATTAATCGAATTTCGGGAGCTTTTAATGGACCAAGTTCCGCAAGCTGTTTTTTGATTACTTCTTTACCACCTTCAATATTACTTGTTTCAGGTTTAATTAGTGTAATCATAATGAAAAATAGAGCCACTGACATGATGATTGAGAAGGGGGCAGCGTAAAGTAACCAAGCACCCCAAGAAATATCTACATCGAATTGTTCTTTGATGAAATTTAAAGCGACCATATTTTGAGCTGCTGCCGTTTTAATACCGATGTTCCAAATGGAAACAGCTTGTACAGAAGTAATGACTAGTAAAGCAGCAAGTCGACTATCACGTGGTAAACCAAATGCTGCTACCATTCCGAGTAGTATTGGTACAACTGCGCCTGCACGTGCAGTAGCAGAAGGGACAAAGAATGCGAGTGCAATAGATACTAAAATAGCACCGAATACAATGGCTTTCGTTTTTGTCCCAACTAGTGAAAGTATCCAAAGCGCAAGACGTTTATGTAAATTCGTAATTTGCATGGCTGCCGCTAGGAAAAGAGCTGCGGCTACTAGTGCAACTGCAGAATTACTAAATCCGCTTAATGCTAACTTTAATGCATCCGATGTTCCTAACGCTCTCGTTGGATCTTCCATTGACGGAGCTAGCCCTAGTAAGATTGTAACGAGAGCAATAATCATGGCAGAGCTAACGGGATAGGATACTGCTTCTGTAACCCATAGGATGACCGCGAAAGCTAAAATAGCCAAAGCTCGTTGTCCGGCTACAGGTAAATCGCCGTTGTTAGGTAAAAAAGTAATGATGATTAATGAAGCGAAGGCTAATCCAATCCAGAGTGGTTTCAAATTACGTTTCTGTTTTGCTTGTTCAGAAGTAGACATACTTTTCATCCTTTCTTAAACATGACTGTAATTTTCACATCGGCTAGTAAAATGCTTTATTAAGAAAGTTAATTTGTCTAATTATTGTAAAAAAACTAGTATGTGAAATACCCTCTATTTATAGCGATAATGGGCAGTTGCGAGAAAATATACGGTCAAAGAAAAGACAAAAATATCCAAAAGATTTTATTTTTTCTTTTTGAATGCTGAAGTTACTTTAGGCTCAGTTCCTAGCATCAATCGCTTAATATTTTCGATATGCAAAATGATGGCTATACCAAAAAGTAATAGGGCTAAAATCGTTGGGCCAACTCCAGGAATCCATAAATAAGTGGCTGTACAAAAAACGAGATAAAATTCAAGTACACCGACAATTAAATAGTTCGTCACGAAAGATAAAATAACAAATAAAATGAGTGCAAACAAGCCAATTTTCCAATCAATCGCAAGTAATATTCCTATGATTGAAGCAGTTCCTTTACCGCCATTGAAGCCCATATAAAATGGGAAATTATGACCTAGAATGACACCGGAAGCTACGATATAGATGAAGAGCCAAACTTGTACTTCTGTTAATTGTGTTATATCTGCTAAATAAACATGTGCACCGATTATAGCTGCAACGCCTTTACCGATATCGATCAGTGCAACTAATATGCCGTATTTCCAGCCAAGGGAAAGTGTTGCATTAGAGGCACCTGCATTGCCATGACCGGCCATTTTTAAATCTACCCCTGATAAAAACTGAGCAACTTTAGAGCCGTGAATACAGCCAATCAAATAACCAACAAGAAGAAAAATAATAACGGCTTTTAT
This sequence comes from Lysinibacillus sp. NPDC056185, assembly GCF_047737915.1. Classification (NCBI taxonomy): domain Bacteria; kingdom Bacillati; phylum Bacillota; class Bacilli; order Caryophanales; family Bacillaceae; genus Lysinibacillus; species Lysinibacillus sp. NPDC056185. Next base: position 5,844 of record NZ_JBLLLQ010000031.1, read on the forward strand.
CATAAAAATTCTCCTTTCCAAATAATGGGTTCATCACAAAAGTTCTAACATTGTGTTAGCCCGAAGCCCCTAGGAAACGCCCAGCTGAAACGGAAATCAGTCCATGCTTTGGTGACCAAAACAATAAATATCTAAAATAGTGTATGTGTTTGGATTACGTAAAGAAGCAGACAGAAGTTTCGGAAAAAATAAAATTTTAGTATTGACAGAGAAAAAGTCTATGTTTATACTTTGTAACAACGATGGAAATTGAATCTCATACTCTTATCAAGAGCGGCGGAGGGATAGGCCCTATGATGCCCGGCAACCAGTAAGTGACGAACTTGCTAAGGTGCTAATTCCTACAGATTCTTACTTGGATCTGGCAGATAAGGGGAGGAAAACTTGCAACCGCAACCCTCTTCTTAGCTGAAGAGGGTTTTTGTTTTCTACTGAAAAAATCCTCCTCATCTCCGGTACCATCGTAAAAAAATAACCATTTGGAGGTATACAATGACAAAATTTAAACCAGAAACATTGCTGTTACACGGTGGCCAAGAGCCAGACCCGGTAACAGGATCTCGTACAGTACCCGTATATCGCTCAACGGCTTTCGTTTTTAAAGACACTGCTCATGCGCAACGTCTTTTTGCCTTAGAGGAAGCTGGTAATATTTACACTCGTATTACAAACCCAACTGTAGATGTTTTTGAAAAACGCGTCGCTTTATTAGAAGGCGGTACAGCAGCAGTAGCACTTTCATCTGGTGCAGCAGCAATCGCGTTTTCCATTTTAAATCTTGCAGGGGCAGGCGATGAAATTGTTGCAGGTAGCTCTTTATACGGAGGTACTTATAATTTATTCGCTAACACACTACCAAACTACGGTATTAAAACGATTTTTGTAGATGAAACAAATCCAGAAAATTTCAAAGCTGCTATTACTGATAAAACAAAGGCCGTGTTCGCTGAAGTTTACGGTAACCCAAGTTTAAAGGTACTAGATATTGAAGCAGTAGCAAATATAGCACATGAAAACGGCTTACCATTAATTATTGATAGCACATTTGCTTCACCATATGGCTCTACACCAATTGACTACGGTGCAGATATCGTTGTTCATTCTGCAACGAAATGGATTGGTGGTCATGGAACAACTTTAGGTGGCGTTGTAGTAGATGCAGGGAAGTTCGATTGGACTCGTGGACGTTTCCCAGGCTTTACTGAGCCAGATGCTTCTTATCACGGTTTGCGTTATGGTATTGACACAGCTGATGCAGCATTCGCCACAAAACTGCGTGTGCAACTGCTACGTGACTTTGGACCAACATTAAGTGCTGATGCGGCATTTAATTTATTACAAGGTTTAGAAACGCTTCATTTGCGTATTCCTAAACACAATGAAAATGCATTAGCAGTAGCTGAATATTTACGAAACCACCCATCTGTGGAATATGTAAATTACAACGGCTTAGAAGATTTCCCTACCCATAATTTAGCTAAAAAATATTTAAGAAATGGCTTCGGTTCTGTACTTACATTTGGCATTAAAGGTGGACGTGAAGCAGGGCGTAAGTTAATCGATAGTGTGAAATTATTCTCACACGTAGCAAATGTAGGGGATGCTAAATCATTAATTATTCATCCAGCATCTACTACACATCAGCAACTATCTGCTGAAGAGCTAATCCAAACTGGCGTAACCGAGTCGCTCATTCGCTTATCAATCGGTTTAGAGGCAGTAGAGGACATCATTGCAGATTTAGAACAAGCTATTGAACAAGTAACAGCTTCACAACAAGAAGTAGAAGCTTAATAAATAAAATACATTGGCTAATGTTGTAGCGTTTACGTATTTTCTCATTCGATAGGCCTCATTTGGTAATGCGTCAAACGTTGCTACATCATCCGCTCGCCTCATTTGGTGAGAGTAATGAAATGGTTTAAAATTAATACCAAGTAATTTTATAAGTATTGTTGACTTGGTTAAATCCTTGTTTTATACTAGGAAATAAGAAAAGTGTTCGAAGGGCTACCAACCTAGAACCAATTTAAAGCGCCGACTTGTTGATCGGTAAAGTGTTTTCAATTAATGCTCAAACTAATTTAGTTTCATAAGTGCTCCCCCACTTTTGAATATATGAAGCGGAGTAGTTACTCAGCCAGTAGCTACTCTTATCTACAAAACTGATGATAAAGGAGTGTTTTAAATGGGAAATGTGTATAGTGCGCAAAACATTGCATCTTATCTTATTTATGAATTAAATGAAGGTCATGTGTTTGTGAACAACATGTCCATTCAAAACATACTTGCGTCAGTTGAGCGTAAATGGCAAGAGATCTTTGGACATTCTGCTTTTAAGGAAATGGTTTATGTCAAAGAGGAAGGCTATACAGTAAAAGAAGTTTTCGAAGCTTATGAAAGCTATGGAGCAAATCATATTCCTCTACCTGCGACAGAGTATTATTTAAAATACGGCACATTCCAATTAGTTGAACGTACGTATGCAATACCAAATTTTACGCAGGAGGAAATAAGACTGGTGCAACAAGCTTTAACACAATATCGTTATAAATTGCTAGCCAAAGCTAGTTAATTATCCCTCATATATTTGGCTCATTCTCTGCTGCTACAGGGAATGAGCTTTTTAAATTAGATGATGAAGATATACAGAAAAAATTTTATTAATATATTTCAAAAGAACAATTTTTATGAATGTCTTTACATACATATATATAATAGAAGAAAGGCATTTATTTTCTTCTTTCAGTAAACATCCACTGAAATAGAGGAACTCAGTCTAAGAACGCCACGTCCTGTAGCAATTTATCTGTGCGAAAGCGCAGCGACAGCAACACACGACTGAGTGACCAACATCACGTTGGCCCAAAGCCTCCGGCGGATGTCACGGAATCGGAAAGGAGCTCACATAGGATGTTAGCCTAAAATCATCGCATCCATGCGATAACGGCTAACTGACCTGCATCACGCAGGCCTAAGCACAAAGCCGATTCCGGACGCAATTATGCCGAGGCATAATTGGTAAAGAAACGTCAATATTTGTTCAATTATTATAGATTCAAGTGAAAAAACATATAATAAAAGGGATGAAAACGATTTCCTTTGCACGTCTACAGGAAACAAATGTCCATCCTAGAAAGATTTTTCTTGTGCAATGTATGTATTTACGTTACAATTTTCTTTAAGTTGATTTTTGAATTATTTGAATTTGTTTGTTTCACAGTGTATCTTCATTCAGAATGTTTTTTGTAGCGAAAGTGAAACGCCATGACTAAATATCTGTTTGAAGACGAAGTGTTAGAAACACGGCAAACTGACCTGCTTTGTATAGTCGGCACACAATTCAAAATCTGTAAGAATTAAGCTGAGACGAAATAAATATAATGAAACTGCGGAATGTAAGTTGGAGGGAATAGGAATGGCAACTATAAAGGCAGCTATATTAGGATTTGGAACGGTAGGTCAAGGAATTTACCATATATTAAACGAAAAGCGTGAAGAGCTTAAAAATAAATTAGGAATTGAGCTAGAAGTAGCAAAAATTTTAGTTACAGACACTAGCCGTGAACGTGTACCAGGTACCGCGCATTTAATGACAACTAGTATGGATGAAGTCTTAGCAGAACCAGGTATGCAGGTTGTTTTTGAGGCAATCGTCAATGAGGAGCCAGCTTTTACTTATTTAAAGCGCGCTGTTGAACATAAATGTCATGTCATCACAGCTAACAAAGTAATGTTTGCAAAACGAGGCTTGGAGTTACAGGATCTTGCAAAAGCGAATGGTGTTTTTGTAGGATTTGAAGCAACGACCGCTGGCGGTGTACCAGTTATTAAAACGATGAAAAACATTTTGCTTGTCAATGATGTTAGTCGTATTCAGGGTGTTTTAAATGGGACATCCAACTATATTTTAACGAAAATGCGTTCACAGGGCTGGTCGTTCGAAACTGCATTAAAAGAGGCGCAAAATTTAGGTTATGCGGAGGCAGATCCATTTAATGATATCTCAGGACAGGACGCCTTCAAAAAATTAATGATTTTAAGTGCTTTGGCATTTGGTGAACAACCAGACTGGTCTGACGTCGAAGTAGTCGGAATTGATAGCATTTCGGCAGAGCAAGTAAAAGAAGCGTGTGAAAAAGGCTTGCGTTATCGCCATGTAGCTGAGGTTGAGAAGCTAGCAGATGGTAAAGTGGTCGCGAAGGTTGGGCCGCAATTAGTTGATAAAGAACATCCACTTTATCCAGTTGATGACGTCAATAATGCTGTGGCATTGGACACAAATTATATTGGCACATTAACGCTAATTGGACCCGGAGCAGGTATGTATCCAACAGCTAGTGTAATGGTTGAGGATTATGCGGAAATTATCGGTAAACGAGCTGGATTTGTCGTAACAATATAATAGATGCCTATCATTCAACAATGTTCTAATTGTTTGAATGATAGGCATTTTTTAATCCTCATCTTTAACATCAATATCCTCTGGAATAGGTGTATTCCGCCAAATCTCTATTTCCTCTTTAATACGATCTAACTGCTCAAAATAAGTGCTGAACTGCCCACTATTAATCAGTATTTGGTCCCCGTCGTATACTGAACGAATACGGCCCTCGTAAACTAGGCGAAGTACTTGATCTTCTGGCATACTAAGTTCGATGGCTGTTTCTTCAATTGTTTTATACATAAATTTCGCTCCTTTTATTGTTTTTATTATAACCCCCCTTTAATAGAAAGCCTACTATGGGTTAATAAATGAAAGAAAAAGGAAAATGGTAATTGTTTGATTTTGGATAAATCTGTATTATTAATGTTAATGAGTAGTGACGGTCGAGGGACAATAAATGAAGATTAGCTAATACCATTTTGCCAAGTAAAATAAACTTTCTGAAATGGTCATGGGAATTGACAATTTTAGCTGCTGCTAGCATTGTGTTATTCAAGGTCTTTTTTTCTCATCAATTCGTCTTACAGGTGTAGCTATTGGAACCGCTGTAACGATTGGTAGCTCTCCTGTCTTTTGTGATGCTTTAGAATGAGTACTATGGAAATCACAGCCGACAAAGGTGTGGCGAATAGCAACTGTAATGGCAATTTGTTAATGAGGAAGGGGCTGTCCGTATGGGGGGAATTGGACTAGCCCTTTCTGCTGGTCTTTCCTTTGTAAATATATGTTGAAACATATGCCCTGTATATAAGTTGATTGGAGTGGGGCTTTAACTTCTTTCAGCGGATATTTGGACACCCCTGAAAGAATTAAAACCTTAAGAAATTCTTCATTTTTATAATAACTGGTTTTTAAGATTTAAAAGGTACACTATTAATTGAGAGCGAGGTGTATATCATGACGAAACTAACAGTTCTTGTAACAGACGATGATCAAGATATTCGTGATGGTATTGAAATCTATTTAAAGAATGAAGGCTACAATGTCATTAAAGCTGCTGACGGCTTAGAGGCAATCGAAAAATTAGAAAACAATGAAGTACATTTAATTATTTTAGATATTATGATGCCAAATATGGATGGAATTACAGCGACGTTTAAAATTAGAGAAGAGCGCAATATTCCAATTATTATGCTTAGTGCAAAGGCGGAGGATGGCGACAAAATTCATGGTTTGTCTGTAGGTGCAGATGATTATGTTACAAAGCCTTTTCATCCGTTAGAGCTATTGGCTCGAGTAAAATCTCAGCTGCGACGTTATGTACAACTTGGGACGTACAATGAGGAAGCAGCAAAGGTAGAAATCGACGGACTTATATTAGATGAAGATGCAAAGGAAGTCATTTTAGAAGGCGAGCCTGTTCGATTAACACCAATTGAATATAAGATTACGGAATTATTAATGAAAAATGCAGGGCGTGTATTTTCGATAAGAGAGATTTATGAGCGTGTGTGGAATGAGGAAGCTTACAATGCAGAAAATATTGTGGCTGTACACATTCGAAAAATACGTGAAAAAATCGAAGCAGATCCGAAAAATCCACGCTATTTAAAGGTGGTGTGGGGCGTTGGCTATAAAATGGAAAAATAAAATAGAGCAGTATGTTACAATTGCAGGATTTGTAGCAGGGGTTATTGGACTAATTTATTTCGGTGTGTATGCCTATCAAATAGTAACTGCACGCTCTTCGGGAATGCTACAATTGCTTGAGAGAATTTTTTAGAGAGGAGTTAAAAGTATGTTGAAAAATTGGAAACCTCTTCTCGCTCTTATTTGTTTAATCTGGGTAATATTCGGTATATTTACGTTCTCTAATATCGGGTACCAATATATTGGGAAGTCGTATTTTCAATCTGAAAGTTTCCAGGGTGAACTAGATAATTTTCAGTCAGAATTAGGACCATTAGTAATAAATTTACCGACGGCTGAAGATTTAAAAAGTAAAATTGTGGTTACGCAAAGCGAAATTGAAGAACATCGTAATTACTATGGATCATTAGGACAACAGATAGATAATATTAAAGCTCAATATGAAGGACGTATTCAAGAAGCTGCTAATGTAAATGCAACGGAATTAAAAACAAAGCTTGAGAAAGAGCGGGATGCAACAATTAAAGATATTACGACTAATTTCGAGGATGATGAGCATGTCCGTAAAAAAATTCTGGCTCAAAAGGAAGAGCTTGTTGATCAATATATAAAGGCAGCAAAAGAAGAAGCAAAGAGTTTTGTGAAAAATAATAATTATTGGTCTTATGAATTAACGAACACTGAAACAGGCAAAACATATCGTTCAGGTGATGTTTCGGATAGTAGTGCGTTCAAAATTAAGTATAACGGACAACACCCATTAACTACTTGGAATATAAGTAATAATTTAAACCAATTTGTTTACCGAACTGATACCTACGTGGATATAGAGGATTTGAGGGAGACTTCTGATTACACTGGTATTATAACCATCTCAAAAAAATCTGCACAAGCAGTCGACATCTTGGAAGGATATGACCATTTTACACGCAATCAATACACATTCTACTTTATATGGTTAACGAGTATTGTGGCAGCTATTTTTGCATGGAAAGGGCGTAAAGAAGTACTGCAGATGGTACAAGGTTTAAAGGAAAAAGAAGCTCTTGCAAAGATGAAAATTGATTATCAAATTGGATTATTATTAATAAGCGCATTCATATATTTGATGGCATCTTATATTGCTTTTGAATCGATTGAGTTTGTTTCTTATCAATCTAACTATGTACATTACTTAATTAGTTTGCTGTTTAAAATAGGTGTCTTAATCATTATTGCAATGCTGTTCTTTGTACAGCTTATTTGGTTGTATGATCGAGTGAATACAGCACAGAAATTAAAGGAGAACTTAAAAGCTAGCTATTTATGGTCACTTGGCGAATCAATCACGGATTTATTTATAAATCGTTCCATTGCATCACATTCTATTGTGATGATTGTGGCAGCATTTTTCGGTGGTGGAAGCCTTGTTGCTTCAATGCTAAGAGGTAGCGGATTCACCGTTCTAGTATTGGGCATCTGCGCAATAATCGGTATTCCAGCTATGATTCTCTTCCTTTCTAGAATGGGCTATTTAAATCGAATTATGAAGGACACAAAAGACATGGCAGAAGGGCGTTTAAATCGCGATGTCAAGGTAATGGGCAAATCACCACTCGCGGGGCATGCAGAAAATCTTAATCATTTAAGAGAAGGCGTACGCACATCTATGCATGAGCAGGCAAAAAGTGAGCGTTTAAAAACAGAGCTTATTACGAATGTTAGTCACGATTTACGCACGCCGTTAACATCTATTATTACGTATACAGATTTACTGAAAAATCCTGATATTACTGAGGAAGAGCGTAAGCAATACATTCATATCCTTGATAAAAAATCAGAACGTCTAAAATTACTCATTGAGGATCTTTTTGAAGTGTCTAAAATGGCGAGTGGTAATATGGAGCTTCATCGCACTCGAGTTGATTTAACCCAGCTTATACAGCAAGCGGTAGGGGAGCATGAGGAAGATTTAGCACAGGCTCATTTAGATTTACGCCTGACAAAACCAAATGAGCCAATCTACGCGTATGTGGACGGACAAAAATGGTGGAGACTGATCGATAATTTAATCGTTAACGTATTGAAATATGCATTAGAAGGCACACGTGTCTATGTAACATTGAAGCGTACTGCTGAGGGCGATGCAGAATTCACAGTGAAGAATGTTGCAAAATATGAAATTAGCGAGAATGCCGATGAGTTATTTGAACGCTTTAAGCGAGCGGATGCTTCACGCCATACAGAGGGCTCAGGGCTAGGCTTAGCCATTGCACAATCCATTGTAGATTTACATGGTGCTCGTATGAGTATAGAGGTAGATGGAGATTTATTTAAAGTAATCGTTCGAATTCCAACAGCATAGACAAAGAACAGCGGCAAACATTTTGCCGCTGTTCTTTTACTTTGAAAAACAACTTTGGCCGTTCTATCTGCGACTTAGCTGTTCTATCCACGATTTTGCCGGTTCTATCCGCGATTTCGGCTGTTCTATCCACGGTTTTGCCGGTTCTATCCGTCATTTCGGCCCTTTATTCCGTCGCTTAGGCAATTTCATCCGTCGTTTCAGTACTTCAATCCGTCGCTTAGGCAATTTCATCCGTCGTTTCGACCCTTTATTCCGTCGCTTAGGTTTCAATCCGTCATATCGAACCATCAATCCGTCGCTTAGGCCCTTTCATCCGTCGTTTCGGCCCATCAATCCGTCGCTTAGGCTTTTTCATCCGTCGTTTCAGCCCTTTATTCCGTCGCTTAGGTTTCAATCCGTCATTTCGGCTCATCAATCCGTCGCTTCGGCAATTTCATCTGTCATTTCGGCTCATCAATCCGTCGCTTAGGCAATTTCATCCGTCGTTTCAGCACTTCAATCCGTCGCTTAGGCAATTTAATCCGTCGTTTCGGCCCTTTAATCCGTCGCTTAGGTTTCAATCCGTCATTTCGGCTCATTAATCCGTCACTTAGGCCCTTTCATCCGTCGTTTCGGCCCTTTATTCCGTCGCTTAGGTTTCAATCCGTCATATCGACCCATCAATCCGTCGCTTAGGCCCTTTCATCCGTCGTTTCGGCCCTTTAATCCGTCGTTTAGGTTTCAATGCGTCATTTCGGCCCATCAATCCGTCGCTTAGACAATTTCATCCGTCGTTTCAGCACTGCAATCCGTCACTTCAACCCCTCGTTTTGCCGAAGAGCCATACTTGATTTAAATACTTAGTTATAAACCTAAATTCTTGGCTATAATCACTTTCATGACTTCATTGGTACCTGCATAAATGGACATGACAGGAATATCTCGATATCTTCTAGCAATCTTGTATTCCTCCATATAACCGTAGCCACCATGTAACTGCATGCACTGGACAGCAAGCTCACGTGCATTTTCCGTTATCCAGTATTTTGCCATTGAAACTTTTGTCACAACATCATTTCCTGCGATATGTTCCTCTATTAAAGATTCTAAAAATGATTTGCCGAGTTCAATTTTTGTCGCCATTTCAGCTATTTTAAATTGCGTGTTTTGGAAGTCACTAATTGATTTTCCGAAAGCTTCGCGTGATTTCACATAATCAATTGTTAAAGATAGCATGTCCTCAGCAGCCGCTTGCGCAGCTATGGCTACTGCTAGACGCTCTTGTTGTAGCTTTTCCATCATATAGATAAAGCCTTTACCTTCTTCTCCCAGGAGGTTCTCTACAGGTACGCGACAATCTTCAAAATATAGCTCTGCTGTGTCCTGCGCGTGCATACCAACTTTTTCGAGTTTGCGACCTTTTGTGAAGCCTGGTGTCCCGTCTTCAATGACAAGGAGGCTAATGCCACGATGCTTTTTTTCAGCCTGAGGATTTGTTTTTACGGCAACAACCGCTAAATTTGTATGAATACCATTTGTAATAAATGTTTTTTGTCCGTTGACGATATAGTGATCGCCATCACGAATAGCAGTAGTTTGGATGTTTGCCAAATCTGAACCTGTGCCTGGCTCCGTCATAGCAATTGCTGTAATATGTTCTCCTGTAACACATTTCGGTAGCCAGCGTGATTTTTGCTCATTTGAGCCGTATGCCTCAATATAAGGAACAACAATATCGTTATGCAGACCAACACCAATAAGGCTCGAACCTACACGCTCAAGCTCTTCTTGAATAATAACGCCAAAACTAAAATCGAGTCCGAGACCGCCATATTGCTCTTCTACTTGAGGGCATAGATAACCCATTTCCCCAAGGTTACGCCAAAATTCAAGTGGAATAAGATGATCTTTTTCCCATTGTGGATAGTTTGGCTCGGCTTCTTCTGCTAAAAACTTACGTAACGTTTTACGAAATAATTCATGCTCTGTTGATTCGAATTTATATTTTGCCATATGAACAACACCCCTTTTTCCCATCGTACATGCGTAAATTTTCTATTGCAATTATAATGTTACTGAAATATTCAGAAAAATTAAAGTATATTATTCATAGATTTTTTACGTAATCTTATAATCATAATGAATTGTAAGGAGGGGTCTTTCATAACATAATTTGATTTCATAGGCGCTTTCTTGAGGCGTCCGATGAGCGCTCTAAGGTCTCATCTGTAAACCAAAAGAGGTCTAATCATTTGCCTAGATTACGATATTGTCACTTCCCTAATTAGATTGTCATGTAAATCATACAATTAAATTACTAAGGGAAATATACACTTAATATCATGAGCTGTTGCTTGTCCTTTTGCACTTACTTTCTATCAGAGAGTGTTAAGTATAATGCTATAATCAACTAAGACTATATGAAAGTAGGGAACTGAAATGCCAAAAGTAATCGGTGGAATTCTTTTAATAAGTATATATAGTGCCTTAACTTTTTACTTAGGATGGGGATTGAGACAATGGCTTGTGGCAATAGGGTGGTTTCGATTTCCAATTTTATATTGGTTAGTACTGTATATCATTGCGTTTAGTATTGTTATCAGTAGATTGCATGAATCCTTACGGGTCTTTTCAATAATCCATAATTACTGGATGTTTATTTTTGAATACGGATTATTGCTTTGCTTGTTAGCACACTTGATTATTTGGCTAAGCCCCTTTAAAAGTGTACAAATCATTGGAAGTATAGCAATTGTTATGTTTTTTGTACTAAGTATTGTAGGCACTTATTTAGCATATTCGCCTGTTGTCCGTCATTTAGAAATAACGATGGATAAAAAGAGTAGTGAGCTAGATTCGATGAGAGTAGTGGTTGCATCAGATTTTCATTTAGGTGTTCTCTCAAATAAAAGACATTTACAGCGCTTTGTTACGTTATCGAATGAAGCACAGCCGGACATCGTCTTTTTAGCTGGGGATATTGTGGATGATGATCCTAAATGGTTTGTTAAAGATGGAATGGCAGATGTGATGAAGCAATTAACATCTACATATGGGGTGTACGGTGTATTAGGCAATCACGAATACTATGGCAAGAAAATCCCAGAATTTATTAAAGAGATGGAAAACGCTAATGTAAAAGTTTTGTGTGATGAAACTATTAGAATCGATAATGTGATAGTATTAACGGGGCAAGAGGATATTACAAACAAGGATAGAAAGCAACTTGATGCATTGAAGACAGCAGATGACTTGCCTTGGTTTGTCATGAATCATACCCCAAATGATTTAATGACGCCTGCAAAAATGGGCGTAGACTTCCATATGTCAGGGCATACACATAAAGGTCAACTATGGCCTAATCAGTATATAACGGCTCGTGTATTTGAGCTCGACTATGGTTATAAAATGAAGGAAAAAATGCATACACTTGTTTCATCAGGTTTTGGTTTTTGGGGTCCTCCAATGCGAATAGGCAGCCGTTCCGAATTATGGGTTGTGGATATAAATTTTCGTTAGTTGGTAAGTTGCCATGTCCCTCAGTCTACTCATAACTGAATGCTATAGTCATAGTATATGAAAAAGTGTATTTTATAATATGTTGGTATTTAATTAACAAAAGGTAAGGTGACAATGTGGATATCATTGAATTATTAAAGGCGCTTATTTTAGGCTTTGTCGAGGGAATGACGGAGTTTGCGCCAGTGTCGTCGACAGGTCATATGATTATTGTAGACGATATGTGGCTAAAGACAGAGGAGTTTTTAGGGAAGTATCCCGCCAATACATTTAAAATTGTTGTACAGCTTGGCTCCATTTTAGCCGTAGTCGTTGTTATGTGGAAGCGAATGTTAAATTTAGTGGGACTTTATAAAATTGATGGCCAATCGAAATCAGTGAAAGGTCACTTCAACTTACTACATGTGATTGTGGGTATGTTGCCAGCAGTTGTATTAGGTTTTGCGTTCAAAGATTTTATCGATGATCATTTATTTAAAGTAGAGCATGTTATTTATGCTTTAGTAGCTGGAGCACTTTTAATGATTGCTGCCGATAAATTAGCACCGAAAAGACCGAAAGTGGATTCTCTAGATAAAATTTCTTATGGTTTAGCTTTTAAAGTAGGGTTAGTACAATGTTTATCACTTTGGCCAGGATTCTCCCGTTCAGGGGCAACAATATCCGGTGGTGTACTATTTGGCATGAGTCACCGCGTGGCGGCAGATTTTACTTTCATTATGGCAGTTCCGATTATGGCGGGTGCTAGTTTAGTATCTGTACTGAAAAACTGGGATACGCTATCTATGGATTATTTTGGATTCTATGCAGTGGGCTTCATTAGTTCATTTATCTTTGCATTACTATCAATTAAATTCTTCTTAGCACTCATTTCAAAAGTGAAATTAATGCCATTTGCTATTTATCGTATAGTACTAGCTGCTGTACTAGCTGTTATTATCTTTATGTAAATAATAAAGTCACTCTTCTATTACAGAATGAGTGGCTTTTTTTACTTCTTTCAGCGGGTGTACAAACATCCGTACTTGTCGCTATGCTTTCGGTACAAAAGACATCCGCTAAAATAGAGGAATATGACCGACATCGTGTCGGCCCTCATGCAAGCCAAAGCACAAAGCGGATTCCGGACTGCGCGAAAGCGACATTTATGCCGAGGTATAATTGCTCAAATTAAGAAGAAATACATGGTTATAAGTATTGTTCAGTATGATTTATTGCTTATTGCAAAACAGATTTTTTTACCTATATATTGTCATTACAGTTGTAAAGAACTTATAATTGAATTCAGAGAGTTTTTTGTTTTCGGATTATATTCGGTAGAATAGACATAGACACAACGGGGTGGATAAATTGTTTCAAATTGGAAATAAGTCTAAGAAGAATACAATTGAGATTACTGATGAATCAAGTATAGGGGTTATTATTCAAGATCAGGAACGTTTACTACAGTTAAATCTAGTAAATTTAACTAGAGAAGATTTGCGATTAATTAGAAGTTTAAAACCGTATATTGAACGAAATGTTGAAGAGGTAGTAGCAGCATTTTATCATGCGATTGAGAGTGTGCCAGCATTACGTGAGGTTATTGAAAAGTATAGCTCTAGTGAGAAGTTACGCCAAACATTACGCCATCATATTATAGAAATGTTCGAAGGGCGTATAGACGATGCATTTTTGGAAAAGAGAAGGCGAGTAGCGAAAATGCATGTGAAGATTAACTTGTATCCTAAGTGGTATTTAGCAGCCTTTCAAAACCTTGAAAAATTTTTAAGAAAGATTGTTTATAAGCTTCAATTATCGAGGGACGAAGAAGAAAAGTTTTGTGATGCCATCAGTAAAATCTGCAATTTCGAACAACAGATTGTCTTAGAGGAATATGATAATTATGCTAATACATTAATGGAGAAGCAACAGGATAGTGTTCGAGCACATGTGAAGGAAATTATAGGTGGAATATCTACGCAGCTAGAAACTCAATCTCATAGTACCAATGAAACAGTAACCGAACTTGTTTATAACGCCAAGGAAGTGAATGAATACTTGAAGGAAAGTATCGATGAGGCAAAAACAATGCAAGAGGTATCGTCTGAAGGTTATTCTAAAATAATATTAATTAATGAGCAAACAGGAAAAGTTCATCATAAGACAGTTGAAATGTCGGGTATGGTGGAGCAATTAGATCATTCTTCCTCCAAAATTAATGCTGTTATTGAAATAGTAAAAAATATTTCTGGTCAAACAAATTTACTCGCGTTAAATTCGGCTATTGAGGCTGCGCGAGCAGGAGAGCATGGAAAAGGCTTTGCGGTCGTGGCGAGCGAAGTTCGTAAGCTTGCAGACCAGACGAAAACTTCGGTTGAACAAATTGCGGATCTCATAACTATGTCTAATGGAATTACACAACAAGTTGTTCAAGCAATTCATGAGATTCAAGAACTGGTGAACAATAGTATCGAGCAAAATGAGGAATCTTTAAAAGCATTTGATGCAATATCTGGCTCAGTAAACGGTTCTATCTCAAACTTCCAAAACGTCGGACTGAAAATAACGGAACTGGCGGAAATTATAGAAACGATTGGAGAATCTTCCGAGGAATTAAAACAAGTTGCCAATCGATTAGATACAACAATCAGGGATTTCTAACGACTATGCCCTTAACGTGAGGTTGATTTCCGCTAGTCTGTGGTGCTGATGCCCAAGTAAAAAACTGAAATTGTTCCGATAAAACGGGAAAACATTCCGATAAAAGCTAAAATTGTTCCGATAAAATGAGATTTTGTTCCGATAAATCTTCAAGATATTCATAATCATCACAATAACGTATGGTTAATTCCGTTCCGACTGCGCTTCGCTACAGGGTCTCGGGCCAACAGATGTTTTTTGTGCGACAGCGGCAACAGCACGATGTTGTTACGAAAGCGTTATCACAGGACATGATGGTTTTAGCCTTCGTTCCTCTATCGCTGATCCCCAATCCCAAAGAATAGCTATCACACACGCAAAGATAAGAAATCCCTAGAAAATGAGCGTTCTAAGTGTTACGCTATAGGCGAATTGAATTGAGGGGTGTTCGGAATATGAAAAAGAAATTATTTATTACACGAAAGTTCCCAGCGCATATAGTTGAACCGTTGAAAGAGTATTATGATATCGAACAATGGGAGGAGGAGGAAATTGTTATACCACGGGAAAAACTATTGGCAGCCGTTGCAGATTGCGAAGTATTGTGGGTAACGCTTGCTGATCAAGTCGATGAAGAGTTATTATTACACGCACCCAATCTAAAACTCGTGACTAATTTAGCTGTTGGATACAATAATATTGATGTCAAAGCTTTGCGTAAGCGTGGGATAATGGCGACTAATACTCCGGGAGTTTTAACAAATACGACTGCAGATTTAGTATGGGGATTATTGCTTGCTACTGCTCGAAGAATTCCGGAAAGTGAACGATATTTGCGTGAGGGTAAATGGAAAAGCTGGTATCCGATGCAATTAGTAGGTAAAGATGTTTCAGGTTCCACTGTAGGAATTATTGGTATGGGACGTATTGGCCAAGCTGTTGCTAGACGAGCAAAAGGTTTTGATATGAAAATTTTATATAACAATCGTAGACGTCGCCATGAGGTAGAAGAAATGTATGGCTTTCAGTATGTATCGTTGGAGGATCTTTTAAAACAATCGGATTTTGTTGTTATTATGACACCTTTTAACAATGATACGGTAGGACTTATAGGCGCAGAAGAACTTGCTTTAATGAAGGATGACGCGGTATTAATTAATGCATCACGTGGTGGCATTATCGATGAGAACGCACTTTATGAAACTTTAACAAGTGGTAAGCTGTGGGCAGCAGGCTTAGATGTCTTTGAGCAAGAGCCTATTGCGTTGGATCATCCATTGTTGACACTTCCTAATGTTGTAGCACTTCCACATATCGGCAGTGCCTCGCTTCAAACTAGAACTGCAATGCTGATGCTGAACGTTAAAGAGCTTACCGCATATGGGCAAGGTAAGGCTGTAACGAATCGAATAGATTAATAACACCGAAGATAATAGAAGTAGGAATATCTTTTGCAATAAAGCCGCAAAGACTTTTTGTGTTAGGAATAAATGGTCTAAATCAGCTGTAATAAAAAAAGGGGCACATCGTAATTAGATGTGCTCCTTAAATAAATAGCGCCCATTATTTATTAAACATATCAAATAAACCGCCAATGCCACCTTCACCTTTAGATTGACCGCCACCGCCTTGAGAAATTGGTGCTGCAGCGAAGACGCGGCTTGCTAAACGGCTAAATGGTAATGATTGAATCCATACTTTACCCGGACCCTTTAAAGTAGCAAAGAAGATACCTTCACCGCCAAATAATGCAGTTTTTACGCCCTTGACCATCTCGATATCGTAATCTACATCAGATGTCATAGCAACTAAACAGCCTGTATCAACACGTAATACTTCACCGGGTGCTAGAGTCTTTTCGTGAATAGTGCCACCTGCATGTACAAAAGCCATGCCGTCTCCTTCAAGCTTTTGCATAATGAAGCCTTCACCACCAAAGAAGCCAACACCGATTTTTCTCTGGAATTCAACACCGATTGAAACTCCTTTAGCAGCAGCTAAAAATGCATCTTTTTGACAAATAATCTTTCCGTTCATTTGGCTTAAATCCATTGGAATAATCTTACCAGGGTATGGAGAAGCAAAATACACATGGCGTTTACCTGAACCAACGTTCGTAAATGTCGTCATAAATAAACTTTCACCTGTAATTAGACGTTTTCCAGCTCCAAATAATTTACCCATAAGACCACTTTCTAGGCTTCCTCTTGAACCATCGCCAAAGATCGTTTCCATATGGATAGAATCATCCATCATCATTAAAGCACCAGCTTCAGCTACTACTGTTTCTTGAGGGTCAAGCTCAACTTCCACATATTGCATATCGTCGCCATATAATTTGTAGTCAATTTCGTGATTATTCATAAAGGATTCCTCCAAAAAATATTTTGTTATTATATACGATTATAAGTTGTATTAGTTTCATCACATAATTAAATATCTTAGAAAAAAAGGGAATAAGATAGTAAATGTCGAATATAAAACACTAGAATAAGTATTTTTTATTTTCATTCAGCTGGAAATTTGTGATTGTTTTAACTTCTTTTAGTGAGTGTCAAACATCCTGCTAAAAGAAGTTAAAGCCTCCGGACGCAATTATGCCAAGGCATAATTGGTTGCTCACAAAAGATGACATCAATGTTCAGCTAAAGAAAATAAAGCCTCTGACAATTGTCACCGATGTTATTAATCCAAAAGGATGTTCTTTAGACATCTATATATTAAAAATTCGGAATTTTGACGCATCTATTTCTATATACTATAGAGTAATAGATGATATCTGTCTGAAAGCAATGCAATTGGTAACAATGAGGCAGAGGCACAATAGATAGTTCAGGGGGTGTATGTAGTGGAAATCAAAAACTATATCGGCGGTGAATGGGTAACACATTCGCATTTACAAAGTATAGTAGTGACCAACCCTGCTAATGGGGAGCAGCTAGCTACAATACCGCTATCTACTGCAAGTGAGGTAGATGAAGCGGTAGCGGTTGCAAAAAATGCACAAAAAATCTGGGCATTAGTACCTGCACCTAAACGTGCTGACTATTTATATGCCATCGGTCAGAAAATGAAAGAAAAGAAGGAACATTTGGCGACCGTTTTAACAAAAGAGATGGGGAAGGTTATTGAAGAAGCTAGAGGTGAAGTACAGGAAGGGATCGACATGGCCTATTATATGGCTGGTGAAGGGCGACGGTTATTTGGGGAGACAACACCGTCAGAGCTAGCTAATAAATTTGCCATGAGTGTACGGGCACCAATTGGCGTTGTAGGTTTAATAACTCCGTGGAATTTCCCTGTAGCTATTGCTACTTGGAAGTCATTCCCTGCAATAGTTGCTGGCAATACGTTCATTTGGAAGCCGTCTAATGAGACACCAATGATGGCTTATGAAATGGGCAAAATTTTTGAAGAGGTTGGCTTACCAGGTGGGGTAGCAAATATCGTCTTTGGTTCAGGGCCAACAGTTGGAACAGCATTGATTGAACACCCAGACGTCAAGGTCATCTCATTTACCGGCTCTACAACAACAGGCAGTAAGGTAGCAGAGCTAGGTGGTAAACACCTGAAGAAGATTTCATTAGAGATGGGCGGGAAAAATGCAGTCATAGTTATGGATGATGCCGATTTACAGTTAGCCACTGAAGGCATTTTATGGAGTGCATTTGGCACTGCTGGACAAAGATGTACAGCATGTAGTCGCGTGATTGTGCATAAAGATGTAAGAGAAGAACTAGAAAAACGTCTATTAGACGAAATGCAAAAGATAACAATTGGGGACGGCCTGGATGAAGGGGTAAAAATCGGACCTGTGATTAACAAAGCCGCGTTAGAAAAGATTAATCACTATGTGCAAATCGGCAAACAAGAAGGGGCTACGTTGTTAGCTGGGGGTAGAATTTTATCTGAGCCTCCTTATGATAAAGGGTTTTATTATGAGCCTACACTATTTACCAACGTAAAGCCTGACATGATTATTGCACAGGAAGAAATCTTTGGTCCGGTCGTTTCTTTAATTGAAGTAGCAAGTTTGGATGAAGCAATCGAAGTAAACAATGGCGTAAAATTTGGCTTATCCAGTTCAATTTTCTCACAAGATGTGAATACGATTTTCCGCGCACAACGAGATTTAGATACAGGTATTGTTTATGTGAATGCTGGCACAACAGGTGCTGAAATCCATTTACCATTTGGCGGCACAAAAGGCACGGGGAACGGTCACCGCGACTCGGGTGTAGCTGCCTTAGATGTCTATACAGAATGGAAAAGTATTTATGTAGACTATAGCGGTAAATTACAAAGAGCACAAATCGATACAGAATAACAGATCAATGAAAGGGGATGTTCTTGATGAAAGTTGTTGTATTAGGTGCAGGTTTAATGGGGAAAGAGGTAGCTCGTGATTTAATAAAAAATAGCAATGTGGAACGTGTATTTTTAGGGGATATTGACGTGAATTTAGCGCAGAACTTTGTGGACTCGCTAAATACAGATAAGATTGAGGTTGTAGAGCTTCATGCTGAGCGCGATGACTCGTTAATGGAGGTTATCTCAAAAGGCAATGTAGTCGTTAATGCATTATTCTATTCCTTTAATGAGCGTGTGGCAAGAGCGGCAATCGCGGCTGGTGTCCATTCCGTGGATTTAGGTGGTCATATTGGCGGTGTAACTGAAAAAATATTAGATCTTGACGAAGAGGCAAAAGCAAAAGGTGTAACCATTATTCCGGACTTGGGTGTTGCCCCAGGTATGGTCAACATTTTAGCGGGCTACGGTGCTTCGAAATTAGATGAGGTAGAATCTATTAAACTATTTGTAGGCGGTATTCCAACAGAGCCGAAGCCACCTCTTCACTATACGCGAGTATTTTCTCTAGATGGTGTCTTTGATCATTACACAGAGCCATCAAAAGTGATTCTAAAAGGTAAACTTCAAGAAGTTCCGTCGTTATCAGGCGTTGAACCTATTTATTTTAAAGATTTTGGTGTGCTTGAGGCATTTTATACATCTGGTGGTATATCGACGTTGGATAAGACATTCCCAAATGTCCAAACACTAGAATATAAAACGATTCGATATAAAGGACATGCTGAGAAGTTTAAGCTATTAGCAGATTTAGGATTCCTCGATGCTAGTAATAAGGTAGAGGTAGAAGATCAAGAAGTTTCTGTGCGCCCAGTTGTTCGTGAGGCACTTAAAAAGAAACTTGAGCTTGGTACAAAACCAGATGCAGTGCTGCTGCGCGTAATTGTAGCGGGTGAAAAAGCGCAACAACAAGTGACTTATGAGTTCGAAATGGTTGTGCGTAAAGATATGACGATTAATGAAACGGCTATGGCTCGGGCAACAGCAAATACAATTTCTGTCGTTGCTCAAATGATTGGGGAAAATAAAATTACAGAGCGCGGTGTATTTGCACCTGAATCAATTGTACCGGGCGATATTTATATTCAAGAGATGGCAAAACGTGGTGTTGTCATTAAGGAGACGTCTCACATATCTGCAATGATCGTGAAATGGTAGGTGCGTGGTCATGAATTTCGAATTTACCACCGAGCAGGAAATGTTACGTAAAACAGTACGACAGTTTGTGGATGCCGAGATTATTCCACATATTGCGAAGTGGGATGCAGAGGGTGGCTTCGATCCGAAGATTTGGTCAAGACTTGCTGAGCTTGGCTTAATGGGTGTTTGTGTACCAGAACAATACGGTGGCAGTGGGATGGATTACAATGCACTTGCCATCGTTTGTGAAGAGCTTGAACGTGGAGATACAGCGTTTCGCACAGCTGTATCCGTTCATACAGGCTTGAATAGCATGACTTTAATGCAATGGGGAACAGAGGCTCAAAAACAGCAATATCTTATACCACAGGCAAAAGGAGTTCGGATTGGGGCATTTGGTTTAACAGAGCCCGGAGCAGGGTCAGATGTAGCTGCAATGTCTACCACCGCTGTAAGGGATGGAGATTTTTACGTGTTAAATGGACAGAAAACATGGATTTCCTTATGTGATCTAGCTGACCATTTTATCGTTTTTGCCTACACTGATAAATCGAAAAAACATCATGGCATTAGTGCATTTATCGTAGAGCGTTCCATGGCGGGCTTTACATCGAAGGCCATTAAAGGTAAATACGGTATTCGTGCTGGTAATACGGGCGAGCTCTTTTTCGAAAATCTACGTATACCTGCAGAGAATCGCCTTGGAGAAGAGGGAGAAGGCTTTAAAATTGCCATGTCTGCGTTAGATAATGGTCGTTTTACAGTAGCGGCAGGTGCTGTCGGTCTTATTCAAGCGTGTCTCGAGGCGAGTGTGAAATACTGTCATGAACGCGAAACATTTGGTAAACCTATTGGCGAGCACCAGCTAGTAGGGCAAATGATTGCCAAAATGGAAGCGGGCTATCAAATGAGTCGCCTACTTGTATATCGTGTTGGAGAGTTGAAAAACAAAGGTGTACGCAATACGCGAGAGACATCATTAGCAAAGTGGCAAGCTTGTGATTTTGCCAATAAAGCTGCGGATGATGCTGTCCAAATCCATGGAGCATATGGTTATTCGGATGAATATCCGGTCGCTCGCTATTTACGTAACTCGAAAGCACCGGTTATTTATGAAGGTACGCGGGAGATTCATACGATTATGCAGGCTGACTATGTATTAGGAAAACGCCAAGATAAGTCATTGACAAAAATGTTACCAAAATGGCCGTTTGAAGAGTAGGCGTTTTATTAAGACTTTATTGATTGGTTCGAAGTTAATTAGACTTGTTTCTTCTAACTTCTTTCGGGGGTAGCACCTACAAATGTAAAATTCATAAAGAAAAGCCGATTTCCTAAACGTTAAAGGGATAATCGGCTTTTTACTGTTAAGTAGTCTGTAGTGGCCGCAGAGAGTCTAAATGATGCAGTTGCTTTCTAGTTAGGGATCCGAATTTCGGGTTCTTTTTTTATGTTAAAGAATGACTTTATGGTCTAATTGTGTCTTAGTGTTCAAATTATACAAGCAAATATTACTAAAAATAACATATTATGTTGCTTTATTCACATAATATGTTATTTTTAGATGGGCGATATAGTTCCAAATAATCAATATATTACCATTGTTTAATAATAGTACTATAGGAGGATTTGTTATGAAAAAGAAATTAAAACTCAATCAAGTGTTAATTGGAGTAAGTACAATGGCACTGTCGTTTGGAGCATTACAAGCGGAAGTATCAGCAGCAGAAAAAACGCCTTATAATGTATTACAAATGAAGCCTGTTGGCATAGATACTCCGAAAGATGAAATTGCACATTCTACAACGGCTGATGAAACATTATCATTTGAAAAACGTTTGGAAATTGGAGATTTTTCGGAACACCCAGCTCCAACAATAAAACTTGCTGAAACGAAGCAATTGCAGGAAAAGTACTCGATGGAAGAGCTTAATAGAATGAGCAATAGTGAGCTAATTGATACGCTAGGAAATATTCGCTGGTATCAAATTACAGACCTATTCCAATTCAATGATGAAACAAAAGCTTTTTATCAAAATAAAGAACGCATGCAAGTTATCATCAATGAGTTAGGGAAAAGAGGAAGTTCTTTTACGAAAGATGATTCAAAGGGTATTGAAACATTTGTTGAGCTATTGCGTTCTGCTTTTTATGTTGGATTTTATAATAAGGAACTAGGGTATTTAAATGAGAGAAGTTTCCATGATAAGTGTTTACCAGCATTAAAGGAAATGGCTAAAAATCCGAACTTTGAACTTGGTACAGATGAGCAAGATAAAGTAGTATCCGCCTATGGGAAATTAATAGGTAATGCTTCTAGTGATGCAGAAACAGTTCAGTATGCTGCGAAGATTTTAAAACAGTATAACGAAAATCTCTCTACATATGAAAGCGATTCTTTAAAAGGGCAAGCTATCTATGATTTAATACATGGAATTGATTATGACTTGCAGTCGTATTTGCATGAGACAGGTAAAGAAGCTAATACGACGATGTGGTATGGAAAGATTGATAGTTTCATCAATGAAGTGAATAAAATTGCTCTTATACATAATGTTACAGATAGCAATAGTTGGTTAATCAATAATGGCATTTATTATGCAGGGCGTTTAGGAGGATTCCATAGTAATCCGGATAAAGGTTTAGAAGTTGTTACACAAGCATTGCGTATGTATCCATATTTAAGTGAAGCTTATTTTGTGGCAGTAGAGCAACTTACTACAAATTATGGTGGAAAAGACTATAGTGGCAATACAGTAGATTTACAGAAAATGCGTGAAGAGGGAAAGAAGCAGTATTTACCGAAAACATATACTTTTGATAATGGATCGATTGTATTTAAGACGGGAGAAAACGTAACAGAAGACAAAATTCAAAGATTATACTGGGCTGCAAAAGAAGTAAAAGCACAATATCACCGTGTAATTGGGAATGATAAAGCATTAGAACCAGGTAATGCTGACGATGTATTAACAGTTGTAATTTATGACTCTCCAGATCAATATCGATTAAATCGTCAATTGTACGGGTATGAAACAAATAATGGTGGTATTTATATTGAAGAGAAGGGAACATTCTTTACATATGAACGTACGTCGGAACAAAGTATTTATAGTTTAGAAGAGTTGTTCCGCCATGAATTTACACATTATTTACAGGGAAGATACGAGGTTCCTGGTTTATTCGGAACAGGAGATATGTATCAAAATGAACGGCTTACATGGTTCCAGGAAGGAAATGCAGAATTCTTTGCAGGATCAACACGTACAAATGATGTAGTTCCACGTAATAGTATTATTAGTGGATTATCATATGAACCATCACAACGCTACACCGCTGAACAAACAATGTTTGCAAAATATGGATCGTGGGATTTTTATAATTATTCATTTGCACTGCAATCTTATATGTATAATCATCAATTTGATACATTTGTTAAGATTCAAGATTTAATTCGTGCGAACGATGTGAAAAATTATGATGCGTATCGCGACGTATTAAGCAAAGATCCACAACTGAATTCGGAATACCAAGCGTATATGCAGCAATTGATTGATAATCAAGAAAAATACGAGGTGCCACAAGTATCAGAAGATTATTTAGTGAAACATGAACCAAAAGCGTTAAATGAAGTAGTACAAGAAATTGCCGATGTTGCTAACGTAAAAGATGCAAAAATTACAAAACATAAGTCTCAGTTTTTTAATACATTTACAGTCGAAGGTACGTATGTAGGTAGTGAAGCAAAGGGTGAATCTAAAGACTGGAAAACGATGAGTGAACAAGTGAACCAAGTACTGGATCAACTATCGCAAAAAGAGTGGAGCGGCTATAAAACAGTGACAGCGTATTTTGTAAACTACCGTGTGAATGCAGCAAACCAGTTTGAATATGATATTGTTTTCCACGGCATTGCGACGGATGAAGGAGATCATCAAGCGCCTATTGTAAATATAAATGGTCCATATGCTGGAATCGAAAATGAAGAAATCCAGTTCAAGAGCGATGGTTCAAAAGATAAGGATGGAGAAATAGTTTCTTACCTTTGGGATTTTGGTGATGGAAAAACAAGTGAAGAGGCAAATCCTACTCATGTATTCGAAAAAGAAGGCACATATAATGTGACATTAACAGTGAAAAATGATAAGGGGATAGAAAGTAAGGATCATGCAATTGTAACTGTACTGAAAGGAGAACAAACAGAGAATAATCATCCAGAAGAAGCCAAGATAATTCCATTTAATACGCCCCTAAAAGGTAGTTTAATTGATGATAATGATACGGATGTATACACATTTGATGTTACGTCTCCGGAAGAAATAGATATTTCTGTCTTAAATGAAAATCAAATTGGAATGACATGGGTGCTTTATCATGAGTCAGATATGCAAAACTACGTATCATTTGGACAGGAAGATGGAAATAGTATAAAAGGTAAACTTACTGCAGAACCAGGAAAGTATTATTTATATATTTATAAATTTGATAATGAAAATGGGACATATACAGTAAATGTACAAAATGAAGCAAAAACAGATATAGAACCAAATAATAATCCAGAAGAAGCGGAAATGATTCCACTTAATATGCTCCTAAAAGGTAGTTTGATTGATGATGATCATACGGATGTATACACATTCGATGTTACGTCTCCAAAAGAAATAGATATTTCTGTCGTAAATGAAAATCAAATCGGAATGACATGGGTGCTTCTTCATGAGTCTGATATGCAAAATTACGCATCCTATGGGCAGGAAGATGGAAATGTTATAAAAGGTAAATTTACTGCGAAACCAGGAAAGTATTATTTATATATTTATAAATTTGATAATGAAAACGGGACATATACAGTAAATGTACAATAATTATATTTAATTAGTAGAGGTTGATCTAATCTCTATAATGCAAACCATAATCAAGTGTCAAACCATAAAAAAGAGCAACCGCTAACGTAGAATACATTTGCTGCTGCTCGTAATTATAAGCCGAGAGGGATTCACTTCCTCTCGTTTTTTTATTGAGAAAAAATTCGGAATAATGTAACTTTCCTATTCTTTGGTAGTCTAATTAATAAACGAAATTATGAAAGGTAGGTAAATTAATGAAAAAGAAGTGGGTAGCAATTTCACTCATCGCCGTACTAGCTATGTTGCCAGGAATTTTTATGCTGATGTCGACCCCAAAAGTAGAGGCGCAGACAGCGAGTGCGAGTATGACAACTCATAGCTGGCAAGTATCCTTTACTGAGGCACTAAAAGAAAACGCGATAGCGAATGTTTTCGTAACAAATAGCAAAAATCAAAAGGTAGCAGCGACGGTAACAATGGGGGAAGATAAAAAGACAATGATCGTAAGCGATTTAGTACCTGGAAGCTATAAATTACATGTGAAGAAAGAAGCGTTTGTACTAGATGGGCCTAAAACAACATCGCAAGTAATAGCATTTACCATCATTGAAAAGCTTGAAGCTGTAAAATCAGAACAAGAACTACAACAATATTTCGAAACACTTTTAGCTAACTCACAAAAAGAACTGAATGAGGCAACCGTAGAATTGGCAAAGAGCGATGACAAGGCGAGTGCAGACAAATCCTCTACAACGAATAATCAAGTCGAAGGAGTGGAGGAAGGCGATATAGTTGTTGTCAAAGATGGCTTTATTTATGCTGTAAAAGATCAGGGCATTACTGTAGTGAATGCTAAAGATCCGAAAAATTTAAAGTTAGCAACAACAATCAAGCTGAAGGAGTCACAATATATTTCGAAGCTAGCATTATATGAAAATTTATTAATAGTGATTGGGGATGAATATTTAGAAAAAGTAGGCTCAAGCATGTCGACAGCTACTTTGTATGATATTTCAAACCCAAAGAATCCGAAGCTCATACGTGAAGTGGGGCAAGAGGGGTATTTACAAGATATTCGAATTACAAATGACACATTATATTTAATCGGTAATATGTATCCGAATTATTGGATGCTTAGAGAGCAAAAAACGCCGGATTTAAAACCGAAAACATTTGATAGTGTAGAAGGAAATGAGTACAAAAGTTTACCCCTAGAGAAAATTTCTATTTTACCAAATACAATGGATGGAACATATAGCTTAATTACAACTGTGGATTTAAAAAATGGTGCAAAGACAACTGCGAACACTAAGGGATACTTAGGAGGTAGTAGCGGGCTTTATATGTCGGAGAATGCACTTTATTTAACAACACCAATTTATGATGGAAATCCAGTACCTGCTACTGGTCGCATGATGGATATGATCTGGATGCCAAGAACAACTAATACACAAGTTTTTAAATGGAATGTTGATGGAACTGCCATGAATTTTGTGGGTACAACGGAAGTAAAAGGCTCAGTGTTAAATCAATACTCAATGGATGAGTATGAAGGCAATTTTCGTATCGTTACAACTGAAGGAAATGCGTGGGATGAACAAAAAATATCACGAAACCACCTATTTATTTTCGATAAAAATTTACAAGAGCTCGGTGCAGTAAAAGATTTAGCTCCTGGTGAAAAAGTGTATTCTGCACGCTTTATGGGCGAAAAAGCATATGTAGTAACATTTAAGCAAGTGGATCCGCTGTTTGTTATTGATGTCGCAAATCCAAAAAAGCCAACTGTGCTAGGTGAGCTAAAGATTCCAGGCTTTAGTAACTATTTGCATCCACTAGACGATACACATTTAATCGGCATCGGCTATGACACCGAGCAACGCTATGATGCATATTCGAAGCGTAATTTTACGGTCACAACTAATATGAAAATGTCATTGTTTGATGTTTCAGATTTCAAAAATCCAAAGGAACAATCAACAGTAAAAATCGGTGGAGAAGGCTCGTACTCCGAAGTCCAATACAATCCTAAAGCGCTATTCCGCAATAAAGAATACAATTACTTCGGTTTCCCAGTTGTCCTGTACGATGCAGGGAAGGGCGATGAAATCGTCTACAAAGGTCAAGGTGCACAAATCTATGAAATCACTTCAGATAAAGGAATCGTCCTAAAAGGAAATATTGTTAATAAAAGCACTGGCGATCAGTACGAAAATTGGGAACAACGTGTACAAAGAGTAGTCTATATAGACGACGCTCTTTATACAGTAGCGAACAATGAAGTGAAGAGCTATCAGCTAACAGACTTCAAACCACTTGATACATTAACGATAAAATAAAAAGAAAGTCCAATAAACTCAAGGTGGAGTTTATTGGACTTTTCGCGTTGTTGAAAAACTATTATGTAGGTGTCTTACAAAACAAAGTTCATCTGCACAGCGAGGGGCTGATTTCGTTCCTGCTAGGTGAGCCGCTTCACTTTACTGTAGGGTCTCGTCTGTGGCGCTGAAGAGAAACTGGAATTGTTCCGATAAAACGAGAAAATATTCCGATAAAAGTTAAAATTGTTCCGATAAAATGAGATTTTGTTCCGATAAATCTTCAAAGTATTCATGTAAAAATGAATTCATCACAATAACGTATGGTGCTTACTCACATGACAAACGTTTTTAATAAAATATCACCCAACTTTTGAGTTTTATCTACTAACTTTCGCGTTTTATCTACTAACTTTTGAGTTTTAACTACTAACTTTCGCATTTTATCTACTAACTTTTACTTTTTATCGACATCCACCGTTCAAAGAGCAAAAAGGATTCATACACAAAACTGTGTGTAAATCCTTTTACTTTATTATGTCGCCTAGCCTCCACTGCGATTCAACTTATCCGCATGACATACGTTATAACAAAATGACACCCAACTTTTTAGTTTATCACCCAACTTTTGAGTTTTATCTACTAACTTTCGCATTTTATCTACTAACTTTTACTTTTTATCGACATCTACCGCCTGAAGAAGCGGCAGCAACAATGTTTAATATCTGTGCGAAAGCGAAGCGGCAGCAACAATGCTTTATATCTGTGCGAAAGCGAAGCGACAGCAACAATGGCGGAGGAAGCGGCTCGCGCTCAACCTCTCATTATGCCGAAGTTCATTGATGTAATAAGTTTTTCAACAAAAGAAAGTCCAATAAACTCAAGGTCTATTGGACTTTTTCTTATTTTTGACGATATGGAAGAATTTCTGATACTGTCACGAATTCATAGCCTTGCCCTTGTAAATAAGCAAGCACGGAATCAAGACCATCGGCAGTCGATTGATGAATATCATGCATTAAGACAATGGCGTTATTGTGTAAATTATTTTTGACATTAGGTAGTAACTGTTGCGCATTGCGATACTTCCAATCTAATGTATCGATCGACCATAAAACAACAGGAATTGGAATTTGAGCGTTAATTGTATCGTTTGTTGCTCCATACGGTGGTCTAAATACAGTTGGCTTTTGATTAATAGCCTTTTCAATTTCCGCAACTGTAGATGTGTATTGATTTACTGCCGACTCTAGTGACAGTTTTGTTAATACAGGATGGTTCCATGAATGATTACCTATTTCATGTCCTCTTGCAAGAACGTCTCTAGCGATATCAGGATAATATTGTACACGGCTACCAAGCATAAAGAAGGTAGCTTTGGCATGATATTTATCGAGCGTATCTAAAATCTGTTCTGTTACCTTTGGATGTGGGCCATCATCAAAAGTTAAGGCAATACGCTTTTTGTTTGGATCTCCTGTATTAGTTGGCTTTACCGGCTTTTCCATAGCAATCTGGAAATCAGAAGCTAACAACGGATTGATAAGTGATAAAGGGAGCTTCACAATTGGAGAACCAGCTGCCCCGCTAGCAATCTCATACTCATCAAAATAGAATTGTATCGAATCATTAACGATAGCAAAGCGATTAAAGTTAGACCACTTTGGTTCAGTTGACTTTACTAAATCCTCCTTGAAAAGCTCATCCTTTAACTTGAGATTTTGTTGTAAGTCGTTACGTACATGAGTAGCTAAGGCTGATAAGTTGTTTTTATCGTTGTTCAACAATGTTTTAATGGAGATTAGTTCACCAGTTTCATGATTGATGAAGAATGTTTTTGTTGAAACTTCTGGGTTGGCACCACCTGTATACAACATTTTTGTTAGCACAAAGGAATAGTAATGCTTTTGATATGGGAAAGTCTCAAAACTAATATTAAGCTCACCCATTACCTCTTTATCTTTATTTTCTTTCATAGATGACAGATAGTTTTCTTTTGAATCCGTTATGTACTGTAATACAGCATCATTAAAAGCTTTATTATCTGTTTCTGGATAGTGAATAGCAAAAGGAGTTCGCTTATCATTAGAGACATCTGTTACAATACGTATGCCTGGAAACGCAGAGCTATCTGTGGATAGGTTACTCTTTATTGAATCTGAAGTTTTCTCCTCTTTAGAGGCACTAATTTTTTGAAACTTAAAGTCATCCTTTGATAGGATAATGACTAAAATAATAGTTGTTAATGTAATGATGAGGCCAATTAATAGGAAATCAATCATTGGGCCGCGTTTTTTTCTGCGTTCCGGCATTTTGGTGGATACGCTCCTTTCCTTATTTAATTTTCTATACTGCTTATAAAATCAGACGTGTTAGTCTTTGAAAAAGTTATACGAATCTATAAAGTTTTGCTATCAATTTATGGGAAACCCATCTTCATAAATAAATTACTCAATAGCTTACCATTTTCAGCATATGAAAGCCAAAGTACTTTGGTTAAAAGTTAAAAAATTTTTTAGTTGAGTTTTTATTTGCAGTTCGATACTATTGGCAAGGAACCTTTTAAAGGAGGCAGATAACTGTAATGGTTTTACATGAAGTGGATAATGAATTTACGATTGACTGCTTATTGCTTGCAGGTCGAATTATGATTGAAAGTGGTGCAGAAACATACCGTGTGGAGGATACAATGCTACGCATGGCACATTCTCAAAATATGCTAGATGCACAATGTTATGCTACACCTACAGGGATCATCTTTTCGTTAGGCAAGACACAGCCGACGAGAATTACATCAATTTCCAACAGGATGACAGATTTGCAAAAAATAGCCTTGGTAAATTCAGTATCTCGGAGACTCACATCTCACATGATAACATTAGAAGAAGCTTATGACGAGCTAAAGTCGATACAAAAAACAAATTATTTTTTACCAACATATATTCAAGTCATATCAGCTGCTCTTGCGAGTGGTTGTTTCCTTATAATGTTTAAGGGAGGATGGTCCGATTTCCTTTTTGCCTGTTTAGCAGGGGGGTTAGGCTTCCTAGTGCTTTTATTGATAAATGATTTAACAAAAGTAAAATTTTTCGCAGAATTTACAGCTTCATTAGTAGTAGGGTCTATTGCTGTCTTTTCAGTGAAATATGGCCATGGTACGGAAATAGATAAAATTGTTATTAGCTCCGTTATGCCACTAGTACCGGGTATTTTGATTACGAATGCAGTTCGGGATTTAATAGCAGGTCATTTTATGTCGGGGATGGCGAAGGGCGTAGAGGCCTTTTTAACAGCTTTTGCAATCGGTGCAGCTATTGCCGTCACTCTATCGTTTTAGGAGGGCAGATGACATGGACTATATCATACAGTTGATACTTAGTTTTTTTGCGACTGCAGGGATCGCAATTATTTTTAATGTACCTAGAAGAAATCTAGTTTATTGTGGTTTTGTTGGGGTAGTAGGCTGGATGATTTACTTCATCCTAACAGAGCATGGCATGGATATAGTATATGCCTCATTCTTTAGTTCTTTCATAATTGCTATCGTTTCCCATTTATATGCTCGGCGCTTCAAAATGCCAATGATTATTTTTATTGTCGGTGGTATTATCCCGTTAGTTCCGGGAGGTATGGCTTATAATGCAATGAGAAATATTGTAGAGGATGATTATATACAAGGGCTACAGTATGGATTAAAGGCATTTTTAATTACAGGTGCCATCGTTATAGGACTTGTATTTGCAGAGGTACTAATACAGCTTATTTTCCGTTCTGTACGTACTAGTAAAGCGACATTCAAAAAGGTCTATAAGAAATAAGGTTCTACATCAAATGTAGGAATGAGCACGGCGGATAGAACAAATATAAAAAAGGAGGTTACGTCTTAAACGTAGCCTCCTTTTTCAAATTAACTATTTACCAAGTATGCTTCAATTTCCTCTGCATGAACCGGTTTACTAATATAGTAACCTTGAATAGCATCACAGCCATAAGAAGTTAAAAGATCTGCTTGTTCAGCCGTTTCGACACCTTCTGCGACAACTTTAAGTTCCATAGATTTTCCGAGCTGCACCATACCATGCATTAGCTTTTGGGTTTTCTCAGATTTTAATAAAGAACTTGTAAATGTTTTATCGATTTTCAATGTATCTATTGGTAGAATCTGCATATATCTAAATGAACCATATCCGGTACCGAAATCATCTAGTATAAAGGCAATACCTTCATTTTCAAGCTTACGCATTTGCTGTGTGATAAAGGTAGCAGCTTCTGCTTCTAACGCAAATTTCTCAGTAATTTCGATTTGAATAAGGCTTGCAGGACAGCCGGTTTTTGCCAAAGTTCCAAGGATTGACTTTGCCATGTTTTTATCACGGAATTCGCGTACAGAAGAGTTAATGGATACTTTTAAATCAAGACCAGCTTTTTTCCAGATTAGTGCCTGTTCACAAGCTTTTTCTAGCATATAGGAACCGATATTATTAATAAGACCAGTTTCCTCAGCAATTGGGATTAGCTCATCTGGTGAGACAACGCCTATTACTTCATCTTCCCAACGAACTAGTGCTTCTACAGCTGTGATTTTACCTGTATTAACATCAATTTGCGGCTGATAGAGAACTTTTAGGTTTTTTTGGTCAAGAGCTTGAAGTAAACGTTTTTCAATTAAAGCTTTACGATTTAATGCTTTATGTGTTGCTTTGGATAGTGAGACGACTTTATCGCCACCTGCTTCACGTACAGTTGTAATAGTAGCAATGGATGCCTTCATTAGTTGGGAGAATGTAGTTTGATCCTCTGGATAACGTGTAATTCCGCCACTAATAGAAATAGGGACAGCAACATTACTGTTATAAATTGGATGTTGTTGTAAGTAAGACAAGAAGCCTTGAATAAACCATTCACTTAATGGTGTAATCACGACAAAATCATTTTCGTTAATACGTGCCATTGTGCTATCTTGGAAGTACATTTTTATACGATTTGTAAACTCTACAATAAGACTTTGACCGATTTGCTGATCATGTAACTCTTTTAATGTATAAAATTTATCAATACTTAAATAGACAAAAGAAAAGTTTCTTTCATCCTCAATCATATTAGAAATCACTTTTTCGAGTCGATGCGCATTCATCAGACCTGTTTCTGTATCAATATAAGCGATTTTTTCAAGCTGATGTTGTATTGTCTTGGACTTCGTGATATCTTTTTCAATTAAAAAAAATTGTTGCTCATTCGTTTCAATATTAAATGTTGGGATAGCCGTTAGTAGCACCCAATAAGATTGACCTGCTTTTGTAACTTTTTCGACTTCACCTTGCCACGTTTGGCCATTGTTTAAATTCCGCCAGATCGTATTTGTGATCTTTTCACTTTCTTTATTTTCAGGGAATAGCTGCCAAAATGTTTTGCCAATCACGCGTTTTGGTGTCCATTGACTCGTTTTTAGAAATTCATTATTACATTCTAAAATGAACCCATCATGATCAAGTGTTACTGTCATAAATGTCGAGTCTAATCCCTGTTTTAAGTCTACGAGAGTGCTGCTACTTGAGACAGAATTAATCATTAACTCTGGTAGCATGAACATCATAAGAACGAAATGCTCTCCTTGTTCAGTAAATGGTTTAGCTAGTAGCGCTGTTGTAATTTCTTCATTTGTATACGTTTTTAATTGAATTTGATTAATATACGTGCTGTCATTATTCTGCAAAATGGCTTGAAAGGTTTCTAATGAAAGCTGACGTAGTAAATTTTCATGAATGAATGAAGTAGTATGTTCTTTAATAGTAGTAACTGAAAAATCAAATAGCTGTTCAGCAAGCTCTCCCAAATTTATAACTTGTCCATCTTGATTCATGACAATAGCAGGAAAAGGAAGTGAATTTAAATAATGTTCATCGATCGTAAATGATTTATGCATATGACTCATGATTATTCGATCTCCTTGAGTAATCTATATATACTATTATTATAGTTAATTATCGGGAATTAGTCATTATGAATATGATTGTAAATATTTGATAATAAAAAAAATAGGGACTTTTTTAACGAAAAACATGGAAAGATTTGAAGAAAAATAACATTTTTTAGTATATATATAGGAAGCTAGAAGTGTATGAAACGGATAAAAAATAGTAATTATTGTCTTGGTTGCGATTTTATGGGGAGTAACTGACTTTTGTGGAGTAGTTGCTTAACCGTAAACCATTGACAGTCTCCTTTATGTTAACAATTCGTTGATCGCTCGCAGTAGTACTTACATATTGATCTTCAGTGGGTTTACCTTATTGCAGTTATTTGTAGTTGCCTATGTCTCTCTTAGTTTAAAGAAATGTCCATCGAAATATCAAGTGATAGGGATTATTGGTACACTTATGGGTCTTTGACTCCTACTAACGAACGCTTCATTTGATTTTTTGTTAGTCAGTAGTAAAGCCCTATTGCGGGAGTAGCGGTTGGTTTTACTTTTGCCTTCTCACATTGTACCCTGCACGTATGGTGAAAGAATGGAACGTACTACTTGTTGTCGGATGGGGAATGCTGATAGGGGATTTACATTAGAGACTAATTGTTGCAATTGGAGTCAAATCAGTGGTTTTTGTGCTATTTTTAAGTTGAGACAAGTATTGCTAACAGCGATGGTTATTTCAGTTATCGTGTTTGGTACATCGTTAGATTTTTGGCAATTAGTTATGCTTGTTTGTGTAACATGGCTTTCTGTAGGTAGAGGAAAAGCATAAAAATACTATCTGCACAGGAGTTCTTTACTATGTTTGAAATTTATGGAACTTCTTTGCGAAGAGCAAGGGGGAAGAATGTGAAAGAGATTTTTTCCTATGTAAAGCCATATAAATGGACTGCATTTATCGCGTTTTGTTTAATGCTGTTGGAATTGTTTGTGGAGCTCGCTCAGCCACTGATCATGGCTAAAATCATAGATGATGGAGTACGAGCTCAAAACCAAGGGATGATTTGGCAATGGGGTATTGTTTTACTTGGCTTATCTTTCGTAGCCTTTATAGCTGGTGTCGTTAATTCGTATTTTTCATCGCATACTGCACAGAGTTTCTCCTATGATTTACGAAATGTATTGTTTGAAAAAATACAATCCTTTACATTAACCACTTATCAAAAATTCCCAACAGCATCTCTTATTACAAGGTTAACGAATGATGTGACACAAGTTCAGACGGTGTTGTTTATGAGTTTGCGTATTATGCTTCGTGCACCACTTGCCGTTGTTGGTAGCATCGTTATGGCCTTTGTTGTCAATGCTAAATTAGCGTTGTTTTTAGTGATTGGCGCACCGATTATTTTGATTTTTCTTATATTTATGGTGGCAAAAGGCGTGTCTTATTTTGGACGTGTGCAAAAGAGAGTAGATCGTTTGAATCGAGTACTACAGGAAAATTTACAGGCTATTCGATTGGTGAAAGCATACTTACGTGGTGCCTATGAAGCCTCTCGCTTTGATGAAGTTGCCTCACGCTTAAAAATAGATACTGTAAAGGCTCTACGCACAATGGAGTATATTATGCCTGTGCTGTTATTCATTATGAATATGAGTCTACTTGCAGTATTGTGGTTTGGGACAAAACAAATAGCTTCAGGTACAACACCACTTGGAGATGTAGTTGCCATTGTCAATTATGCAATGCGTATGACAGGCTCGTTTTCGATGTTTGCCTTTATTATTATTTTTTATGCACGTGCCAAAGCCTCTGCAGAGCGTATGGCAGAAGTTCTTTCAACTGAAAATGAGATTGAGCTACCATCATCTTCAGAGAAAACGTCTAAAGATTTGAGTTTTGGAGAATTAGCTTTTGAGCATGTTAGCTTTACTTATCCTGGGGAAGACTCGCCTGTACTATCCGATGTAAGCTTCCGAGTGACATCTGGTGAAAAGCTTGCCATTATGGGGGCAACAGGTGCAGGGAAATCAACGCTGTTACAGCTTATTCCACGTTTCTATGATGTCACAGAAGGCACAATAGTAGTTGAGGGGAAAGATGTACAGCAATGGGATTTACAAGAACTGCGTGAAATCATCGGCTATGTTCCACAACAATCGTTATTATTTACAGGAAGCATTGCTGATAATGTTCGTTGGGGTGATGCAGAGGCTGAAATGGATGCAGTACTACAGGCTACAATGCAAGCGCAAATCCATGCTTCTGTGGAGGATTTCCCAAGTGGCTACGAAACAAAAGTCGGTCAGAAGGGTGTCAATCTTTCAGGCGGTCAAAAACAAAGATTATCGATTGCAAGAGCGTTATTAAGAAAAGGGCATATATTAATGCTTGATGATAGTACAAGTGCACTTGATGTTAAAACGGAGCAGGCATTATGGGAAGCATTGAGTGAGGAACAAGCAACGATGCTAGTAGTCACTCAAAAAATTCGGACAGCTAAAGGTGCAGATCGCATCTTACTTATTGATGCAGGAAAAGTGGTCGCATACGGGACGCATGAAGAGCTTTTACAAACGTCAGTGCTTTATAAAAAAATCGCAATCTCTCAACAGGAGGTGGAGGAATAATGGGATTTTTCCAAAAGCCTTTTGGCTATGAGCCGATTTTGACGAAAGATGATGTGAAGCAAGTTGTTAAGAAAAAGAAGGGACCTCGCGCGACAGATTGGAAAAGCACACTACTACGTTTATGGAAAATAGTCGATGAACAACGTGTACTACTAATTATTGTGCTGTTACTTGTCTTGGCGAGTTCCATTTTGTCTCTTCTTGGGCCGTATTTAATCGGTAAAATGATTGACATGTACGTAACGCATGGAGAGCTTGCAGGACTTGAGAAGGGGATTATGCTGTTAATCGGCATTTATGCTCTTTTAGCAATATCATTATTTTTGCAAAACTATTGGATGATTGGTGTTGCCCAACAAACGATTTATAGATTACGAACGAGTGTATTTGCTCATTTCCAAAGGCTGCCGATTGCCTTTTTTGATCGTCGTCAGCATGGAGAATTAATGAGTCGGATGACGAATGATATTGAAGCAGTTAGCTCAACATTAAATAGCTCCTTTATCCAAGTGTTTTCTAGTGTAGTAACGCTTACGGGAACGGTGATTATCATGCTAAGTTTAAGCCCTTTACTAACGGTATTAACGATGACCATTATACCGATTATGTTTTGGGCAATGCGTTGGATCACACGGAGAACGGCACCTTTGTTTAAAGAACAGCAAGCTGCCATAGGAGCTCTGAATGGCATGATTGAAGAAACAATTTCGGGTCAGAGAATTGTCAAAGCTTTCTCACAAGAAGAACGTATGAAAGAGGAATTCCGCGAAAAAAGTTTACGCTTAAAAAGTACTGGCTTTTGGGCACAGACATACTCTGGGTATATCCCAAAGGTCATGAACTTTTTAAACAATATGAGCTTTACAATTGTAGCTGGTATTGGCGGTGTACTTGCTTTTTACGGGCATGTATCAATTGGCGTAATTGTTATTTTCACAGAATACGCAAGGCAATTTACACGACCTTTAAATGATTTGGCCAATCAATTTAATACCGTACTGTCTGCGATTGCTGGTGCTGAGCGTGTATTTGCATTACTGGATGAACAGCCTGAGGAGGAAGTTGCTTCCGCACAGAAGCATAAACTATTAGGGCAAGTGAGCTTTCAACATGTGTACTTTAAATATGAGCAAGCAGAGGAAGCTTACATTTTGAAGGACATTAATTTTAACGTGGAGCCCGGACAAACGGTAGCTCTTGTTGGGGCTACTGGGGCAGGAAAAACTACGATCTTGCAGCTTATTGCAAGATTTTATGAAGTATCAAAGGGCGAGGTTTTATTTGATGGTGTAAACGTTCAGCAAATAGAACGACAAGCATTGCGCTCGCAAATGGCCTTTGTATTACAGGATCCGTTTTTGTTTGAAGCATCTGTACGTGAAAATATCCGTTATGGTCGATTAGATGCTAGCGATGAAGAGATAGGGGAAGCGGCGAAGCGTGCGAATGCACATGACTTTATTATGACGCTAAAGGATGGCTATGACACAGTACTTGCCGCAGATGGCAGTGGAATTTCGCAAGGCCAAAAGCAGTTATTGTCAATAGCAAGAGCATTGATTGCTGATCCGAAAATATTGTTGTTGGATGAGGCGACAAGCAGTATTGATACTGTTACGGAGCTTGCGATACAAGATGCTCTAGATGTGTTAATGCAAGGACGCACAAGCTTTGTTATTGCTCACCGTTTAAATACAGTGCACAATGCTGATATTGTGCTTGTTATGCACAAAGGTGAATTAGTTGAAGCAGGTCCTCAACAAAAATTAATGGAATCCGGTGGCATCTATGCGCAGATGTTACAATCTTCATCCCATCATCTTGATGAGTAGGGTGAACGAAACGATGTAGGTATAAATTTCATTCCTCAAACATAAGAAAGAGTGATTCCGAAATTTTTGGGATTGCTCTTTTTTAGTTGGAATATAGCATATCATTTTAAATTTTAAATGTAATTTATCTATAAAAATAGTATAATTATGGATAATGACAAATGGAAAATAGAGGTTTATTATTCACCGATAGAAGATTTATTGATGATATTTTGCTTAGGTGAGGGAGCGACTAGACGTTAATTCGCAGTAGAAATCGGATCTTCAGATAAATGGCCGTGTATAAAAATACACACCTAATTCTAGTAACTTTCAGTCATTATAACCGTCAATAATCATATAAAACTTTTAATTTCACTATATTTAAAGTGAAATTGTTAATAATTAGAAGTATCAAATTTATTTTGTTGCAAGATTATTTTCTTTCTTGCTACAATAGGGCAATAGTCTATACAAGAACGGAGTAAATGATGAATATTTCAGTGATGACAGTGTCTTTTCCGTTAGATGGGGAAACATTAAATGAATTAAAAATATTGTGTGAAGAAGCGACCACACATGATTATCGTGTATATGAGACTGCTATGGGTTTGCCTATGGCGAGTTCCTTTGAATCGAAGGGCTTTATGGTACTTGCATATGAAGATGACAAAGATGTATTAGTTGGTGCAGCTAGTGCAATAGATTTAATGGGGCTGCATACATATGAATGGTCTTTAGTTGTAACACCTAAGTACCGTCAAAATGGAATAGGAACCGCTTTAGTAGAAGCTTTACAGGCCGGCCTCGAAGATCGTGGGGCAGAAGGTCAATTGGCGGTAGTGATAGATGGCTCACCTTGTGGACACAAGTTTATTGAAAAGAAAGGCTTTACATATAGCTTTTCAGAGGCCACTTTAGAAACAAGAGCAGAGTCAGTAGAATTAAAGAATGATATCGAAATCATTCCTTATACAGATGAACAGGCAGAGCTGATTGCTATTTATAGTGCAGCGTTTGGAGACCTACCTGAAGAATCTGAGGAGCTAATCGCTTTTAATACATCAACGACTGGAAGAAAGCTATGGGTAGCGCGTAAAGATGGCGAAGTTGTTGGAACTGTGACGACTGCCCAGGAAAATGAAATTCAATGGGTAACAGCATTGGCAGTTCATCCAAACTGTGAGGGGCAAGGGATTGGTACTGCGATGCTGTCATTTTCCAAAGATTATGCGAGCAAAATTGGAGTCAAATTCGTCATGCTCGATGTAGAAATTGACAATCGAAAGGCGCTTTCTGTTTATGAGAAGGCCGGCTTTATGAAGGCTCAACAAATAGACTATTATGTAAAACACTAAGTGAAGAGTGAGGAGTGTGCTTTGTGCATCGCTCCTCACTTTTTTTGTTTAAAAATGAAGTTCAGACATCTAAGCAATAAAGGTTGTGGAGAATTTTCAGATGGAGATAGGTGAACGACATAAAAGGAAAGGAAAGTCTTTTGAAGGAAATCCAGGGAACTATCATTCAAACCCATAATATATGGTCGGAAATGTGATTCTAATAATTCAAGTAAAAAGTTTATCAAAATATGTTCAAAAGTGAGCAAAGATTGATTTGCATCTTTTTCTGGAAGGTTTTATGTTTAATAAAAGATAAAAGGAATCCTTTTTGTTTTGATTCAAGGATGGAATAATTTTTCAAAAACAGTATGAAAATGGAGGTTTTTAATCAGTCTGTTGCTAGGAATATAGAAGGTGGTAACGTTCAACCTGCGATGTAATATTTAAAAAAAACCTAATAGTAACGATAACCATTTATAATACCCGTTAAAAAACTTAAACAAAGCGTGAATTTTATGATAATTCACTCGAAATTTGCCATTATCAAATTATGTTAAGAAAGCAACAAAAGTTGATTTTTATTGTGTTGTAAAATACGTTACAATCGGTAACTGCAAGTGATGAAAAGAAAAAAAGAATTAAAAGAGAAAAAATAGGTTTAAAGAAGTTCGGATTAAGGTATATGTTAAGTGTAAAAAGTAAACAAACTAGTATTTTTGGTAATAATAGTGACGTTTCTAACTATTTCTTTTTCATCTAATGCTAAATTGTAAGCCCTTGATTCGGAAAGGATCCATCGTCTATTGGCAAGAAAAAATCCTCAAATGAGGGACGTATCTTATTGAAGAATAACATTTTCTGGATTGTTATTTACCGTACCAGCATTTTATCTGATACGTAAATATAAATAAAAATACAATGAGAAATAAGAGGATAATTAAATGGAAATGAGGCCCTTTTTTACTTTAAAAATGTAATTTTATTACAAATTATTTAAAAAATAGTTGATTTGTAATTCGACTATTTTGTAGGAAGTGTTATTTATCGTATTAGCATTTTATCTGATACGTAAATATAAAAAAATACATGAAAGGAAAATTTAACTATTGAAGAAAAAGGCTATGCAAGTTGCAGCAATCGCTATTGTACTAAGTGGTATGGCTATTTCATCGCTATTTGCTTCAGCAGAAGAAAAAGAATATGTGTCGAATGGAGTGGTGACATTTATTCCGAATGAAGATACGCAAGGCCCGGTAGATCCAACTGATCCAGATCCAGAGAAGCCAGTAGATCCAGTAGATCCGATTGATCCGGGAGTACCACCAGGCCCAGGAACTGGCGGCCCATTAGGCATTGATTTTGTATCGAATCTCGATTTTGGTATTAATGAAATCTCGAACAAAAATAAGATTTATTATGCGAATGCACAGTTTATACGTTCTGGTGGGGAAAGTAAATATGTACCGAACTATGTGCAAATCTCAGATAGTCGCGGATTAAATGCCGGATGGACATTAACTGTTAAACAAGAAGATCAGTTTTCTAATGCCAACACGCAAAATAAAAAATTAACTGGAGCGCAAATCAAATTTGAAAGTCCGGCTGTCACAGGTAAAACACAGGTGACACCGCCAAAAGCTGAAGAAATTACGTTAGTTCCTGGGACTGATTCACTTGTCATGTCAGCAGGCCCAAATGAAGGGGCTGGCCTTTGGGTAAACCTTTGGGGGACAGTAGATGAGATGACGAATGCTGAAGGGCAAAAAGTACAAAAAAACAAAGCAATTTCCCTTTCTATTCCGGGGAAAACTCCAAAAGATACTGTTACATACAGTACAAAATTAACCTGGAACTTATCGGATGTTCCAGGTAACAAATAATAATAAAGGATGATGAAACATGAAAATCAATACTAATTTAAAAGCACTAGGCGTAGCGACAACAATGTTAACAGGTTTGGTGTTAGGAGGAAGCGTCACTTCTTATGCAGCAAATGGTGGCGTGTATGATTCGAAAGCAATTATCGAATTTAAACCAGCTGATAATATCATAACACCACCAGTAGATCCAACTGATCCAGGTAATCCAGGTCCAATAGATCCAATAGATCCAACTGATCCAAACGGTCCAAAACCAGGAACACCTGGTCCATTAAGCATTGACTATGCTTCTAGTTTAGACTTCGGTAAGCCAAAAATTACTTCCACCAATCAAGTTTACAAAGCAAAAGCGCAACAATTTAAAAAAGAAAGTCGTGGCGACGGTCCGAACTATGTTCAAGTGACAGATAGTCGTGGTACAGAAGAAGGTTGGTCACTGCAGGTGAAACAGGACGGGCAATTCAAGAGCACTTCAGGTAAATTACTGACGGGTGCTGAAATTACTTTTAATAAAGCTTGGGTGAATACAGTCTCTACCTCTCCAAAACCATCTATTGCAAAATCTTCATTTAGTTTAAAACCGGATGGAACTGGTGTAGCCGAAAATATTATGTCTGCTAAAGCAGGAGAAGGCTCCGGTACTTACGTCTTAGTATTTGGTGATGACAATACAGCGGCAGATAGTATTGAACTTTCTGTCCCGGGTTCAACGACAAAATATGCAGAAAAATATGCTACGTCATTAACATGGACACTGACAGACGTACCAGGACAAGAATAATAAAAAATCATGATGGGACCTATCATAAAAGTAAAAATAGTATCCTATCATGTCATTGCAATATTGCAAGATACAGGTAAAAACCCGTATAAACTCCTGCTAATTCAATTTACAACAAGCGCGAATTAAAGTGTAGCGACAGGAATATCACTCCTTCGTGACATCCTGTTGCTCATAGCGGGAAGCATTGCGGGTTTTTACCAATAAATTTAAATCTTTGATGACTTTTAAGTAGTAAGGATGGTAAAAAATATGAAGAAAAATACGTTATTGACCATAATCGGACTATTGATGGTAAGCCTGTGGTTAACACCCTTTGCGTCTGCATCTGAATTTAATTTTGGTGTGTATACCGTCATTCCAGACAATCAAATAGATAAACAAAAATCTTATTTCAATCTAAAAATGGAGCCTAATCAAAAGCAGACATTAACGATTCAATTAAAAAATAATACAGAAGAGGATGTCGTCATTGAGCCGATCATTCATTCAGCTACAACGAATATTAATGGAGTTGTAGAGTACGGCCCTACAAGTGTTGAACGTGATTCTTCATTGCCATATGAATTAGGAGATTTAATAGAAACAGAGAAGGTAGTTACAATTCCAGCTAAGGGAAGTAAGGATTTACAGTTACATGTAACGATGCCAGAAGAAGAATTCGATGGAATTTTAGCGGGCGGTATTACATTAGAAGAGAAGGAAGCAGCGTCAAAAAATACCAAAGAATCATCTAAAGGTTTAAGTATTGAAAATAAATATGCTTATGTAGTTGGTATTACCCTGCAAGAAACGGTTGAAGTAGTGAAGCAAGATTTACAATTACACGATGTTAAAGCTGGACAAGTGAATGCGCGTAACGTCATTAATGCTACGCTTCAAAATCCAACGGCAACGTATTTAAACCGTTTTGAGGTGGATGCGGAAGTTACGAAAAAAGGTAAGAAAGAGGTGCTCTATGAGGCGAAAAAACAAGACATGCAAATGGCGCCAAATTCAAACTTTAAATATCCGATTTCACTAGATGGTGAAAAATTCAAATCTGGAACTTATACGTTACATGTAAAGGCTAAGTCGAGCAAAGAATCATGGGAATTTGAGAAGGATTTTACCATTAAAGCAGAAGAAGTACAGCAATTTAACGCAACAGATGTATCTATTGAAGGTCCGAATTATCTAGCGTATTTGGTAGGATTGTTAATTTTGCTAGTAGCAGGGTTACTATTCTATATAGTTTATAGCAAAAAGAAGCAGAAGAAACAACAAGAAGAAATGAATAATTAATTGATCAAACATACGCCTTTGTTCTTGAAGTAGCTGTACCGGTTACTTTGCTGACTCTTCGTTTTAGAAAAATTATACACCAATTTATGTTTCTGAGGTGCAGAATAGAGGCGTGTATCAGTTAACGCTGATTACGA
Source organism: Lysinibacillus sp. NPDC056185 (assembly GCF_047737915.1). Classification (NCBI taxonomy): domain Bacteria; kingdom Bacillati; phylum Bacillota; class Bacilli; order Caryophanales; family Bacillaceae; genus Lysinibacillus; species Lysinibacillus sp. NPDC056185. The sequence goes on from NZ_JBLLLQ010000031.1 coordinate 48,796, forward strand.
CAAGCTTTTAATAGCGATTGGTTTTTTAGCAAGTGAATCAATAAAAATTCAGATGAATCACTTGTTAAAAATTAAAAAAATAATTTGAAAAAATGAGAAGATGAGCAAAGTGATCAGTATTCGGTTAGCTTCATTGTTCGTTATGAAGCTGCTTAACATATAAAAAGGTCGGTGAAAAGAAAATATGCGGAAAATAGTAATATCGATATTAGTTTTTGTTCTAGTCTTTTCCGAGCTGAATGTATTTATAGCAGAAACAATTGTGAGTGATCCAACAGAGCCGGAAATTGAATGTGAGGAACAACTAGAATCAGACGACGAGGAAAATATAACTACTGAATGTAAGGAACCAGAGACTGAAAATAGCGAAGATTCAACAACTGAAGGTAAGGAAAAGCCAGAGACTGAAAATGGCGAAGATCCAACAACTGAAGGTAAGGAACAGCCAGAGTCTGAAAATGGGGAAGATCTTACAACTGAAGGTGAGAAAGAGCCAGAGACAGAGCCAGAGACAGAGACAGAGAATGGTGAAGCTCCAACAACTGAAGGAGAAGAGCAGCCAGAATCTGAAAATGAAGAAAATCTTGCAAATGCATGTGAGAGTCAATCAGAGTCTGAAAGTGAAGAAAATCTAACAACTGTTGGAGAGGAACGGCTAGAGTCTAAAGATGAAGAAAATATAGCAATTGACTGTGAGGAAGAGTTTTATCTTGAAGAAGAACTAGTAACAGAAGAAGGACAGCTAGGGTCTAACAGTGAAGAAGAACTAGTAACTGAAGAAGAGGAACAGCTAGGGTCTAACAGTGAAGAAGAACCAGTAACTGAAGAAGAGGAACAGCTAGGGTCTAACAGTGAAGAAGAACCAGCAATTGAAGGAGAGGAACCAAAAGATTTAGATAGTGAAGAAAATTCAGCACCTAAATGTAAAAATTTTTCTCCAAAATCTTATCCTTTGGGACCACCAGTAAGTAGAGTTGGTCCAATCGGTGAGATTGATTTTTCAAAGTTGGATGAGGATGATCCTAATGAATTAGAAAGATTTACACAAATGGAAACAAATAAGGGGGTTGAATTTCCAGTAAGAGATAAAAGTGGAAGAGCTGAGTACCTGTATTTCGGGGATCTTAACAATACGCGGTCAGTTAACTCATTGGAAGATGAGGAGTCTTATATAGCCTATGGTGATGATTGGTCCCGTCCGTTGCCAACCATGGATACAACACTTGCCAGTGTAGTGGATAGACACAAGGATGGAATAAAGTATATACAGGCAGAAAATTTTGTAATAGCGACAGCTCTAGACAAGAAACCAGATTCAGCAAATGGTATCGTAACATATTATTATAACAAAGGGATAGCTTCCGATCCATCGTGGGAAGGTAATGGACTTGTGATTGCTCATGGGAATAGTGAGGACGATAACGCAAGGTTTCAATCTGGACATATGCCAATACTAAAACTATTTAAAAATGAAGAGACACATGAGTTGATTGCTTATGCAGCTGTAATTGTCTATTATCCCCTTAGTGGATATAAAGTAGATGGATATGTAAAAATTAAAATGCAGCCGGTGGGTGATATTAAAGGGCGTATTAATATAAGTATGAAATATTGGAAATTAAACAGTACGTGGCCCATTACAAATTTTGCTTATTCGGTTCATATGGATATTGGCGGGAAGCACGAAGAAAGTAGGCTATTTTCGTTAGGAAATGATGAAGGGTTTTACTTTTATGAGAAGAGACTGAAAGACGGTGACGGTACAAGTTATGCTCTTACTTTCTTCCGTGATGGTTTTGCGAATCCACCAGCTGAATTTAAAGGAGTTGGTGATAACCCGAATTATAAACCATTCAGTCAAGCAGGTAAAGATGGTATCTATTATAATAGTCCATATTATAATAGATTGAATTCGCCGGGTTATCCTGAAAATGACATTGACGCAAATACTATGTATAAATTTGAGCCACACCCAGGTTGGTCATTAAGATGGGAACCTAAAGCTCAAGGATATGGAGAAGTTATTGAAGCGAATCTTGAGGTGGCCGTTACTGACAGGCCGGATGCTGCGCCAGTCTTGCAATTAGACAATGATGGCGAATATACAGATAATGGTTATCGTATTACAGGAACATGGAAAGATAAAGACAGTGATACGGTCAGTCTTTATTATATGATAGATAGTAGTGAGCCTAAGAAAGTCGGAGATTATAAAAATGAAAATTTAAATACAGATGCTCCGTGGGAACTCATAATTCAGAGTGATGAATGGGAAGAGGGATTAGATCACGAGATTTCTGTATATGTGATGGACGAAGTGGATCTGGAATCTAATATCGAAACGATAAAACTCCGCCCAAAACTAACTGTTGTAGAACGAGTGTTTGATGAAGGCGGTAAAGAAGCAGAGGAAGTCGCACCAGAAGAAACGTTAAGCTATAGTATTTTAGTAGATACCGGGTATATTACGTATGATACAGGTAAATATGATCAAGTTAACATTACCCAAACATATGATACACGTCATTTAAAATCACCAGCAGACTTAAAAGTAATTGATGAAGACGGAAAAGATGTTGGTAAAGCCACATACAATGAATCTTCAAATGTAATTGAAGCAAGTCTGAATACTGATGCTGACTTACTGCGTTCTAAGAAAATATACGTTACGTATAATGCTACAGTGAAAGAAGATGCTGTAACGGAAGAAGAGATTGTAGGCCAGGCAACAGTATCTGGAACATATAGTAATAAAGATGAATTCAAAGGGACATCAAATGAAGTGAGAACTGTAATTGCTGCCGTGTTGAAGTTCGATTCGGTACCTAAAGTTATCGATTTTGGAGAAAATCTAGTGATTTCATCACGAACTAAAAAGTATCAGCCAATCAAGCTCGATATGCCTTTAGCTGTAAAAGATACTCGTACGCAATTTTCGGAAAAGTCACATTCTTGGACCGTGGTGGCTAAGCTTAATAAGCCGTTAATAGGGAAGAAAACAGATGCTAAATTAGATAGTTTACTTTACCGTTATAATGGGAAGGATTCATTCCTTACTAAAGATACCTCAGCAGAGATCTATACAAAGAAAACAACAGATAATCGTCGAACAGTCGATATTTCCGATACATGGAGTGAAGATGGGGACGGACTTTATCTAGAAGTGCCAGCTGGAAAGGCAAGAGCTGATGCTTTTGAAGGATCAATCACGTGGATGCTTCAGGATGTACCGCCTAACGAATAAATCTAGTGAAGTTTTGAAAGCTACTAAAGTGTATCAAACATGAATTGAACCTTATAAAGTAGACAGTTTAATAAAAAGGGATTGCCGTACTATGCGGCATTTAGATGACTTCGATGCTTGGAGTCATCTTTTTTTGTCTCAGGCTCTTTTTGTTTAATTTTTTAATAGAAATTATGAAGAAATGATATTTTAGATAATAATAAAACATTAAATTAACTTCAAATTGTGAGTCTAATATTAAATTATTTCTTAACCATTATAATAGGAAGATTATCGATAAAGTAAAAAACTATGCAATTTTTTCAGGAAAAATGTTGACCTTTTTGAATTAAAAGTGTAGTATTATACAAGTCGTTAAGACAGCTGCTGAAAAACAATTAAAGTAAATTAGTTGTTGACGTAGAGTTTGCGACATGATATTATATAAAAGTTGCTGTTGAAGAAATGGTAACGAAATGAACCTTGAAAACTGAACAAGCAAAACGTAATCAATAAAGTTTTTAGTAGCTAACCTTGAGTTGGTGAACGAAACAAAATTTTGGACATCAA
>NZ_JBLLLQ010000032.1:0-50603 GCF_047737915.1 Lysinibacillus sp. NPDC056185
GTATATATTATACTTGGGGGGTCTTTTATAAAAAATACATAATTTATAATGAAATTTAAACGATTTTACTTTTATGCATTATATACTTAGTATATAATAATTTCGAAAGGATAGGAGGAATTAAAACATGATTAAAGTTAGAAATTTGAAAAAGGAATTTATACAGGGGCAAGAAAGAACACAAGTCTTGAAGGGTTTTGATTTGAACGTTGAAGAAGGCGAATTTGTGGCTGTAATGGGCCCAAGTGGTTCTGGAAAGAGCACATTACTACAACTTTTAGGGGGTCTTGATGTCCCTACTGAAGGAGATATAGTAATAAATCAAAGTAATTTAAGTAATATGACGGAAAAAGAAAGAACGATATTTCGTAGAAAGTATATCGGTTTTATTTTTCAGAATTACCAGCTACTCCCTACATTAAGTGTAGAAGAAAATATAGCTTTCCCTCTTCATGCAGATGGTAGTTTAACTAAAAAGAAGAACCAAATTATTATAGAACTACTTGATTCTGTCGGATTGAAAGGACTTGGTCGGAAACGTGCTAATTTGCTGAGTGGTGGTCAACAACAACGAGTTGCTATAGCCAGGGCGTTAGTTAATAACCCTTCTGTTCTATTAGCCGATGAACCAACAGGAAATTTAGATAGAGGTAAAGCCGAAGAAATACTCGGATTAATATCAAGATTCAATCGAGAGAATAATCAAACAATCATCATGGTAACGCATGATATTTTCGCAGCTGGGTTTGCTGATCGAATTATTCTTTTTAAGGATGGTGTTATTGATCAAGTGATTTCTAGAAAGGATGATGATTATGCTAAATATGTGGCGAATTTCATGGCGTAATATCACACAAAATAAAAAAAGGTTTTTCATTTCCTTACTTGGGATAATCTTAGGTATAGCTTTTGTAACATCTATGCTTATTGCAGACAAAACAACAAATGATGTTTTCGATTATTATGAAGAAATGTATGTGGCAAATGCGGATTATTGGGTTCTAAGCGATGAACATACTTACTCTGAGGATGTGGTTTCGTCAGTTTTAACTAGCCCAATTGTGACGGAAACCATGCTTGCACTTGATAAACAAGCCTTTTTTGAGCTGGAGGGTGATCAATCTTTAAATCAAAGATCCGTCCGAATTACAGGCGTGAATGATCAAAGCAGTTCTTTACTGAAACTTCCTGTTATCGAAGGGAGTTTGGATAATGAAGGTTTGGTGATACCAAAAGCTGTTGCGAATCTGTTAAATAAAAACGTAGGAGATACAATTAGGTTTACCGATTTGGGAGAAGCTAAGGTTTCCGCCATTGTTGAATATACGCAGTTGCTTGCAAGTCCGAGTAACTGGGAGCGTGCTGAATCAACCAGCTTCCGAATCATGGCTCCACTTGAATTGCTACAAGAATGGACTGGTATGGAGGACAAACTTTCCTATGTAAGATTTCAAACAACTGAAGAAGGAGAGAAACTTTTTCAATCTCTCCAGGAAGAATTTCGTAATTCAAATGCATATGTACAACCAGTTGTCGCGGATGATCGACAAAGTAACGATATAGGGGGACTATATACGTTCTTTTACTTAATTGCTGGGTTATCTATGTTTATTAGCGGATTCATTGTTTTTAATATGATTTATACAAGTGTTATGGAGCGAAAAAAGGAATTTGCAATCATGAAAAGTTTCGGATATCTACAAAGTTCTGTTTCCAGACTTATTCTTATTGAAGTACTACTGTTGGGGCTAATAGGTACAGCTGTTGGGGTGCCTATGGGAATTTGGCTTGGGGATATGTTCATGCAAACTTTACTAAGCGTATTTGAATTTGACATGGTTTACACATTAAATTGGAAAATACCTGCATTAATAGCTGTGGTAGTTGGAATTTTATTTCCTGTTGTATCTTCATTATTTCCTATTTACAATGCGGGGAAAACCTCTGTGTTATTGACATTAAAAATGGCAAATCAAACCCAATCATCGAGAAGCCTGTACATAGTTAGGGCAGTTCTAGGTGTTGGCTTGCTTGCTTTTGTATTTATCAATCATCCCATCTCTTATTTAGCGATTTTAGTAAGCATCATTTTGTTGTTTCCATTATTGTTACTTGGTGTGAGCAGGATATTTAAACCTATTTTAAAATTAATCTTCGGCTACTCTGGTAGTCTGGCAACGCAAACCCTTATAAAACAATTAAATCGAAATGCTAATACTGCTGCTATTCTTGCTGTGGGGATTGCAGTGATATTATTACTAAGTGCTGTTATTGAATCCGCACCTGAAGGTTATGAAAATGAAATCAGGAATACGTATGGAGGAGACCTGAGAGTTTCATCAGAAGCACCTTGGTCTAATCAGGATATAGAAAAGTTACTATCATATGATGCTGTTGTAAATGTTGATCCTTTAACGGAAGCTACGCCAATTACATGGGTAACCACTGATGGGGAGAAGAGACAGTTTTCCATTTTTGCTGTAGATGAAGAAGGCCCCACCTTATTTGAAAGTTCTAATAAAGACAATTTATATTATGAGCTGGCAAAGGAACCTTCTGTTATCCTCGGCGAAAGAGCTTTTGATGAATGGGGTGGAAATATAGGAGAATATATTTACATTAATACACCCTCAGGTAAACAACAACTTGAAGTCCTTGATGTAGTGAAAACATCGAATTACTCAGGCTATGTTGCATTTATGGATGAGAATCATTTAAATAATAAATTTGGTTGGGCGAATCATTTCGACATATTATTAACTTTAAATGACGGATATACTGGTGAACAATTACGTAATGAGTTATGGTTGGATTTCAGCACTCATCTCTCAAAAGTAGAAACAGTAGAAGATAAAATTAAATCAACTACTTCAGCATTAACCGGTATGAATGAGTTGATTTTAATCATGTTAGTTTTAATCATTGGACTAGCTAGTATCGGTACAGCAAACACTTTATTAATGAATACGTTGGAACGCACCACCGAGATAGGGACAATGCGAGCGCTTGGTTTTACGAAACAGCAAGTTAAAAAGATGATCATTGGAGAAGGTTTACTTATAGGATTGTCGGGGTTTATTGGTGGTATAATTTCGGGTGTAGTTTTACTTTATACAACTAGCCAATCCGAACTATTGGGAGGGTTGATATCTTTTCAATTACCTTTAGGGAATACTATTCTGGCACTGATTGCTGGTGTTTCTCTAAGTCTCCTTGCTTCTTGGATTTCCAGTACTACAGCTAGTAAAATAAATATTATATCATCACTCAAAGAAGGTTAAGCAATTATGTCGGTTAAATATGGAATATTAACTCTGCTATTTCTACAAAAAAATCATGGGTATGAATTAAAACTAGAGCTAGAATCCCATCTGGGAGTTAAAGGAAAAATTAATCCTGGTCAAATTTATACGACTCTAGACCGTCTAATACGTGATCAACTTGTCTTATCTGTAGGAATGGATGACCAAGAAAGAAAACTTTATGAAATCACTACGGAAGGTAAAAAAGAGTTGGAAAATTGGTTACTGGAACCTGTACCCTATCATTCTACTAAAGAAGACTTTCATTTTAAATGGAGCTGTGCTCGTAAGATTGATTTCGAACAAGAAAAGAAAATGCTAGATCAACAAAAAGCGATGATAATGAAAGATGTCATGGAATTGACTAAATTTAAAACGGAATTTCTTCTTCAAGGTGACGAGAATAGGTATTTATTAATCACTGGTACCCTCTTGCATTTAGAAGCAGATTTAAACTGGATAAATCAAGTTGAAAATCGAAATAGACCATAATTCTAGGTAAAGGTTTTCTCTTTTAAAAACCTTTGCCGTTATTCAATCTTTTGAAGGGAAGTGAAAATTTTTTGGATGTTATCCTTGATTACAATTGGGAATTGTTTATCTCTATAGAGGTATTGTCATTGGGATCCCTGATCTTATTCGGTATATTTCGCTATTTTTTTAAAAAAACTCGATATAGCCTAATGTGTATTTTTTTATTTCTGTTTTTGTTGATAATTGAGGGATTACTCGGACTGTATGTCTATCGTCAAACAGGAGAAATATCAACTTTTCAAATCGTTATTATCATCTTTATCATTTATGCTTTTACATTTGGTATACTCGATTTTATCAAATTGGATCGTTGGATGCGTAAAAAAATTGGAAAGTTACGTGGCGTTGAATTATTGACTGATAAAGATTATGAGATTATTGAAAAAAATAATAATCCTAAATATATTGCAAAGAAATATCGTGTATCATCCTATATTCATTTAGTTTTGTTCATTACAGTTCAAGCTATTCTGTGGGTAATTGGTACAGAAAGTTTGGCAGAAATAAAGATGTACTTAAGTGATTTTTCGTGGCTAGGAAATGAAAATGCTAAAGGATCACCTTATCCAAATGATGCTGCGTTTGCAATAGGTGTAATTTGGGGAATTGTATTTATTGCTGACTTTATTAATTCATGGTCTTATACATTGTTTCCCAAAAAATAGGCAGAAGTAAGTTTGAACTTCAAAATTCGCACAATTATGGCATATACAGGTTGTAATCGCCTTTTAATAATTAGTGGAAACAAGATATTATTCTATTCTTTGAATACATGTCCACAGTGAAATAGTGTTGTTTAATTACACTTTTTTATAAAAAGGTATTGATAAAGTGTAAGCCCGAATTATAAAAAAATAGGCGCACTTTTTCGGTACGCATCACGAATGGCCGTATATCATTGATTTTTTTATCAGATATACGGCTATTTTATTTTCCACATGCAGCTTGGATGTTTTTTGACCAAGGCATGTACTGATTTAAAATTTCTAGGTTTCGGTGGATATCCAGATTCGGTGGATCCGTCATTAACTTCATCAGGTATTGATAGAAGTCCACTAAATGCGCCCTTATTTTTGGTATATATAACAAAATTATGGATACAGTTATCTTGGGTTACAGCGAAAATCCTTTTTCATTATTAGTGGGCACAATGATAAACAAAAAATATAAGGCTCTAGCTAATGTTGAGTTTGGATTTAAAACAGAAGAAAAGAGCCTTTCGTCAAATCGCCAAACATATTGCAACAAAAGTAGATCGCGATATGATTTGGCTGGAGCCGAGATTGTATTGTAAAGTCCAGTATTTAGAGAAAACTAATTCTGGATTGTTAAGAACAGTATCGTTTAAAGGATTTTGTTTTGATAAAGAACCTGAAGAATGTATCTATTGAAATAATAGTTCATGAAAGTCACTCATTATTTATTTATAAAATGAGTGACTTTTTTAAATTTTTTTAATATGATTTATCTATATAAAAAATATGTTTCTTTGTAAGATTTCTACTATATAAAGTACCTGTCCGAACGATTGTTATAAATTATTCAATATTATAGGTGGGGTACCATTAAAAAAACTACGAATGCCCCAAAAAATGCCCCAGTTAAATACACTTCATATAAAAGGTATAAAAACTTCTTTTTAGCGAAACCTTCATATTATGCACATCAAAAAATTAAAAACATTAGGCTACAAACCAGGGTCATAAGGATTACTTATTGAAAAAGATAATATTAATGTAATTTACTTATGAATATAAATACGCTATTATGGGTATTGGAGAAAAGATGCTTTAAAAATTTATATAGCCTTTTCAAAAAGAAATTTAGGGGGATCCGCAAATGGCACAAGGTAATTTACACAACAGCCGCGCATCATTCGAAGTTAATGGTAAAACTTATAATTACTATGACTTAGCTGCGATTGAAAAAGCTGGCGTTGCAAAAGTTTCAAACCTTCCTTACTCAATCAAAGTATTATTAGAATCAGTTTTACGTCAATATGATGCATATGTTATCAAAGAAGAGCACGTAAACGAATTATCAAAATGGGGTAACGGTGCAGATCCAGAAGCAGAAGTACCATTCAAACCTTCACGCGTAGTATTACAAGACTTCACTGGTGTACCAGTAGTAGTTGACCTTGCTTCTCTACGTTCTGCTATGAAAGAAATGGGCGGCGACCCAAGCAAAATCAACCCTGCTATTCCAGTTGACCTTGTAATTGACCACTCAGTACAAGTTGACAAATACGGTAATGCATCTGCATTAGCAGCAAACATGGACCTAGAATTTGAACGTAACGCTGAGCGTTATAACTTCTTAAAATGGGCTCAAACTGCTTACAATAACTTCCGTGCTGTACCACCAGCAACTGGTATCGTTCACCAAGTAAACTTAGAGTATCTAGCTCCAGTTGTACACGTAAACGAAAATGCTGACGGTACATTCGAAACTTTCCCAGATTCAGTAGTAGGTACTGACTCACATACAACAATGATCAACGGTATCGGCGTTCTTGGATGGGGCGTTGGTGGTATCGAAGCTGAAGCAGGTATGCTTGGTCAACCTTCATACTTCCCAATCCCAGAAGTTATCGGTGTTAAATTAGTTGGCGATCTTCCAAACGGAACTACTGCTACTGACTTAGCATTAAAAGTAACTCAAGTATTACGTCAACGTGGCGTAGTTGGTAAATTCGTTGAGTTCTTCGGACCTGGCGTAACTAAATTACCACTAGCTGACCGTGCGACAATCTCTAACATGGCTCCTGAATATGGTGCTACATGTGGTTTCTTCGCAATTGACGAAGAATCATTAAACTACATGCGTTTAACTGGTCGTGACGAAGAGCACATCGCGGTTGTAGAATCTTACTTAAAAGCTAACCACATGTTCTTCGATCCAACTTTAGAGCCAGTTTACACTGACGTATTAGAAGTAAACTTAGCTGAAATCGAACCAAACCTTTCTGGTCCAAAACGTCCACAAGACTTAATTCCACTATCTCAAATGCGTTCTCGTTACAAAGAAGCAGTAGTGGCACCACAAGGTACACAAGGTTTCGGTTTAACTGAAGATGAATTCGCAAAAACTTCTGTAGCTAAATTCGCTGAAGGTGATGTAGAAATCCCAACAGGTGCTGTAGCAATCGCTGCAATCACTTCTTGTACAAATACATCTAACCCATACGTATTAATCGCTGCGGGCTTAGTTGCGAAAAAAGCTGTAGAAAAAGGTCTAACTGTGCCTAAATGGGTAAAAACTTCTTTAGCACCAGGTTCTAAAGTAGTAACTGGTTACCTTGAAGATTCAGGTTTACAAACTTACCTTGACCAAATCGGTTTCAACACTGTAGGTTACGGTTGTACAACATGTATCGGTAACTCAGGCCCATTACTTCCTGAAATCGAAGACGCTATCAAAGAGAACGACTTATTCGTAACTTCAGTTCTTTCTGGTAACCGTAACTTCGAAGGTCGTGTACACCCACTTGTAAAAGCTAACTACTTAGCTTCACCACCACTTGTTGTTGCTTATGCACTTGCTGGTACTGTGGATGTTGACCTACAAAAAGATTCATTCGGTAAAGACAAAGATGGCAACGAAGTATTCTTCGCTGATATCTGGCCTACAACTGAAGAAGTTAACGCAGTATTAGGTACTGTAGTTAACCGTGAATTATTCCAAAAAGAATACGAAACTGTATTCACAGCGAACGAAAAATGGAATGCAATTGAAACATCAACTGAGTCTCTATACACATTTGATGACAAATCAACTTACATCCAAAACCCACCATTCTTCCAAGGTCTTGCAAAAGAGCCAGAAGCTATCAAAGGCTTAGAAGGCTTACGCATTATGGCGAAGTTCGGTGACTCAATTACAACTGACCATATTTCTCCAGCTGGTGCAATCGGTAAAGATACACCTGCAGGTAAATATTTAATCGAAAACGGTGTTGCAATTCGTGACTTCAACTCATACGGTTCTCGTCGTGGTAACCACGAAGTTATGATGCGTGGTACATTTGCAAACATCCGTATCCGTAACCAAGTTGCTCCAGGTACAGAAGGTGGTTTCACTACTTACTGGCCAACAGGTGAAGTAGAGTACATCTATGACGCATGTATGAAATACCAAGAGCAAGGTACTGGCTTAGTAGTACTTGCTGGTAACGACTACGGTATGGGTTCTTCTCGTGACTGGGCTGCTAAAGGTACTAATTTACTTGGTATCAAAACAGTTATCGCACAATCTTACGAGCGTATCCACCGTTCTAACTTAGTAATGATGGGTGTTCTTCCACTTCAATTCATGCCAGGTGAATCAGCTGATACATTAGGCTTAACTGGTAAAGAAGAAATCTCTGTTAACATTACTGACAACGTGAAACCACGTGAAATCTTAACAGTAACTGCTAAATCTGAAGACGGATCAGTTAAAACTTTCCAAGCTTTAGCTCGTTTCGACTCAGAAGTAGAAGTAGACTACTACCGTCACGGTGGTATCCTACAAATGGTTCTTCGCGCGAAAGCTGCTCAATAATCATTTAACTAAAAAACCGATCTCTTAGGAGATCGGTTTTTGTCTATACATAAAAATAATTGTCATGGGGGTTTTGATTTTGCAAAAAGATAAACTAAAAGAACGGGCTCTATCAATTGTTCCATTACCAAGTCACTATAAACTAATCATAGAAGAGTATTCTGAAGACGAAAGAGTGATGTTCTCATGGGCAACTGAACAACAAGATGAAAGTATGACTGTTGAGTTAGACTGCTCTGGAAACCTCATATACTTATCAATTGAAAAAAATGATTCTGTTTCTGAGGCAAATTCTTTATCTATTGATGAAAAAAGAAGATGTGCTGAACAATTTTTACTTAGTCATTATCCATCTGCACTGGAAGATTTAACGTTTTCAAAAGCTAAACAACTATCTAGTGCGGATCGTTTTTATTTTGAACAAATTGTCATGGATTTACCGTTAGAACATGCTGGTTGTTTTATAGATGTCGATGCTTTGGGAAATATTGTTGGATTTAGATATGACGGAGTGAAAACGAGTCCTGAAATTCCTTCAAGGCTAGTTTCAAAGAAAGCTCTAATGGAACATGTGCGGAATGAATTGGTGTTACAACTAGTAATAACAACATTATCTCGTGATGTTTATAATGTGAAGAAAGATGGACTCCATCTCGTGTATCAAGTAAATTCATTTTTACACTTTAATGCAGATTCTTTAGAACCAAAATTAACGAGTATTCATGATGAAAATGAGCCTGAAAGTTATGCTACACTTCCTCCTTTACCAACTAACTTAATTGCCAATGAATTTACGAATGAATCAATCATTGGCATAACAGATGAACTGGAGCTTATTCGAGAAGTAGACAGAGGTCCAGAGATAGGAATCGTGTGGCGTATACGGGATTGGGAGATGAGAGAAAAAGATTTATCGTTGAACAGTTTTTTTAAAATGCAGTCAGAAGATACAGTAAAAGCTATTATTTCAAAGAAGACTGGTAAAGTTCAAAGCTTTATATGGATGTATGAACGCTCAGGGAATCTACAGCTTAGTCAAGCAGCCTGTTATCAAAAAGCATTAGATTTTTTACTGAAAATAATTCCTGATTACTATCCTTATATCCAACGATTAATTCGAGAAGATGAGGAAGAAGATAATACGTCACAAAGCGAATCGTTTATATTCCAGGCCTATAATAGCCAAGGTATACTTATTCATGATATGGTTGGCGTTGTTGTTAATCGTATGACTGGTCAGATTGATAATTATGCTGGACCAAACTTTGATTTGATTGAGCTTAGCCAAGTTCCAACAGGACCACGTATTTCTATGGAAGAAGCGTATCGTCGATTTCTAGAGAATGTCGATTTTCAATTGGTTTGGGACAAAAATTACGATGACGAAATAGAGTCTTATCAACTTGTCTATCAAGCTTGTGATCGACATACTAGATCACCTATCCGGTATATTGACGCAACAACTGGCGAAATTATTGTCAGTAATATTTAACTTTTTTCAGTGAATTGAATTTGAAGCGACAGTTATAGAAGTCTCCAACCTCTATAGCTGGTGAGATGAATGAGGATAAAGTTATCAAAACATCCGTATCCAGTTGCTCTTGGTGCAGAAACCGATTTCCTGGGAAGTCGGTTTTTTCATGCACCTCTATTATGATGGATAGAACTTCAATAAAGAGGTCTTTAGTTTTAAAATCTTTACTCTTCTACAATTTCCAACAGTTTGTAATAGTTTTCTACAATAGGATAAATATCCGGGTTTGAATCATAGTAGGTATTATCAATTTCGCTTAGTGTAAAATAAAATTTTCTTTCACTATCAAAAAGAGTAATACCATATCTCCAACCAACACGTTTTTCTTGATTGTCTTGCGGAGTAAATTTTATATCTTTAATCAGAGAAATGAATTCATTGATTTGGTCTTGCTTAGTTATCGTTTTTGAAGCACCCATTGAACCATCTTGGATAATCACTTTATCGATACTTTCAATTTTTGCATCCTTATAAAAAGCTTCTAATGATTGCGTTTTTCCATTTGTACAAGCAGACACCAAAAACAGACTTACCAATAAAATTAGAAACAAAAATCTTTTCATTAGACTGCCTCCAAAAAGTTTATTCTATTGCCAATTAGACGGGCTAAATTACAAATAGTTACAAATTGCAAGAGTGTTTATTTAATGCAGCTGACAGCTTTTTCAAATGCCATTGCCTCGATAATGGTTGTAATATATCGTATAACACTTAGTGACGGATAGATCCTCTGAAATCGTGGATAGAAACGTCAAAATCGTGGATAGAACTTCCGGAATCGTGGATAGAATGGTCAAAATTGCGGATAGAACCTCAAAATAAAGGATATAAATGTAAAAGCGATGGATAGAACCTCTGGAATCGTGGATAGAAACGTCAAAATCGTGGATAGAGCCTCCGAAATCGTGGATAGGGTGGTCAAAATTGCGGATAGAACCTCAAAACAATGGATAGAAATGTCAAAGCGATAGATAGAACCTCCGAAATGATGGATAGAATCGTCAAAGTGACAGGAAGAACGGCCAAAGTGACGGAAGTTCCCGCCAAAGAGACGGAAAGAATCGCCACAGCGACGGATGGAACCATCGAAACGACGGAAAGAATCTCCGCCGACGGAAGTTGCCGCCGGAGTGACGGAAAGAATCATCAGAGCGACGGATGGAACCATCGAAGCGACGGAAAGAACGGTCAAAGCGACGGAAAGAATCTCCAACGACGGAAGGTCCCGCCGAGGTGACGGAAAGAATCGCCACAGCGACGAATGGAACAATCGAAACGACGGAAAGAATCTCCGACGACGGAAGGATCCGCCGAAGAGACGGAAAGAATCGCCACAGCGACGGATGGAACCATCGAAACGACGGAAAGAACGGCCAAAGCGACGGAAAGAATCTCCGACGACGGAAGGTCCCGCCAAAGTGACGGAAAGAATCGCCATAGCGACGGATGGAACCATCGAAACGACGGAAAGAACGGCCAAAGCGACGGAAAGAATCTCCGACGACGTAAGGTCCCGCCGAGGTGACGGAAAGAATCGCCACAGCGACGAATGGAACTATCGAAGCGACGGAAAGAACGGCCAAAGCGACGAAAAGAATCTCCGACGACGGAAGGATCCGCCGAAGAGACGGAAAGAATCGCCACAGCGACGGATGGAACCATCGAAGCGACGGAAAGAACGGTCAAAGCGACGGAAAGAATCTCCAACGACGGAAGGTCCCGCCAAAGTGACGGAAAGAATCGCCATAGCGACGGATGGAACCATCGAAACGACGGAAAGAACGGCCAAAGCGACGGAAAGAATCTCCGACGACGAAAAGCGCCACCCTAAAAGAAGGTAACCCAGTCAAATTTGCGATTCTAACCATCAAAATGACGAATAAGATCATAAATCAACAGTTAGAATCGCAATTATATAAATTTATACTTTCTAAACGCTAAATTTGTTCTTCAAACTAAAGAACTGTAAACAAATGGCGATTAGTATAGAGATAACCGCGAAATAAATCAATGTTATTGTTCCAATCTGTAAGGACAGTACAATGCCACCTAAGCTTGCACCGATTGCACTGCCTAAATAATTTACAGAACTGTTTAAGGCCACTGCGGAGCTTCCGTTGTTGGGCTGATATGATAGTAAAATATGTTGTTGAGGTGCTTGGCTTGCCCAACCCATTGCTCCCCAGACAAAGAATGGTAAGTACTTTATTATAGGTAAGTTAATCATTAATGGGATACAAATAATGGATAAAGTTAAAGTGAATAAAATGATCGTAACTAAAGTTTTTGGTTTTCCGAAGTAGTCGATTAAGTATCCAATCATTATACTTCCAAATAAGCCACCGAATCCCCATGCCCAAAGATATTTTGTTATGTTACCTGAGCCTGCCATGTCTTCTAATACGGGAGATAGATATGTATACAATCCAAGGCTAGCAACACTGGCGAAAAATGTTATACATACAGTTACAGTTACTCTTTTATCTAGAAACATCTTTAATCGTTCATTTAGTGCAGGGGGAGGGGTTGTTGGGAAATTGGGAAGTAAAATATACATACATAAAACAGAAATTACACCGATTATAACTAATAGCCAAAGTGTTAATTTCCAATCAAATAAGTTGGATATATATATACCTAAAGGAACCCCTAGTACTGTTCCCATGCTCATTCCTCCAATAGTCAATCCTAGAGCTCGCCCTCTCTTTTCACTAGAAACGAACTTTGTAGAGGCTGCAACAGCTAATGGTGAAAATAAACCAGCCCCAGTCCCCGCAATTGCCCTCGAAAGTAGAAGAATAGAAAAGCTTGGCGCTAAAGCTGTGATGCCATTCGCTATTGTAAAGATAAGCATTGACCCTATTAAGATTTTTTTTATTGGTTTTCCTGCAAGTAAAGAAGAAAATAACGGCGCTGATATTGCGTAAAATAAAGTGAAAATACTTACAGCCTGGCCGACTTGTGAAGTGCTTTTGTGATACGTATCACTAATTCCTGGGAGAAGCCCTGCGATCACATAGGCATCAAAGCCCAAGGCAAACATGCCAAAGGATAATAATAAAACATTTTTCATTTATCGAACCTCCAAAAAAATTAAAGATGCTAAGTATAGACGTCCTATAACGTTATGTTATAATCGATGCATCTTCTATATTTAATAGGTTACTAAAAAACCAAGAATATGGAACAATCACTATTTTATAAGGGTATAACAAATCGTTATAAGGTATGGAGGAATACAATGAATGTAGAATGGTTACATAGTTTTATTGCCGCAGCCAATCAGAAAAGTTTTTCAAAAGCTGCTCAAATCATGAATCTTTCCCAACCTGCACTAAGTAAACATATACGAAACTTAGAGAATAATCTTGGCATCGAGCTATTTCATAGGACATCGATTGGTATCGAATTAACAGAAGCTGGCGAACGTTTTTACACTCGCATTACACCAGTTTTGACTGAATTAACGACCATTCGTGAAGAATTACAGCAATTTAGCCAGAGCAGCCCTATTGCCATCGGTGGTCTGCCTAGCTTAGCTACTTACTATTTGCCAAACAAAATGAATGAACTTAAGCAACTAGATCGACCTATAACTTTAATGATTCAAAATACGTCAAATGAACTGCTACAATCTTTGGAAAAAGGTAGACTTGATGCAGTCTTTGTGGATGCAAAATATACGGGAGAATCTTTGTGGAGTTGCGAATTGTTTACGGAGCCTTACTATGCTGTGTTTCCGTTGACTCATCGTTTTAATTCAAGAACAGTAGTGGATCTTGAAGAATTGTGTGAGGAGCCACTTATTGTCCATCAAGCTCCTTGTGATTCAAGGAAGGAGATAGTAGAACAAATACAATCACTTGGCTACAAGCCTAATATCATAAGTGAGATGAACTTTGGGGATTTTATCTTTGGAGCTGTAATTGCTGAAATGGGGATTACGATTGTACCAGAATTAATGGCTAAAAATATCGGTCATCTTCAGCTGTTTGCCTTACCGATTAATAATTTTGGAAGGTCCAGAACGATTGCATTGGTTACAAAAAACAAAGAACTTGGATCGAAGTTACATCATTTATTATCAAATTAAACGAATGAAGCTGTCTCAACTTAACGCATTGAGACAGCTTCATTTAATTACTTAAACCCCATTAAATCCTTTACCTTTTTTGTATTTTCCTCAGATGTCAGCATTTCTAGTAAGCTAAAAGCAACGTCGAATGCGGTGCCAGGATTTGATGATGTAATAATATGTCCAGTTTGAACAATTCGTTCGTTTACGATGTCTGCACCATAGGATTGTAGCTGTGCCAGTCGTTTACTTGTTGGATGATTATAAGTAGTAGCTTTTCGATTATGTAGTACTCCGCTATGACCTAAAATTAGGGAAGCTACACAAACCGTTGCAATCGGTTTTTTGTGTTCATCGAAATGACGAATGACCGCCTGGAACTCCTCGCTAAAGGCATCATCATAAAATCCAGCTTCTTCAAAACCTCCAGGAATCGCTAGTGCATCAAACTCCGCTAATGAAATTTCATGAAGTAACTTTTCAGGTGTTACGTTAAAATTCCATGTACATTGTAATTGCTGATGCAATCCTACTGTCACGACTTCAGTTGTGCCGTCTCCCTCCCATTTATTCCAGCCAAGTACATCTGTAAAAACACTCGCTTCAACAGCCTCGAAACCATTTGCTAATAGTAATAATATTTTTTTCATGTTGTTAATGCCTCCTTTATATGTTTCATTGTAATGAATAAGGCTATTCAATGACAGAATCTGTATAATGTTATTTAGATGAATTGCTTTATTATAAAAGGAATTTTATTAAATCTAATTAATTAAAAAAGGTGGATACATATGGATCAAATAGATACAGAAATATTACAGCAATTGCAGCGAAATGCAAAAATATCGATGAAGGAATTAGCTTCGATGGTTCATTTATCATCTCCAGCAGTAATTGAGCGTGTTAAAAAGTTAGAAGAGCAGGGGATTATTGAGGCTTATAGTGCGAAGGTAAATTTAAAAAAGTTAAATCGCGATATTCAAGCTATTATTTTATTTAAATCAATTGATTGTAAAAGTCTTTCGGATTTTTGTAATGCACATCCTGATGTCCTTGAATGCTATCGTGTAGCGGGTGAAATAAGTTATATCGTAAAAATTGCAACTAATTCAGTGGAAACATTGGAGCAGTTTATAGATGAGGCAATGCCATATGGAACGCCATCTACAAATATTGTGCTTTCTTCAAATAAAAAAGCGGTCATTGCTCCTTTCTCTGATGAAAATTAGAATAAGTGAATTTAGAGTTTATCTAGATCTTTATTTAAAAAAATATAAAAAAAGCAAACCTCAATATCGTGAGCACCGTTTATAGGGCAGAGAGGGGGAGAGATGTTGCTTGAAACTAAAGAACTCGAAGAAATAATGCAGCAGCATACAGAAAGGCTCATCCGACTTGCCTTTTATTACGTCAAAGATTTACAAAGTGCTGAAGATATCGTGCAGGATGTATTTATCAAATTTTACGATATTCAGCAAAACTATGAGGAAAGAGGAGAATTACGGGCATATTTATCGAGGCTCGTCATTAACAAAAGTAAAGACTATTTACGTAGCTGGACATACCGTAAAATACAAGTTCAACAGAAGATCTTTGCCAAGCAGGCTATTACGAAAAGGGACATGCTAGTACAGCAGGATGAACAAACCTTAGTAGAAAACGCCATCTTAGCACTACCATTAAAACAGCGTGAGGTCCTAATTTATTTTTATTTTGAGGAAATGCCTGTTATTAAAATTGCCGAGCTTTTAAGTATTCCGGAGAGTACGGTGAAAACAAGGCTACGTCGTGGACGAGAGCTATTAAAGCCGAAGCTACAGCAAATTGAATGGGAGGTCCTGCTGCATGAGTAAAGTCGATGTGAGGGTAATAAATGATTTAACCGAAAGCAAAAAGCGTGTGATGACTAATGTTGTACAGCATTTAGAACAGCGTGAGATGAAAAAAAGATCCTGGCGTTGGCAATATAGTGTATTATCTATTTTATTTACAGTTTGTATTGGAATATTTCTGTATAGCCAATTCAACGGAAGTCAAGAGCAATCAGCAAGTATACCAACTGTATTGGATGAAAAATTTCTAAACTTCTATTTAGAAACGGATTCCCGGGTAAATGATCAGAAAAGGTCCAATGATGCAAAGAAGCAGAACTTTGAATCCTTTTTACAGGCTGAATCTTTATATGCTTACGCTCGGTCAAAGGGGATAGTACCTTCGCAAAAACAAATTGATGAACAGCTTGAATCATTGATAGAAGTAGGTATAAATCAAAACGAAGCGCAATTTACTGAACAATTAAAAATGGTGAATCTTACAAGAGAAGAATTTATCGAACAATATTCTTATAGATTAGCTATAATCAATTCACTATTGGAGCAGGAAAAGAATCAATACAAAGATGTAAATAGGCCGATACTATATTTTCTAGTCTTGAAAGATGCTATGAACTATTTAGAGAAGCACTATAGTCAAGAGATAGTTGCCTTACGTGAAAAATTTGATATTCCAGTTGGGGAAAAAGAACTCCATTCTAAAAAGGGGTTAATCGTAGCAATCAAGGAACATGAATTTTTAGTTGTTTCCTATGCAGATAAATCGGATATTGGTAAATTATCAATTGATGACATTGTACAAAAACATGGTAATGGTACGTGGTTCCCATTAATCGATGCTCCTACAACATTGTCGCTTGGAGATAATGTAGAAGTGAAATATAGTATAGATATAGGAAGGGAAAAAGCCGAATCTAAAATAACCTTTGCAGATATAGATAGCATGAAAATACTCGAAGATCATAAATGAATCAAGGCTAGACATTCGAAAATTTCAAGAATGTCTAGCTTTTTTATTAGCTGTTTTATATATTTGGATTAGGGTACAATTATTGTAAGTATTTGTATGATGGTGTTTTCTAAAAAAATAGGTACTGGGGAGTGAATAAAGCATTGATAACTGTAATAATGGACAATTCGTTAGCATTTATTCTATCTTTTCCACTTATACTTATCTATTTTAAAAGTCTTTCCCAGGAAAATTCAGCTTGGCGTTGGACTTTGCCTCTTTGGTTTTTAAATCATAATATGATTAGATATTTAGTGTCTTTTGGTGATGACTTTTGGGTGGTGTTAATGTGGCAAATTCTTTTTGTTTGGCCATTATGTATAGGCATATATTATTTCTTATACAAAAAGGAAGATAAATGGGGATTTTATATAGGGTTAAAGAAAAAGAATGTCATTTTATTGGGAAGTCTACTCGTTTTATGCATTGGTTCACTTGGGATTAGTATGTATGATACTAATAAAAAAGTGATTGCCTTTCATGAACATGTAATGAAGGAGTTGCAAGATAGCTCTGACCGTCCGCAATATTTGATACAAAATAGTGTTACTCCATCTACTCTGCTCTCTTTGTCTGACCAAATCAATGAGGTCAGAAATGGAAAGGTGCGTGCGGTGACCTTTCCTTGGAAAAGCAAAGTAATTGTTGTAATGGACAACGAGCAGAAGGAGTTTACTTATGTACGGTTTAATGAGGGATGGAAGCTTGATGGCATTTATCGTGAAAGTGGTTTTTGATTATTCGATTAAAAGCAAACATGAAAAGGAGAGAAACAGTGCGTATACTACTAAATGAAAACTTATTGAAGGAAGATGAATTAAAAGAAATACTCAAAGAATTACAAAGTGGAGCTATTACATGGCAGCAAAAGGATCATACCGATCTCATACAATCAATGATGCTACATATCGGTTCATTAGATAGTGAATTACGAGATAACTTAATTTATGGATCGTTTTATGAATTGATTCATGAAAAAAACTTACTAGAGCATTCACTTTTAACGGAGCTTTTAGAGGAATGTTTGAATAATTTATTATACAAGGGTATTGAAGAAAGCGAATCAGATTTAGTTTTTACCCGTACATTTACGTCACTATTGATTGCCCTAATATTGTTTAGAGATAACGCAGATGATTTTTTATCCCAACAGAAAATCGCTGATTGTAAAGATAAAGTACTAGCTTATTTAGCGGCAGAAAAGGATGTAAGAGGCTACGTTCCGGTGAAAGGGTGGGCTCATAGTGTTGCCCATATGGCTGATGCAATCGATGAATTGGTGAAGAATCCGAAATTAAATAAAGCCTCTTATTGTGAAATTGTAAGCGCATTATACAACGCCATTTTGCAAGAAAATTATGCTTTCATTCACGAAGAAGATGAACGGATTTTAGTGCCTATTTTCACAATGCTTGAGCATGGTTTAGAGGAGCAAGAGCTCATTAAATTGCTGCAAGAATTACCTGCTACTTTAAAAGTAAAAAAAGGACAGCTCGATGTACAGCATCACAGAATCTTAGTTTTTAACTGCAAAACCTTTGTAAAAAGCTTTTATATTAAAACAAATGGAAAGCCTAAGTTCGCAGCTCTTCATAAAAGCATTGAAGCATGTCTCAATGAATTATAAGGAAAACACTACCAATATTAGTACTTTGAAATTATTGACAGACAAAAATTAGTTTGTTAAGATGAGTGACAATAAAAGCATACAAATTCGTTGATGAGAAAAAGTAGTGTTTCATTTTGTTCTACAGAGAGCCGACATATTGGTGGAAGTCGGTGTGCAAGTGTTACATGAAGATCCTCTCTGAGAAGATTGGCTGAACATAGTAAGCTAATCCGGGTGTCTACCGTTAAAAAGAACACGTATGATTGTACGTTGCTAAGTGCTATTGAACGTTGATTCAATAGAATTAGGGTGGTATTCGCGGTTAACCCCGTCCCTTACTTGGGACGGGGTTTTTTGTATGCCTTTTATACAATTAGTATAGGAGGAATTTACATGCAAGCTAATGAGAAGAAAGAAACGACTGTAGAAAGAGAAACGCGTATTCGTCAGTTGTGGGAACAAGAAGGAACGTTCCAAGCGTCTGTTGCGAATCGTTCTAACAATAAGCCTTTTGTATTTTACGAAGGTCCTCCAACAGCGAATGGCTTACCACACGTAGGGCACGCATTTGGCAGAACAATTAAAGATGTCGTGGCTCGTTATAAAACGATGCAAGGTTATTTAGTTGAGCGTAAAGCTGGCTGGGATACACATGGTTTGCCTGTAGAGTTAGGCGTGGAAAAAAAGCTAGGTATCTCTGGCAAGCAAGAAATTGAGAAATATGGTGTCGAACAATTTATTCAAGAGTGTAAGGGAAGTGTCTTTACCTATGAGAAGAAATGGCGCTCCTTTACAGAGCAGCTAGGCTATTGGATTGACATGGATGACCCATATTTAACGTTAAGTAATGATTATATTGAGTCTGTTTGGAATATTTTAAGTCATGTGCACAAGGAGAAGCTTTTGTATAAGGGCCACCGCGTTTCACCTTATTGTCCTAGTTGTCAAACATCATTAAGCTCTCATGAAGTTGCGCAGGGCTATAAAGATGTAAAGGATTTATCTGTCACGGCAATGTTTAAGCTAAAGGATAAAGATGAATATTTTCTTGGCTGGACAACGACTCCATGGACATTACCTGCCAATGTTGCATTAGCCATGAATCCTAAGCTCATGTATGTTCGAGTGAAGCAGCACAATAAAGTCTATATCTTAGCAAAATCACTAGTGAATAAAGTTTTTGCTGATTCTGTGGAAGTGTTAAGTGAACATGAGGGGCATGAATTTGAAGGTGTATCGTACACCCCACCATTTTCTTATGTCACAGTTGATAAGGGGCATGTCGTTGTATTAGCGGATTATGTCACAGAGCATAGTGGAACTGGTATCGTCCATATCGCGCCAGCATATGGGGAGGACGATTATAAAACGGTTCAGCAAAATGGGCTATCGTTTGTCAATGTTGTTGATTTAAAGGGTTGCTATACAGAAGAGGTTCCAGAGCTTGCCGGTAAATTTGTGAAAGATTGCGACGTCGAAATCATTAAAATGCTCGCTAAAAAGGAGCTATTGTTTGATAAGGAAAAATATGAGCATAGCTATCCACATTGCTGGCGCTGTGATTCACCATTGCTTTACTACGCGACTGACAGCTGGTTTATCAATATGTCTACAATGAAAGATAAACTTTTACAAAATAATGAACAAGTTACATGGTATCCTGATAACATTAAGCACGGTAGATTTGGCAATTTCTTAGAAAACCTAGTGGACTGGAATATTAGCCGTAATCGCTATTGGGGTACACCGCTAAATGTGTGGGTTTGTCAGGATTGTGGTCATGAAGTGGCACCAAATAGTATTGCATCTTTAAAAGAACTAGCGAAGGGTACTATAGATGACATTGAGCTTCACAAGCCGTATATTGACGAGGTTGTGTGTACTTGTCCAAAGTGTAGTGGTGACATGGAACGTACACCTGAAGTGATTGATGTTTGGTTTGATAGTGGATCCATGCCATTTGCGCAGCATCATTATCCTTTCGGTGGCCTTACTACTTTTAACAATCAATTTCCGGCGGATGTGGTCATCGAAGGCATCGATCAAACACGAGGCTTTTTCTATAGTTTATTAGCGGTTTCTACTTTATTCACAGGAAAGGCACCTTATAAAAATGTACTTTCTTTAGGGCATGTTTTAGATGAGCATGGACAGAAGATGTCGAAAAGTAAAGGAAATGCGTTAGAGCCAGTTGAACTGATAGAGCAGTACGGAGCGGATGCTTTACGATGGGCATTTTTAGTTGATAGTTCTCCTTGGAATCCTAAACGTTTTTCAACAAAAATTGTGATGGACGCGAAATCAAAGCTAGTCGATACATTAGATAATACGTTCAAATTTTATCAACTATATGCAGAAATAGATGGCTTCCAGTACGACGTTAACAAGACTGGCACGCGTACAAAACTAGATCATTGGATATTATCTCGATTACATCATACGATCCAGCTTGTGACAAAATCTATGGACGACTATCAATTTACACAGGCAACACGCGAAATCGGCAAGCTTGTGGAAGAGCTAAGTAACTGGTATATCCGTCGTTCACGAGCAAGATTTTGGGCAAATGGGCTGACAGAGGATAAACGAGGTGCTTATAGTACGCTGTATGAGCTACTAACGACAATTTGTCAATTACTAGCACCATTCACTCCATTTATCGCAGAGGATTTATATCGACAATTATCAGGGAAAAGTGTTCATTTACAAAACTACCCAACATACAATGAATCGCTCGTTAATGCTAAGCTTGAAAAAGAGATGGCGAATATTTTAACAATCGTTGAGCTAGGCCGTAGCATACGTAATAGTCAAGGGATCAAGGTAAAGCAGCCGTTAAGTGAAATCATTGTCTCTGTTGACGGCGAGTTACCAGATTATCAACCATATAGCGAGCTCGTGAAAGATGAGCTAAATATAAAACAATGCGTTTGGACAAATGATTTTTCAGCTTACGAAACAGTTCATTATAAGCTTAATTTTAAAACGGCAGGTGCAGCATTTGGAGCAAAAGTGAACAAAGTAAAAGATTACGTAGTGAATTTAAATGATGAGGAGAAAAATGTATTACAGCGAACAGGTTCAGTTCCGTTAACGATCGATGGAGAACAGGTAACATTATTAAAAGCACATGTGTTAACTGAATCTATCGTGAAGGAACATTACGTCTTAAGTGAAGATGCTTCTTGTCGAGTCCTTATGAATGTTCATCTGACAGCAAACTTACTTGAGGAAGGGCAAATAAGGGAATTAATTCGCACAATTCAAGATACACGCAAAAAATGGAAACTCCCTGTTGAGCAATATGTATCGATTTCGATTGCTGGAAGTGCCAAAGCAACAACTATCATCCAGCAACACGAAGCGTTACTAAAGGCCAATGTGTTGTTAAATGATATTCATTATGTGAGTGACGATCATGGCGAACGATATATAGAGACAAAAGTGTTTGATGAAAAAATTACTGTTTATTTTAAGCTGTAAAATCTTTAATGCTCAGGTAATCTGGAAGACAGAAGAGTGATCAGGTAAGCCCGGAAACTGCTCGGGTAGACAGAAAAAGTGATCAGGTAAGCCCAAAAACTGCTCTGCTAGACAGAAGAAGTGATCGGGTAAGCCCGGAAACTGCTTTGGAGTCGCCAGAAAAAAGCACAGAACGATGTAAAGAACGCTCAGGTAACTAAAAGTAAGTTAATTGTTTAAATAATGCACTTAAAACAATGTACAACATTTTTATTTGCTATTTTTAAGTTGAACTAATTTTGATATTAGTTCAGCTTTTTTGTGTTTAAGGATATAGTTCGAGTACATTTATAAAAGTTTAGTATCTGTAAATTTTTCTCTCCGTTATTTAACTAACAGAGAGGATATATCAAAGTGCAGTATTAAATTACAACACTATATTGAGTGAATATCTGAAAGAAAATGTGCAGTAGGAGAATGAAATTAATTAATCACAAACATGGACTCCAGACGCTAATCGAATGATTACAGATTATATCGAAAATGAGTACCTAGAAATGTATGAGGATTGGGACGACAGAGCTAATGAATGCGTTACAGATGAAATCTTGCAGAAAATCCAAACAATCTTAGATAAAGCTTTTGCCAGCGATTCGGTTAAACAATATTGGACTTTAGAAAAGAAAATCGTAATTTAAATACTGTACATTTTAAGCAAAACTAAATGGACAAAAAAATGTGTATTCAGTAATGAATACACATTTTAATAAAAACTTAATGATACACGTCATTTGAAAGATATTTTATGCTGTGATAGTCCACAATATTTTTATTTTTGTTAATTCGGTAGTAGTTAACGATATCTATGAGTGGAGTTAATGGTGAATAATCCAAAGAAGTGTAATGAGGAATTTTTTTATTCACTGCACCTTCTTCACCGATATACGATAGTTTGCTAGAATGCATATCGTGTATACTATTTAACCATTCATTATCAACGAAAAGGTTTTTTACATCACTGTGATATGTACGGTTTTTGTTTGCAGTCCATTGAGTATCAGTCATTTGTGACTTAGCTACTGGTAAAGCATTAAAAGTATATACTCCGCTAATTTTTTCCTTTTTGATAGGACCATAATGAGTAAACTTTTGGTTAGAAACTACTGTTATTCCAGCACGAACGTCTAAGTAGGACTTCGCTGCCAACCATCCACCTAAAGAATGTCCTGTAAAATACCATTGGTAGTCTTTATAACCAAATTTATCATAGATATAGTTAAGGTAGAGGTGCGCTTGATGTAATTGGCCTGGAACACTACCATTCAATAATGATGATGCTGCTGTTGCATAATCTGAAACATCTTCTGAACCTGCAAAGGCAATGAATAGTTTCTTACTACCATTTGGATCGGCAATAACAACTGTCATTGCTTTAAAGCCAGTTCTATCTAAATTGTAACTAGGTGCTCCCATCTTATGATTTTGATTAGAGTTAATGTCTACCGAATCAATCACTTTAAATTTATTTGGACCATGTTCAAGATTGATTGCATGTTGGATTTCAGCATTTGTCTTATTTCCGACTTTGTAAACTTGGTCTGCTAAATCATAGTATAGTTTACTAGGGTTATCTGCATAACCTGCTTGTGCTTTACTAGCACCAATAGAAAATGTAAATAGTAGTAGGATGGCAGAAAGTAAAACTGTAAAACTAAATTTTTTTAACATGAAAAATTAATACCTCCTTTTATTAAGTATATTGGTAATTATCCTTTATTTTGGTAATTAAGTCTACGGTATTATTAATTAAACAAGTATATTTACGAAGATTTTTTTGTATCAGCAATAATAGTGAACATTTTGAGGATTAAACAAAAATAGAGCGATTAAATCGCTCTATAATCCCATTATGTATTCAAGTAATTACTTATTTCTTTCAAGTTCTTCGATACGTTTTTCTAACTTTTTAATCTTAGCATCAGCTGAGACAGCAAAGGCGAATGATAAACAAGCAAAAGAAAAGGCCATAAGTGCAAAAGAGTTCATTTAAGTACCTCCGAATAATAATAAAGGAAAATTGTTGTAATTAATTTACGGATGAAAATGGAAAAGGTTTCAAATAGTTCATGGCGATTGAAAAGGAAAAAGCCGCAGCGTAGCCCATACTACAGTAAACTAATGAACAATAGAGGAAATTAATAAATAAGGTAATCTACTACTTATTACGAATATCAAGAATTTGTGAAGAATCATACTCGAACTACGGCGCTGGTTAGTTGAAGAAGGAAATAGTTGGATTTATATCGAAATATATTGTAATAAGCTAGATTGGAGTGCTTACAATGATTAAATTATTTGAATACAACTGGCAGGTAAGAGATGAATGGTTTGACTGGTGCAATCAACTGACAATTGAAGAGTTGTTAAAAGACCGCAGGGGTGGAGTAGGAAATATATTATATACACTTTTTCACATAATTGATGTGGAATATAGTTGGATTCGTGGTATTCAAGGCAAAGAAGATGTAGTATTTCAGTTTGCTGATTATCCTACACTTGAAAAGGTTAAATCACTTTCAGATAAATTACGAAATGAAATAGCTGAATTTATTAAAACAAATGTAGGAGATTTAAAAGAAAAGTTAGTCAGTGTTTCTTGGGATGAAGATAAATACACTGTTGACGAAATATTACATCATATAGTTACTCACGAAATTCACCACATAGGTCAACTTTCTGTTTGGGCAAGAGAATTAGAACTAAGTCCTGTACCTGCTAACTTTATTGGAAGAGATTTAACGAGAGGGGTTAATTAATTAATGAATAAGAATGAAAAAACATATCCAAGTATAGAAGAGATTATTTCATTACCAACCTTATCAGATACAAACATAAGTGATGATGGCAAAAACGTAGCATTTGTAAAGAAGACAGCTAACTGGAAAGATAATACATATAGGAATCATGTATGGATATATGAAAAAGAAAAGGGGCAGTGTTACCCATTAACAACTAGGGATATAGAGAGTACATACCCTTTATGGTCTCCAAATTCTAGAGCTATCGCATACCTTAGCCCAGTTGGTGACGGGGATAATAAGAAAAATCAGATCTTTGTTAAGTCCATAGATGGTCATAGTGGGGTTCAAATTACTAATGAGAAAGAAGGGGTCAGTAAATTCAAATGGGAGCCTACTGGCAATGGATTTTATTATGTTGCACAGTCAAAAGAATCTGAGACGATAAAGAAACGTAAGGAACTATATGGAGATTTCCATCATATAGGTAAGGAATATCAAAATAGTTGTTTATATTACATTGAAATAGAAAAAGAGATCCAAAATGATAAAGGTGAACACGGAAATAGCGTTGTTTATCAACTAACGGATGGTAAGGATTTTCATATCCATGAATTTGATATTTCAAATGATGGGAAAAAGGTTGTATTTATGGCTACACCAAGTCCGAATATGGGAGATTTTATTAAAGGAGATCTATACTTACTAGATATTAAAGCTGGAGAGCTACAAAAGATAAATATAGATAAGTTGCTGGGAGGGAGTGTTTGCTTCTCCCCTGAAGGTAGCAAAATATGTTACTTAGCAAGCATAAGGGAGAAGGATTATTATAAGACCCATATACAAGACAGTACGCTAGAGGTTTATGATATTAATAGTGGAGAGCTATTTCAACCTTTAACAGATTTTGATAGTACGGTTATGCCATTACGGTGGACAGCTAAAGGAATTTTAATTCGATGGCAGAATAAAACTAATTATCTTATTGGGTTGCTATCTGAGAATGGCACTGTGGAAATGTTAAGCGAAAAAGTAGATAGCTTTATAATGGAGGCTTCTATAACAAGTGATGGAAATCATATATCCTATAATAAGGCGATAACAAATGAAACCTTTGAAATCTATTTAGACGATAAAAAAATAACGAATGAAAATAGCTATTTTAAAGGAAAGCTTAAAAGTAACAGGGAAATAATCTCATGGCAAAGTAGTGATGGTCTTGAAATAGAGGGAGTTTTATCAACCCCAGTAGAGTTTGACGCAAATAAAAAATATCCCTTATTAGTAGTAATCCATGGTGGACCGGCTTGGGCATCCTTTCCAATATTTTCAGACTGTTTTAATGAGAAATATCCTATTGAACAGTTTATCGAAAAAGGCTTTATCGTTTTAGAACCAAACTACAGGGGAAGCTCTGGTTATGGCAATAAATTTCTAACAGCAAACTACAGAAAACTGGGAATTGCTGACTACGATGATGTTATATCTGGAGTGGATACACTAGTTGACAAAGGAATTGCAGATAAAGAGAGAGTAGGGGTTATGGGATGGAGCAACGGGGGATATATATCAGCTTTCTGTTCTACATTTAGTAGTAGATTTAAAGCCATTTCAGTTGGAGGTGGAATTACAAATTGGAGTAGCCATTATGTAAATACAGATATACCTTACTTTATTAAGATG
Source organism: Lysinibacillus sp. NPDC056185 (assembly GCF_047737915.1). Classification (NCBI taxonomy): domain Bacteria; kingdom Bacillati; phylum Bacillota; class Bacilli; order Caryophanales; family Bacillaceae; genus Lysinibacillus; species Lysinibacillus sp. NPDC056185. The sequence goes on from NZ_JBLLLQ010000032.1 coordinate 26,384, forward strand.
TATTTAGGAAATGATCCATGGAACGATCCAGAAATCTATACTAAAACATCACCAATGACATATATTAAATCCGCCTGTACCCCGACTTTAATCCAACATGGCGAAAAGGATGCAAGAATTCCAACTCCAAATGCATATGAACTATATCAAGGATTAAGGGATATGGAAGTTGATACAGAATTAATTATTTTTAAAGGAATGGCATATAGTTCTGACCAGCCTGGAATTAATGTGGCTATTATGAAGCAAAATTTGATGTGGTTTTCACACCATATTCTTGGAGAAAGTTTGAAAGACTTTAGAATACCAATCAAATGAACGATGGCGTTTTGGAGTCGTTTTTCAAAGGAACTGTATGCCATTACTTATGAAAACTTCAGCGATTATCTATTAGATTCTTTACAAGAATCAGTAGATTAATTGTTATGATGAGGATTAATTGATTATAGAATACTAAGAATCGTAATTTAAGTAATGATATATATTTATAAGGTTCATAAAGTTTCATATTGTTTTACTGCTTTGATTTACAAAGCCGATTATCTCTAAACATAGAGGAAATCGGCTTTTTCTATAAAAATTTGCTTAGCGTACGAAATTCACGTTTGTTGCGCTACCCCTTTTTAAGCTAACGGGGCTTTACTTCAAGATTGGATTCCGTAAAGATTCCATCTTTTTCTTAGTCAACTAACGGCGTAAATACTTCAATAACCACAAAGGATATTTATGGTAAAATTTGTTGGAAGGGGAGAATGAAGTTGAGTAAAAGGAAAAAAGTGCTATTTCGAATTTCAATAGGTTTGAACATATTTCTTATCGCAATTGTAGCTTGGGGAATTATAAAAATGAATTTTGTTAAAGAGCAAGTTTTCGTTACGGAAGTACAGCGTAATTTAGTAGAATTGGAAGGTTTGATAGAAAATCAGATTGATGATAACTGGTCCGAACCCAATTTGGTTACAACTAAATTAGGAGATGTATTGAATGGAATTTGGCTTGGTATGACTACTGGAAAGCAATTAGGAACGCTTTCTAAAAGTGACAACGACATTCTTGAACATTTTTATTCTAAATTAAATCAATATCCTAAAGATGAATTATATAGATTTGTTGATTTAACCGAAGAGGATAAAAAGAATTTTGAAGAGTTGCGGGAAACACTCCGTGAAGTAGGATTAGGATTAAATATTACTATAAGTACAAATATGGATTCCTTTATAAATCAAGTAGAGAAATTAAACGGAAAAATTAAATACCCATTAAATTAACATTTACTTGATATTTTGTTAATGGGGTGCACTAACGGGGCGAAATTGTTCAATTAGAGCAATAGTTTCTTGTGCTAAGTAGGTTAGTTGCATAAAGAATAATATATAGTTTGCTTTAATGTTAATATTAGTTTAAATAGATTTTTACAAAAGGAGATTAAGATGGAAATTCGTTCAGTTAAAGGTTCAGACTACTATGTAATTTCACCTCTAATCAATGAGTGGTGGGGTGGTAGGAATATGTCTGATATGTTACCAAAGTTATTCTTCGACCATTTTACACAAACAAGTTTCATTGCAGAAAAAGATGGTAAATTTGTGGGTTTTCTAATAGGTTTCCTTTCTCAAACTCATGCAAATGAGGCGTATATTCATTTCGTTGGAGTTCATCCTGAATACAGAAAGCATAATATTGGAAACCATTTATACAATGAATTTTTTAATGTGGTAAAGCAAAATAATCGAAGTATTGTTCGATGTGTAACGTCACCTGTCAACAAAGTTTCGATTGCCTATCATACCAAGATGGGTTTTGAAATTGAAGATGGAGATAGAAGTGTTGATGATCTGTCAATAAATACAGAATATGACGGACCAAATCAAGACAGAGTTTTATTTGTAAAAAAATTAGATTAAATTCTAGTTTCTTATTGCATTAATTAAAGATCATTGAGTTGCGAAGGCAGCTCTTTTTTCTTTAAACGGATGTAAAACAGAAAAAGTCAGTTATCATTGCAGGAAAAAGTAAGAAGAGAAGGTGGACAATGGACACGAATGATCGGAAAATAAGATTAGAGTTTCTCTTGCAAAAGTAAAAAGAGAAAGAAATAATGAATTACAGATGCAATTAGATTGGATGTTGGAGCCGTTCTCAACTAAAGAAAGTATTAGGATGTTAGATGTTGAAGAAAAGGAAAAAATGAAAACTGAATTTATAGCGAGCATCCCCATAATTGAATGGGTAAGTCTAGACTTCTGGGATTATTGAAAATATTATTCATTTAGCAGCAGAAGATGCCTATCAACAGTATGTATTTTGCCCATCACCTAAATTTGTAATAGAATTCGTTGAACCTGACTTAATAACCATTGCTTGGTAACAAGGGGGTACTTGATCGATACGTTTTACTAACGGCGCAAGTTGCTATACAGTCTAATCGATTATTCAAGAATATGGCACTTTAATTAAAAATACGCATCTCTTTATTAAAGAAATACGCCCGATTGTGGAAGATCGTTAATTAAAGTTCAGGCTACACAAATATAAAGACCATGTATATTTTCACTCCTATGTACTATTTTCGAAAAATTTGATAAATTAATAGTAAGTAATGTTTAGAGAGTTACAAAAAAGGAGGCGATCCAAATGAGTAAAAAAGAACTCTTGCAAAATGGAGTCAATCAAGTTTTTTACGAAGAAGAATGGTACCCACCGTTATCAGAAGCATTAAAGAATCTCACTGCTGCACAAGCATGTTGGCAACCAGAAGGAAAGGCCGCTAATACGATTTGGGAAAATGCAAACCATTTACTAACCTTTAAAGAGCGCTTACTTTCTCGCTTATATAAAGATGACACATTTGTTGCTCCGCAAAATAATGATGAAACGTTTATCCAAGGTGAAGCTAATGATGAAGATGCTTGGCAAGAAACAGTGAAGCGAACGCTTCACGTACATGATGCCTTAAAATCTTCATTAACATCCTTTCAAGAAGCAGTATTGGATCAACCTAGTCCTTCTCTTCCAGTTTGGCAACAATATCTAAATATCCTTTTGCATGACGCTTATCATACAGGACAAATTGTACAACTTCGTAAACTACAAGGTTCATGGCCAGCTAAGCGCTCAAATTTATAAACGATGATTAAAATTGCTTGAATATTGCACACAACAAAGCGATTTAAAAGCAGATCGAACTGTTACATCAAATAAAATCCCGATTTCCTAGTATTCAAATTGAGAAATTGGGATTTTTTATTAACCCATAATAGCGCCCGATTGTTGTTCATCCTGCCTCAAAAAATTTCTAATTCTATTTGCTACATCCTCTTTAGAAATCACTTCACTTGCATATTTTTTAACATATTGAGTTCCAACGCATACGCTATGTATTGCTTGTTCAAAATAGCATTTATCATTATTATTGGATTGTTCATTTTAGTTCGCAGAATCCGTTCTATGTACAAACCAACCAAAGGCAGAGGAGGGCGATTAATTCTTCCCCTTCTATTTTTAACACCAGGATTTTCATTTTTTCTAAACGCTTCTGTGCACGTCACATACCTTCAATTATCTATAGCAATTTTTTTAGGAGTGGGTTTTTCTATTCCTCTTATTTTATGGTCAGATTATGAAATACGAAATGATGGTTTAATTATGCTAAGAAAAGTCCTGCTTTTATAATTACTTTCGCCATTATGATTGCTTTACGTTATTATTTTCGACAACATATTTCTACTATCGAACCAGGTACACTCAAAGTGCTAATTTTCTTACTTGCTACTTGTTATTTAATTCCTTGGAGAATAGCTTGCTATATAAAGTATAAAAAGGTTCTTAAACTAAAAAATACAGTTAGTTTTTAGAACTTTGTATTTCTCTAACACTCTCCAAAATGAAACAAGGAGTATAAGTTTGTGAATAAATGCTCTTAAACTAACGAAGCAGGTTAGTTTAATAAGGTGTTTGTTTTATCATTAAACAATAAAGACGGATGATCAAAGAAAAGAAGTAATACAATTTAATATTAGTTTTCGATGAACCGCAGCGTAAGATAAGAAAAAGCCATTCCCTCCACAAGTGGAGAGAATGACTTTCCTTCATAAATCGCAAAACTACTGATTATAGTTTTGCCCAACGTTCCTCTAACCAGTTCATAAATTCTACACCTTTGTCGCCTTCATACGCATCAAAGACATCTAAACGCATACGTTTTAGTTTATCTGCAAAGTCTGCCACTGTATGGTCCTTCGGCAAGCTCTTTTTCACCCGCAGGAAAATTTTGTCTGTGCCTTTGATAATATCAAAACGTGCAGGTGATGGCTTCTCTACGTCCTCACCAAACGCCACGAGTGCTTCATAGGCTGCTAATTGCACCTTGTTGACAGTATCATGCTGCATACGATTTTTTAATAAATCTATGATTTTGTCATGTTGATAAGCCGATAACATTTCGACTGCGTCTAAACGCTCTCGCCAGCTAGACGTATAATTGGCCTGTTTTTTTAATGTTTCATACTGCTCAGGTAATGCTGTTTCAAACTGTTTCAAGTAATTGCACCTCTTTTTTTAACTAGAGGAAAAATGAATTCTTCTTCTGCTTCTCTTATTATACGTTGTCTGGGTGAAAATAGCTATGAATAGCTGGTAAGGATATATATATAGAAAATGGAAACTAACTACATTAAGGTGAACCGTATCATAAGTATGTACTATTCTTTATTAGATTTGCTTTTCGGGGGTTTTACTTCAATAAGGAGTAGAGCCTTTTTCTAATTAAACTAAAGGAGCACTAATTGTTCCTCAAAACGAAAAAACGATATTCTCTCTGTAAAAATATACAGGGAGAATATCGCTTTTTTCTGACTTATTCTATTTATTCTATGTGCATGTTATATTCACGAACGAATGAAATTTATTTCTCTCTTCAATATTTCTTATGTAAGAACTCAAGCTATCACTGTGCATGGCATGATGCCTTGTATTGACTATTTATCACTACTAAAGCAGGAAATATACAAAAATAACATGGTGAAAAGCATGACCTAAAGCGTGTGCCATCATCGCATATTGTAATCCAAGCTTCTGATACAGCCAACCAAAAACCATTCCTGAAATACCGTTAAGTAGAAAGCAACGTACCAGAACAAGCGTGTTTAGACCACCAAACATCGCAACTGTTGCCGGAATATGCCCTGCCGCAAACAAAAGTGCTGATACACTGTTAACAACAACAAATATCCATACCGCGATAGTCTCTTTGTCCTTGCTACGGGCAAACAGTTACCACAAGATAAAAGAATAACGGTTATCTACGCAGCGACTTTTCATACGGTAGATGGTGGACACTTTTTTATTACAGAGAATTGTGGACCTGTTGGATAATATCAAGCAAACATTGACAATATCGGATAAAATTCTAGAAAGGCAATGATAGTAGTTTTTTTTGTGAACTAATTTTCATTTAACTTAATTGGAAAAGAGGTTTTGAATCAACGAAAAGCAATATTATTTGAGGTATAGTATTTTTAGCGCTGAGTCTGTTTCTTAAGCCATTATTAGCGATTGTGGGGCTGAATGAAAGGTTGTTCGGATTGCACTTGCAAGGTGAAACTGTGTTTTCATTGAGCCCATTCTTAGTTCGGATTATTTTGGCAGTAATTAGGATTATCATATTTATCATCGGCGGTATGCAAGTTGCAAAGCAGAAGAATAAATAGTTGAAAGGATAGAGAGCACAAAATTGATCTTGCTACAATATTGAACATTTATAACCAAGGTATTGAAGACCGCAAAAAACATTGAGTTGCATATGCAGCTCTTTTTTTATTGAACTAACGATGCAGTTTAGTTGAACAAACATTATACACATTGTTTTTGAATAAAAAACAAACGTAAATTAAAAATGTTTGTTTTTTGATAAACATAGTATTATAATGTTTGTATTAGTTCGGTGGATTTGAAACGTTTACTATTCGTTTGTAATGACAGCTATGGCAGGGAACTTCCATCAATCCGAAGAAGCTCTGCGAGAACTATATACTGGTGATTTGGATCGTTTTTACCACTTCATCGATGACTAGGCACCTGATACCGTATCAATTAGCTTCATGCTGCGTTTTCGTGACACAGCCCATCCTGAACTAACACCGGAGGTCCCAGTCAGTGGTGCCGAAGCTTTCAACTGCTATATTGAGCACACCCTCCCATTTCTCCGTGAAAGCGGAGGTGAAGTGATATTTTTTGGCGATGGCGGTGAGTTTCTTATCGGACCCGAAGACGAAAGATGGGATCTTGTTATGATGATCCGCCAGAGCAGCGCGCAGTCGTTTCTTGCCTTTTCAAGTCATCAAGACTACATGGCCGGTATCGGGCATCGGACTGCAGCAATCGAAGATTCACGCCTTCTGCCTATGACAGAACTTCTGATATCAAAATAAAAGGAGGAGAACATGATTATGAACATTCTGAAAGTCAACGACGTCGATTTGGCCTTTGACAGTTTCGGTAACGAAAATGACGAGGCTATTATCCTAATCGCCGGGCTTGGAACCCAGATGATCCGATGGACGGATTCGTTTTGTCGGATATTAGCAGCGCGAGGCCATCGAGTAATCCGCTTTGACAATCGCGACGTAGGTTGCTCGACTCACTTTAACCATTATCCGACACTGGATTTTGACGCACTGGCCACTGCTCTCATGTCGGGACAGCGACCGGACATCCCTTACACTCTCGGTGACATGTCCAACGACGCTATCGGACTGCTCGACGCCCTATCAATTGATCAGGCACATTTTGTTGGCAGGTCGATGGGCGGAATGATTGCCCAGATTGCAGCCAGTGAGTACCCTGAACGGGTTTTATCACTCACATCCATTATGTCCAGTTCCGGTAATCCCGCCCTTCCGCAAACTTCCCCAGATATCATGGCGATGATGACTAAACCGGCGCCGAATCCATTTGAAGATGAAGCAGGATTTTTGGCGCACAGTCTCTCTTTTGCCAAACGCATCGCCGGCACCGGCTATCCGTTTGAAGAGGATGCTTATCGGGCGCTCATTCTGGAGGAAGTCCAGCGAGCTTACGATCCAGGCAGTGTCGGACGACAAATTGCTGCTATGGCTGTCTCTGGTGACCGTCGTTCGCGGCTGGCGACCATAAAAGTACCAGTACTTGTCATTCACGGGGTGGACGATCCCCTGTTCGTCCCGGCGTGTGGTGAGGACACGGCTTCCGCCATTCCTGGCGCCGAGCTAATGTTGGTTGACGGTATGGGACACGACCTGCCGCACCAACTGTACAAAGTAATCGCAGATGGCATAGAGCGAACAGCTCGTCGCAATGGACACGGGCTTCCTGAATAGCAACCAGTCGGGGTCCCGCGGTGTCCAATGGGACTGAGTAGGCCCAGGGCGCAGGGTTAATCAATTTGCACCCTTCACGTACGACCCGGGTGGACATGGCGGTGCTCTTAGAACGGTTGTTAAAGCAGCTAGATTTCATCAATTAATTATGTGTGCAAATAGCTTACTTTGTGAAAGATTACACTTAAACTATCGGGGGCGTTTCTACAATAAGTAGAGACGCTTTTTTTACAAATAGAGCAGGTCTTTAAACACAAATAAAAGCTGATCTAATATCAAAATTAGTTCAGCTTAAAAAAAGTGTATTTTAATGTTGCACAATCTATATAGGATACTATTCTATTAAATGTATTACTTTAACTCTTGATTTTTAATAAAAACTAGTATCCTGAGTGTTTTTTGTGAATAGGTTACAGTAAACCACTAACAAGGTAGAGAGCGGTTGCCCAAATAAAAATCGCTGAGCATTTATTAAAAATATTCATAAGCTTCCCAGAGCTATCAAATCTTTTCAAGGATGCTCCAGCTATGATAAGACCGAAAAACCATAACCAAGAAATCAAAACACATGCTGCAGTGAACAACATTTGCTCCGTCCCACTATATTTTAAAGCACTCGTCCCGATAACACCTATTGTATCTAAAATGGCATGTGGATTTAAGAGAGAGACAGAGACCGCAAATAAAATTTGCTTTTTTACAGGAAGTGCTTCGTTATTATCTGAAGATGCCGGATTTGAGCGCCAAATTGTATAGCCCATATAAAGTAAGAAAAGTATCCCGACACTCATCAAGGCGATACGTAACCACTCAAACTGCAAAACAATTATAGATAAACCAAATACCGCAAGTAGTATTAGAAGCGTATCACAAATTGAGGCAGTGATGCTGGCGGGTAAGGCCCGAACTAGATGTGGCTGAGTCGCACCTTGGGAAAAGACAAAGACATTTTGTACGCCAAGGGGCAAAATAAGTCCAAATGCTAAAATCATTCCATGTAGAAATGCTTCCAATGAAATTCCTCCTTTCACTAAACATTTTAGATATGTTATAACTAAAAGAAAACGACCAATTGGGTGGTTTTTAAGCCATCCAATTTTAACTTCTTTTAGCGGGTGTTTGGACACCCGCTGAAAGAAGTTAAAGCCTCCGGCGGATGTTACGGAATCGGAAAGGAATTCTTAGAGGATGATAGCCTCAGATCATCGCATCCATGCGATAACGGCTAACTGACCTGCATCGGTGCCGCTACCGCTACGCTTTCGCGCAAAAAACATCTGCAGGCCTAAGCACAAAGCCGATTCCGAACGTAATTATGCCGAGGCAAAATTGATATGTTTGAGGTGATACGAATGAGCTGGCAACCAAATAGACAGGGAGAAATGACATTACAGCAACAAATTATTCAGTGGATTACTGAGCATATAGAACGGGGAGATTGGGTGGCAGGAACAAAGCTACCGACACAAAGACAGCTAGCTATGCAGTTTGGGGTCAATCGTAGTACTGTTCAACAGGCGTTAGAGGAGTTAAAAGCAGCAGGAATATTGGAATCGAAGGTAGGCTCAGGTATTTATGTAGCACAAAATTCATGGGATTCATTAATTACACAAACACAACCAAATTGGCAAAAGTACATAGACACAAGTCTCCATAAGCCCAATTATCATACCATTCAATTAATCAATGAATACGAGCAGCGCGATGATATCATTCGATTGGGAACTGGAGAGCTTGCACCTAGTTTATTGCCCACTACTGAAATTGAAGCGTCTTTGAAAGAGCTCTCTTTGCAGCCGAAAGCTTTAGGCTATTCATCACCACAAGGTAGCGATAAACTTCGAGAAGCGATTTGCGAATACGTGAAAAAAAGGGGGATCTATGCAAAGCCCAAAAATGTTTGTATTGTCTCTGGTGCACTTCAAGCATTGCAATTGGTTGCTGTTGGGCTGCTTGAGCAGGGTTCTATCGTATTCCAGGAACAGACGTCTTATTTAAATTCAGTCCATCCTTTCCAATCTGTAGGTATGCAAATGCTGTCTATCGAACGTGATGAACAGCTTGCACAAACCTTAGCTCAAAAGAAAAGAAAAAGGCAGGCTGTATTTTATGCTGTACCTACGTTAAACAATCCAACTGGTGGGGTATGGACGTCGCTTGAAAAAAGGGAACTTTATGAAGCGTGTAAAGCATCTCGTATTCCTATCATTGAGGATGACGTCTATCATGAATTGCTATTTGAAGCGGCAACGTCTCCAATTAAATCAATGGATGATAGCGGGCAAGTCCTTTATATTGGGAGTGTTTCGAAAACATTAAGCCCCGGACTTCGTATTGGCTGGTTAATCGGTCCAACTACAGTGATTGAGCGGTTAGCAGATATAAAAATGCAGACAGATTACGGATCAAGCGCCATCTCACAGGAAATTGTGCTGCATTGGTTGCAATCTGGTAAGTATGAGAAGCATATTCAAAGTTTGCGGAAAGAATTATTACTGAGAGCCAACTTTGTTGAGGGTATATTACAAGAGAGATTTACGGAAATTGCTAGTTGGGATAAGCCGAAAGGTGGCTTCTATATTTGGCTTAGGTTTCATGAGCCAATCGTTGATAAAGAGTTATTTACCAAGCTATTGCATCGACAGATTCTCATTAATCCTGGTTATATTTACGATCTTCAAGATACCCAACATATTCGATTATCATATGCATATGCAACAGAAGAAGAGTTGGATAAAGGCTTAAATATCCTATTTGAGATTGCAAGAAAGAAGAAATAACTTTAATTACATTGTTTAGTAGATTCAAAAAGAAATCTCCATTGTGTAATCACGATGGGGATTTTTCATTCTTAAAATAAGGCTATTTTCGAAAAGATTGTTGTTTTTCAACTAACTAAGCAGTTTAGTTGAAGAAGAACAAATAAAGGATATTATTATTTAACGTTGAATTTTATAAATTATCAAGTGCATCTTCATTGATGTAATGGAACATTTTGGAAATAAATATAGGGGTTGATATTAAATGCAGTTTCATATCAGAGTACGAGCAGGTGCAATTATCATAGATAATAACAGAATATTATTAACGGTATATAATGACCCGATAAGAGGCATCGTTTATGATTTGCCTGCTGGTGGAGCAGAACCGAATGAATCTATTACTGATACAGTTAAAAGAGAAGCCAAAGAAGAAGCGTGTATAGATGTAGAAGTAGGTCCTTTAGCCTTTGTTTATGAATATATACCACATCTTAATCTTGAAAAGTTTGGGAAGATCCATACATTAGTTATGATGTTTGAATGCAAAATAAAAAACCACACCACTCCAAAATTTCCAGAAAACCCAGATTCGAATCAAATAGATGTTAAATGGCTACCATTATCAGAGTTACAAAATATTGAAATGTACGCCAATATTGGTTATTACTTACAAAATTACGCCGTTAACGGTAGAAACATTGACTTGATAGAAGAACATAAACTAAATCAAGCTACTATGTGAAGCTATGAGAAATTATTTATTTCATTCTTCAACGATCGTGGTGCTTTACTTGAATAATATAGATAAACCAAAAGCGACAATCTATGAGAAAACAGCCTAAAATAAAAAGAAGAGAAAGCATATCAAATAGTACTCAATAAAGCTCTAGAGGTGATCGATATTCCCGAGGGGTATCAATTTAAAGAAGTTCGTAGCGGCAAACAGAATGAAGTGGATGTTATCGTTTTCCGTTATGAAAAATCCGATTTGCTTAATAACGGTCTAGAGGGAGAACATTATTCCTTTACAATTGAGCAAGAAAGTCACAAAATTGTGGGGATTACTTGGATGGACCAACGTTTGCTTCCAATCAATAACTTCCATCTAAAAAAGGACAGAGGAACTTGTAAAAGAGTAACTGAATAATATTCAAAGTGGGTTATTTGATCGATTAGAAAATCATTGGATTCGACCTCATGATGAAGTTATTAAAGTGAATAATGGGGCTTTAACGGTTACGGGCATGAAAGATAAATGCTATGTACAAGAGAATGATTCATAGGAGTGGGTCATCGTCGGTCCTGATGAAAAAATAATGACATTTGAGCAAGACATTAAATGGGTAGGTGGACGGATAACCGAAAAGGGTTGCATGATAGCTGGCTGTTAGAACATCAACTATAGGGAGTTCTTTATAAAAAGCGCGAGAAATCAATATTTAGAAACGTTGATTTCTCGCACTTTTTAAACGTGAATTTGCTTTGAAAAAAACTTAACCTCTTGCGATAATTGTTATTTCCATCCACGATATTCGTCATATTCTTTCCCCGGTTTAAGAAATTGAAATCCTTTAGATTTTACGAAAATTGCATGCATTATTAAACCTAGGATCGGTAGTCCGACAATCCAAATCCAGGTCCATAGATTACCTAAATAATAGTGGGACAAAGTAGTAATTCCTAGAAACCCTCCGTATCGTAGGAGGAGAATGAACAAAGGATCTTTCCTTACGAATGAATAAAACATAAAACGACCAATACCTAAGATACATATAGCTACTAAGAGTTGAATAAACAGCAAGACTAATCCTCCTTTTCTTTTTGTTGAAAATTCTTTCCTTAAGGAAACTTTAAAGGTATATTAATTTATTTTATTTGTGATTACAATATGAAAATATTTCGAATGAAATTGTGTATTAATCCCTAATAAAAAAACTGACAACATTAGTTGTCAGTAAAAAGAATGATATTACCTACCTTTATGTTTATTTTTAGACTTTTGAACTTTGATATTCCGAATATATTCTTTGCGTTCTTCTTTAAGTCGTTTACAGGTAACAGATTTTTCTTTTTTTCTAAGTGCCAATTCTGCTTTTATAGCTTCTTCGGCCTTAGAGGTGATACTTGGATTTCTTAGTTCTTTTGCAACTTTTCTTTGAAGCCTTTTAGGGTGATTTTCCTCATTTTAACTTGTTGGATAGGTATTCCATCATGTTTATCATTATTTTTGATAAAATCCAACAAATTATTATTTACAAAATCAAGGACTTCTTGATCTTTAGGTTCATTCCCGAAAGTATACTTGTATGCTTTGTATTTGTTTTCGGAAGTGTGTTCTATTAGCCCTATATAAAATTGCCCATCATTAAAAATGGTTAGTTTCATAGTAGGTCCCTCCTCATATTAAAATCGAATGATGGACATCCCGAGGAGGGGAAGGTTACTGACATCATATTTATGATGCATCCGGACTACCAACCGAATCGTGTTTTTTCATTCATGTAGTATTATAAACGATTTGTTATTATTTGTAATGGGACATTTGTGATTTCGCTATAAATAGTAACAAGGAATATAAATGATTTATGATTGAATGCAATAATAGTATCAGATCTTGGTGGCTCTTTTCGGGTGTAACCTTTTGAGAAAAGAATAATTCAAGTGAAAGATCTGGCATTAACCAATTGTTAATAGGAAGTAATTTATCAAGCTATTGCGTCGACAAGACTCATTAATCTAATGTTTAACTCTTATTAAATTGTATTTGAATAATAGTGTCATACCGATATTCATCAAAAAATGCACAAGAAAAGGCACTAAAATATTGTTTGTTTCAAAATAGATCCATCCGAAAATTAAACTTGGAACGGTTATATTTATTAACATTATAGGTTTTTTGAAGTATTGAATATGCATCCCTATGAACAATAAAGTTGTTATTATAATCGCAGTCCATGGTTGTTCTAGAAATACAAGAAGTAAATTTTGAATAATTCCCCTAAACAAAATTTCTTCAAATAACGCCCCTATAAACATAAAGGCAACAATACTTAATAACGAATAGTCTTGATAGCTTTTGTTAGTTTCGTCCATGTATTTCGAGGGAATAAACAATGTTAAAATTACCCCAAACAAAAGTAGACCGAATGAAGCGAGAATTATGCTCATTACCATTGTGAATGGCTGATTGAATGATAGGAAATCTTGTATTGTGAATACATCATAAACTATTAAAGCGAAAATGATAGCTACACAAACAAATGTAAAAGAAGAGAATACAAAAATAGCGTCTTTCGGGCTAAAATCCTTCTTTGTCTTTTTTGATTTATCTTTCTCCATATATTTCCTTCTTTCTTAATACTTATAGAATAAAGAGATATTTTACCATAATATTTTTGCAGAAAAAGCAATCGCTACTACTTTACCGATAAATAGTCTTTTTTTTAGAAAAAATCGAGATTAGTAAAGGTAACCATGTAATGATTCATATTATTAGAATTAGTTAAGTGAGCGAAATGTTGAGACAGGGGTTTTAGGAAATCCTAAGAAAGGCTGTTATCTGTGCTAGTGGGGTAAATTACAGAAGTGGAAATACTAGGGAAATAAAATATTAAAAGTGCCTAAATCCTAATTAGGAAGACCACTTTTCTAGGATTGGTTATGGTGACTTAATTCTACCAAGAAAAGGTCTTCCTTTTTTGTCGTTTTATCCATTTATACAAAATATTTCATACTCTCTTTTTCAATTGTCTATTAATGCTCACTAATAAGCTAATAATAATGGAAAGTAAAGTAACAATTATTAGCCCAATAGACATTATTAGACCATCTATATAATTAAGGAATCCTACTGCGGCTAAAGCCAAAAAGCTGATGACGCTTAAAAATAAAGTAAGGAAAAAAATTTGGAAATAATACATGTCATCCACCTCCTATTTTGGGGTTTGTCTTTTATATGGTGCGGTTATTACTTAACTTCTTTTAGCAAATCTTTTATGTAACGAAAGTGAAACGGCAGTTACAAATGTTTTATGTAGCGAAAGCGAAGCGTCAGATACAAATGTTTTATGTAAGGTAAATGATTAATTTATAATCCATGTAAGTAATCTTGCAATTTGAAATGAGGCATACCAAGTAAAGATGAAACTACAAAGGAAAAATGTTACAACAGGAAAAAGCTTGTATTTTCCCTGTTCTTTTTTAATACAGCACCAAGACTTAACAAAAAACTTATAAATAATAAACCGAATCCAGATATCATAAGAATTTCAAAGTTAATTGAATAAATGTAAGAGAAACTCAGTAGAACAGCACCGATTACTGCAAGAATAATGGATAGTTTGCTAAACATTTAAAAGCTCTTTTCGGAAAAAACCAATTTATTGTAATGGACTTTTTGTAAAATTTCTTCGTAAGTTAAAGAAAAAGTTATGATGATTATTTGAAAGATATTGTGCAATAAAAAGAAAGAGAAGAGGTAATGAAACCTCATTTTTCTTAATCTTTCTTACGTTTAAATATTAATTCAAAAAAAGTAGGAGTGCCGTGACCTTTTATTCCCGGTGCAAAGATTTGTACTAACTCCCATCCTTCTTTTTCATGATCATAAACAACTTTATGATAATCTTCCTCAGGAGTTAGTGTCCATGTGGATAATTGAATTTTCACAAATTTATGTTCATACAAGATAATAACCTCCTTATTATTACTTTTATTTACGTTTTTTAGTAATTTAAAGTTTCAAAAATATTATGAAGTAAACAGTTCGAGGGTTTTTCGAAAGAGAATGTGTAGAGAGGGTGTTCACTATGGATTTTTATAAATATTTCCATTTAGAACTGATTGATGCATGCGAATTCGCAAAAGATACTTAAACACTAGATAAATAGTGTTCAGTAAAATTATTGATCTTTTCGGGGTTTTATAAAGAATGAACTGAATACAACAGAAAGCCCAATAAAAATGAATATTATTGCAATAGATTTATTTGGAATAAATGAATTGTATTCGAGGGGACCAGATAATCTGCCTGTTCCGCTTACAAGCAAGAAGATACCTAAAATAAATATTATATATCCAATTTTAGAATGTGTACCGTCTGTTTTCATTGCATTACAACTCCTAATATATAGGTTAATAACTTATATAAGGATAACATAATTAGGTAATGTTTGAAAATATGGATTGATTCAATTACTGCACAATATGAGGAAAGAAGGTAAAAGAATATGAGTAATCAAACTTTATGCTGTGATTATTGCGAGAGCACATATCGGGAAGTACCTATTATCGAAAAACCAAAACGATTTGCTTTGAATCGAGTTTATGATTTAACACAAGTCAATTCGGATGGACGAGAAGTGGATAATATCTGCTTAGAATGCTTGAAAGAGCAAATTGATGATTACGGGATCTAAATTACACAACGTGAGTAAAAGAAAAAGCAGCAGCGTTTGCAGACGCTACAGCTCTTTAAGAGATGTTAAACCTTCATGTAAATTAATAATCTTCTAATTATTGTTTATATTGGTCTTCCTCAAATACCTGTTTTATATTTAGAAATATTCTTTTCTTTTTCAAAAATAGAAGTATTCTGTTCATATTTTTTGGGATTAGATAACTTTTCAAGCTCTTGTATCAACATATCCTCTAAATCTATGGACTCTTTCATGTTTTCTTGGGTTTGTTTAACCTCCCTAACAAGTAATCTAACTAATTTTTGTCCATTCGATTTCACAAGATATGTACGTATATAACCATCTTCATATCTAGTTTCGAATTTAGGTTTGATATTTTTCTCGTTTTCGTCTTCGTCTTTGTCTTTATGTATATTTTCAATTCCAAATAAATCTAAGAGACTTTCATTTTTTATATTTTTATTTACCTCTGTTTTCAAATAATTTATTGTATTACTGGTTTGAATTTTCATTCATAATTCTCCTTAGAAATTAGTATTTTGTTACACTTAATTATAACCTTTAAAGTTAATAAATGGAGGTTTTATTATGAAAATTCGTTCAGTACTTTTAAGAGCATTAGTAGCATTAAAGTCTACATTGTTAACTCGCCCCAAAAAGGAGTTTTAACAACTTACTTTACTTTTTATTATTAATCATAATTCTTATAGCAACTGGGACTCAATACTACTGCACAATATAAGTATTAAACGAAAAAAGTTTGGTGGGGATATACCTACCAAACTTATGAATTAGTTAGATCGAGATCTTTTTAAAAATAATAAAGCAAGGACAATTATAGCAAGACCTATCCAAATAAATTTATATGGTAAAACAATTAAATTCCAAACAATAAAAACGATGTGGACTACAAGATCAAGAAAAAACGACAATAATAAACCTGCTTTCTTTTTAACCAAATTATAACATATTAGTAGATTCAAAAAATAAAAGCCGCAGCGTCTTCACACGCTACAGCAAACTAATGAACAATATGAGTAAAGAAACTAATATAGAGACACTCGGCTGGAAGTGACCCAAAGTTTAACTATAAGTGACTATTTAAACTTATCAACTTTCTTAACTTTCATTGAAGCTACTTCTCCGCAATTCGTACAAATAGTCAAAATTAGTGGTGAACTCGAAAAATGGAGCATATCGAGCTTAATGGGTTTTACATTTGCCATAGATCCGCCTAATTCACCTTGTGCAAAGGAATCACCACCACAAGCCTTACAAACTAATTTATTATTTTCCATGTTATCACCTCTTTATGTAATATATGTAAATTTTATCATGAAAATAGCCGCGGTGTCATCATAAGCTACAGCAACCAAATGAACAATATGAGTATTAAATGAAAAAAAGAGCGATTAAAACATCGCTCTAAAATCTATTTTTTATTAATTTGTTCTACTAACTTTTTTAAATTTAAATTTATTCAATATGCCACTGACGAAAATAAAGACAGCAAGGAATAGATGCTCCATTCATCGGCACAACTCCTCATTAATATAGAAAGCTGCAGCCTTTGCACACACTACAACTCAGATTTGAAAGACATTTGATGATTTCAAAAAAAGTGTTTTGCGGACCTCAGATACTACTGGATATATCTAGGGAATTAAAATTATGGTGGGATAGCAAACTGTTAATGACGTTAGGGGCGATGCATAAGGTAAGCTATCCAGAAGTAAATATATGTAAAAGAAATTAATGACATTCCAACTGTAAATATGGTTAAAAAGGGAATATAAAATAAGATGGGCTATTACTAAACAAGCATTTTAGGGAGGCGTCAGATTAAAACCGTATACATAAGTAGCGATTACTTTGAAATAGAAAAATTTCGAATTTATGAATAACGGCATCGTTCCTCTATTTAGGGATGTGGTGTTTTAACAAAGGAATTTCAAGAAAAGAAGCGAATATGTAATTTAAAATCCAGAAGGTGGTTCGTAACTATGTTAACAAAATATCGCTCCAATACATATATTCCGGAAATGGTGAAGGCAAGTAAAATGTTAGCCTATAGACATGATTTCGAGTATTCTTGCTCAGACGAGGCAGGAAGATTGTAGTCAGTGCTTGTTGGTCAAATTAAACATGGGACAATCCTAGAAGTCGGGACTGGCTATGGTGTAGGCAGTGCATGGATTCTTTCTACCATTGCACCAAACGTACAGTTTGTCTCAGTGGATCATGCAAAGGAAAAAATCGATGCTACTGCTCAAACACTTCGTCATCAGCAGGCTGAATTTTTAGTAGGGGACTGGAAAGAAGCGATAGCAAAAGGCCCTTTTCAATTTATTTTTGCTGATGCCGCTGCTGCTAAAACAATTGAAGGCGAACAACTATTGGAGGCATTAGCTGTTGGAGGTATGTTAGTAATGGATGATTTTACGCCAGAAGAACATTTTCCAGAAGAATGGAGAGGGAAACCTGATAAGGTCAGGGACTTTTGGTTAAATCATAAGGAATTAAGAGCTACAGAAATTTATTTAACAGCAACATCTTCTGCTATTCTCGCAACTAAGCTGAAAGGAAAAGAATAATCAAAGTAAAGAATCTATACATATTATATAATGATTTCTTTATGAAGAGGTGAATCATTGGAGAACATGCCAGAGGGCTATTCTTATGTTCCGCAGCCTATTCGGAAAGATGGGGCGGGGTGGGTTGATAAAGGGCCGAGAGATATTATGAGGGATCTGGAAAATCCTGATATGCTTGTCCCTCCGAAAACAGATGCTGGACTTGTACCGAATTTAAAATTCTCTTTTTCTGATACGCATATGGTTTTAAAAAATGGCGGTTGGTCTCGAGAAGTTACTGCTCGTGATTTACCAATTGCCACTACATTAGCAGGTGTCAATATGAGTTTGACACCTGGTGGAGTTCGTGAGCTGCATTGGCATCAACAAGCTGAATGGTCGTATATGCTTCTTGGTCATGCACGTATTACAGCGGTCGATCAAAACGGGCGTAATTTTATTGCCGATGTAGGACCGGGGGATTTATGGTATTTCCCGCCAGGAATTCCGCATTCCATACAAGGTCTTGAGGATGGCTGTGAATTTTTGCTGGTGTTTGACGATGGGCATTTCTCAGATCTAAGTACTTTTTCAATATCTGATTGGTTTGCTCATACTCCTAAAGATGTGCTGTCCTCCAATTTTGGTGTTCCAATAAGAGCTTTTAATCATATCCCGAAAGAACAGGTCTATATTTTTCAAGATAAGGTTCCAGGACCTCTAGACACACAAAAATTACAATCCCCATATGGTACAGTCCCTCAAACTTTCAAACATAGCCTGCTTGCCCAGACCCCTATAAAAACTCCAGGTGGAAGTGTCAGAATTGTGGATTCAACAAACTTTCCTATTTCTAAAAATATCGCAGCAGCACTTGTCGAAATTAAGCCTGGTGCTATGAGAGAGCTGCATTGGCACCCAAATAATGATGAATGGCAATATTACCTCCAAGGAAAAGGGCGTATGACAGTGTTTACAGCAAATGGTGTGGCTAGAACATTCGATTATCGTGCAGGAGATGTGGGATACGTGCCATTTGCAAATGGTCACTACATTGAGAATACCGGTACGGAGACATTATGGTTCCTTGAAATGTTTAAAAGTGATAGATTCCAGGATGTTTCGTTAAATCAATGGATGGCCCTTACTCCATCTGAGCTAGTACAAAGCAATTTAAACATTGGTCCTGAACTTCTTAATGTGTTAAGAAAGGAAAAGTGGCCGGTTGTAAAATATCCTGGATTTTCTTATTACCCAAGATGAACGTATAGAAAAGCAGGTAGGAAAGAGCCTCTTTCCCACCTGCTTGTTTTTAATATTGAAATTTATTTCTAGTAGCAAGTAGTATACCGATTGCTGGAACAGTACAAATAAGCATTGCTGCAAATGATAGTCCAGGCGAAATCTCGTATAAATAGCCACCTAAAAATGTAAGGATCGCTGTACTTAATCCCATTGCTAATGCAGAATAAAGGCCTTGTGCATTCGGAATTTGCTCCTTCGGCAATGTTTTTGTTAAATAGCCGATGAAAGCGAAATGCGCGAGAGCAAATGATAATGCATGTAATGTTTGAGAAGCGATAAATACCCAGACATTCGGGAATAGGTAAATGAGTAGCCAACGTAATGATGAACCACTCGCTGCTAAAAGTAATAAAGAAGATGAGCGCCATTTATTAAATAGTGTATCAGCCTTCATAAAGTATAAGATTTCGCAAATTACGGCGATGTTAATAATCATCCCCATATAGAATGGATCAACATGTAGATCACCTAAATATATATAGCCGTAGCTGTAATAAGAAGCATGTGCGCCTTGCAACAGAATAACAACTAATAAAACAATAGGGAAGCCTTTAATTGTCCATAATGTTTTCATCGACAATGATTTTGCACGTTGTTCTTTTGTCGGTACAACGAGTAACTCTTTTGGTGTAGCCATTTGTTGCATCAACAGCATACCGATCAGGCCAACCACCATACTCCAAAAGATAATGTTATTGCCAAATGCACCTGTCAGCATACTAATGATTAATACTGCAATGACAAAGCCAAGGGAACCATAGGAGCGGCTTTTACCATAGTGTACATTTCCATGCTGTACGAGCGTTGCCGCACTACTTTCAACGGCAGGTAGCAGTGCTGGATAGAAAACGCTAAATAAAAGGGTAACAATAAGAAGCGAGATAAAGCTCGTGCTTAGTAAGTAAAATAAAGTTGTGATGAGGGCACCTATTGCTAGAATACTAACGAGTCGTTTTTTGTGCACATATTTTGCAAGCGTCGGGAAGAAAAATAGATTTGAAGTTGCTCGTGCTAAAAGACCGCAGCCCATTATGACGCTAGCCTGTGAGACAGTAAGATGTTTGGCATCTACAAGCCAACCAGTCCAGTAAGGTAAGAAAATACCCCATGTAAAGAAAAATGCAAAGAAATTTTGAGAAAGCCATCGTTGATTGTTCATAAATTTTCCGTACCTCCAATTTAACTATGTTGAATAATAGCACGTTCATCGGTACAATAATGTGAGATATCTCACATTTTTCAAGAGGAGAGAGTGAAAAAATGCATATACTGACAGCTGAGGAACGTTCATACTATCTCGATAAATATCCAATTGATGATTTTTTCTCATTTGATATAAATCCATTTCTGGAGGTATGTAAGTTTGACAAAGGCGAATGGATTTTTCAAGAAGGATCATTTCCGGATACGCTATACTACATGATTGAAGGGAAAGCGAAAATATATATGACGCATAAAAACGGCAAGGTCTCACTTATCGAATACCCAGAGCCACCGCGTTTTATGGGTGAAATTGAGTTGCTTAATGAGGCGAGATATACGAAGGGGATTCAGACAGTAACCGAGACGATTTGTTTTTCGATTACACAGTCCTGCAAAGAAAAGTTACTCACGGATGTACTATTTTTACGTAAACTTTGTGTGTTTTTAGGGGAAAAGTCGACCAAAATGACGTCAAAATATACACAAAATCAAGCGTATCCACTTGAAAATCGACTTGCTGCCTTTATCCAATTATCGTCAGATCAAGGTATCTATAAAGAAAAGCATACGGAAATCTGTGAATATTTAGGGGTTTCCTATCGGCATTTATTATATGTACTGGCGCAATTTTGTGAAGAAAAAATTTTAGAAAAGAGAAAGAATGCCTATCACATTATGAATGAAAAGCGACTTTCCGAATTGGCACAGGAGATACAGTGAGGGATACTACAGCTTATTGTATTCACTTTTTTTAATCAACCAGCGTGCAATCTCCTTGCCGCTATGGTAGAAGTTAATCTCATCGACTCGTTGGTTTTGTACGGAGATATTTAGGGTTTCGTCTATAACGCCAAAAGGTATAACCCTTATACATTGGTGTTTGTTAGGTGAAAATCTTTTGCGCTTTGCCTTAGCTTCCATGTGAGCTTTAGCAGATTTTTGTGCATTTTGGAATGGACAAGCAAGTAATTCTCCTTGTTCCAATGTTGTGCTTGGTGAATAACAATTACTTTTCATTCAACATGCCCCCTTTGTCGTTAGTGTTATTGTACAAGACATGCGGTCGGAATAGTCTTCATTTACAAGGCTTTAACGAAAACTTAAAGTTTTGTCAGTCAATTATGTCTTGGCATAATTGCGTCTGGAGGCTATAACTTCTTTTAGAGGATGTTTGTACATACTCTGAAAGAAGTTGCATTAGTAAAATGTAACCGTATTCATGCCATTAACGAATAGAAATCATAGAAAACTTGTATAATTCCAAGAGAAAAACACGTACTCAAACTATTGTGAATTTTCCTGACAAAACGTATTATTGTAATTAGATTTAACGTGAAAGGTTTCACAGAGTCACGTAATCGTGAGGAGGAATTTTTAATGAGTGCAATTCGAGTAGGTATTGTAGGTTATGGAAATTTAGGGCGCGGAGTAGAGTATGCTATCTCGCAAAATCCAGATATGGAATTAGTAGCGGTATTCACACGTCGCGATCCTTCAACTGTAAAAATTGCAAGTAATGCAAGTGTATATTTAGTAGATGATGCTGAAAAATTTCAAAATGACATTGATGTAATGATTTTATGTGGTGGCTCAGCAACAGATTTACCTGAACAAGGACCACACTTTGCACAATGGTTTAATACAATTGATAGCTTTGATACGCATGCGAAGATTCCTGAGTTTTTCGAGGCAGTCGATGCAGCAGCTCAAGAATCTGGAAAAGTATCAGTCATTTCAGTTGGCTGGGATCCAGGTTTGTTCTCATTAAATCGTATACTTGGGGAGGCAGTTCTACCAGTGGGCACAACTTATACTTTCTGGGGAGACGGTTTAAGTCAAGGACACTCAGATGCTATCCGTCGCATCGAAGGTGTTAAAAATGCAGTACAATACACATTACCAATTAAAGAGGCTGTAGACCGTGTTCGTAACGGTGAAAATCCTGAGCTGACAACGCGTGAAAAACATGCACGTGAATGCTGGGTTGTTCTTCAGGAAGGTACAGATGCTACAAAAGTTGAGCAAGAAATTGTGACGATGCCGAACTATTTTGATGAGTATGATACTACAGTAAACTTTATTTCTGAAGAGGAATTTAAAGCAAACCACACTGGCATGCCTCACGGTGGATTCGTAATTCGTAGTGGTGAAAGCGGCGCTAACGAAAAACAAATTCTTGAATTCTCATTAAAGCTTGAAAGTAATCCAAACTTCACTTCTAGTGTTCTAGTAGCTTTTGCACGTGCAGCTCATCGCTTAAATCAAGCAGGAGACAAAGGTGCAAAAACAGTATTCGATATCCCATTCGGTCTGTTATCCCCAAAATCAGCTGCTGAATTACGTAAAGAACTTTTATAATATACTTATTCAAAATCCCGATTATCATATTATTTGATAATCGGGATTTTTTTAGCAAGTCTAATCCCAAGCACGTCAATATGTATAGCGTAGCCATGGTGTAAACAATACAAAGTTGACCCACAATATATCGGACAACAAATTACTTGAGGTCCAATCATGACAGGAAGTACATTCGATTCTACACCGGGTGGTAAAGGGAACTTGGACTACAAAGTGAAAACTCCTCTCATGATTTTTCTTAGCAACAGTTGCGATACTTGAGTTTTTGTTTAAATAAGACAAATTATTGTTATTTGGTAATAAATTATAATTTATGGTTAAATAAAACTATTTTGACCCTATATACTATGTGGTTCGTATTTAATTTCTTTTAATATAGGCTGAAATTAAATATATTACGGTGCTGGTATAAATGTATTACCAACGAAAGCTTTCTTAACTAAATTGGAATAAACGATGAGGTGAATGAAGTGCAAATTAATCTTCTGTATGAAGGTGCAGTTAGGGAGTACCATAGACAAGAGGCGCTTAGCAATCCTAACCTTGTAAAGGGGCAACCACTTGGCGGAAAAAATGAAATTGAAGTTGAACGTGATGGTAAAGCATATACACTCACTCTATCTGATGAAGTAAAGTATTTAAAAGCTATGACAGAGAAAGAAATCGCAGAGATGGACATGCGATCGGTAAATCCTGATCCTTCCGATATTTTTTCGTATCGTCCACTGGATCAGTGGCTTATTTTTAGTCAATATTTGAGTGACACGGGCTTTTTTACGGGCAAAGAATCACACACAATTGACGACATAGAAAATATGCTGGTAGACATAACGGACGGTCTAGATAATTTGGATATATCCCAGATGAAAGGAAGGGATATTAAAGTAGGACGGACGCCAATTACACAAGAATTAAGTTCTACAGAAGCACAGTTGGAACTCGCTGCTTCAACAGCTGCTTTAAAAATTTTTAGTGAAAAGTATTTAACAGGTGATATGAAACAGGGCTTCGATGACTTAATCGATCAATATGTTAAACATAATGAAAGCCGTGTGATAAATCATGCTTCTCAAGAAGAAAAGTTTTATAGAGGACGTGCGAAAGTATTTGAGATGCGAGGTATGGATACTTCATCTTTAAGTGCTGAACTTGAGACTCCCACCCCTAAAGGGACAAGCTGACTAATGTCAGTGGGATTCCTGAGTAACTATGCGTTCGCAGTCCATTTCTGTTTTGAACAGTTC